>NZ_JBMKHP010000003.1:0-428304 GCF_049238705.1 Enterobacter cloacae complex sp. IR5403 | reverse complement strand
CGCTTGCGTACTACGACCGAAAAACCCAGAGTGTGCTCCGGATAGACTGAAAAGTGTTACCTATGTTCCCGGTCTGATCTGTCACCTATGTATCCGGTCATACACTGACGCGTACCGGGCCTACAGGGTTTCCAAAGGCAAATGCGCTGGCCTGCACGGACAAAAAAGCCCGGTGGCGCTGACGCTTACCGGGCCTACAGGTGAACTACGACAGATTATGCGAGCACAAGATCGCCCTGCGGATGGCACGAACATGCCAGCACATAGCCCTCTGCGATTTCCGCGTCGGTCAGCGTCATGGTGCTGGTGACCGTGTACTCACCGGAAACCACTTTGGTCTTGCAGCAACCGCACACCCCTGCACGACAGGCCGCTGCCACCGGTACGTTGTTGCTTTCCAGCGCTTCAAGCAGCGTGGTGCCCACGCGGCCAAAGAAGGTCTGCGCCGGTTGCAGCTTCGTGAACTTCATCCCGCTGGTCGCCGCTTCCGCTACAGGCGTGAAGAACTGCTCTTTGAAGAAGCGGGTCACGCCGAGCGCTTTCACTTCTTTCTCCACGATCTCCATGTACGGCGCCGGGCCGCAGGTCATCACGATGCGGTTCGCAATATCCGGCACGCTTTGCAGCAGCTCGCGGCTCAGGCGCCCCGCGACAAAACCGTGCGTCGCGTTGTGCTCAGCCACCAGCGTCACCGGATAGTTGCGCCATTCTTCGGCAAAAATCACATCTTCCGGGGAACGAACGCTGAAAATCACCTGCACGTCGGCCTGAGGTCGGTATTTCGCCAGCCAGCGACGCATCGACATAATCGGCGTCACGCCACAGCCCGCCGCCAGCAGCAGGAATTTATCTTCTGTCTTGTCGTCACAGGTAAACTCGCCCTGCGCATCAGACAGCCAGATGTAATCCCCGCGCTTCACGTCCCGGGTCAGCCACTCGGATCCTGCGCCGTCATCAATACGACGAACGGTGAGCGTAATGTATTCGCTCACGCCCGGCGTGGAGGAGATCGTGTAGGCGCGCAGAGTATCCGCCGAATTACGCACGCTCACCAGCGCATACTGGCCCGCGCGGTACGGGTAGTAGTCATGGCACAGCAGCGACAGCGTCCACACATCCGGCGTCTCCTGATGGATGTGATGAACCTGCATCCGCCACGGACATTGTGAGGTTGGCATGGTCATGAGTTACTCCTTACGCGCTCAGCAGTTGCTTCATATCATCTTCAACGTTGGTCACAGAACGCAGACCAAATTTCTCGTTCAGGATGGCCAGCAGGTCCGGCGTCAGGAAGCCTGGCGCGGTCGGCCCGGTGACGATGTTGGTCACGCCGAGAGAGAGCAGGGTCAACAGGATAACGATCGCTTTCTGCTCGAACCAGGAGAGCACCAGCGACAGCGGCAGATCGTTCACGCCGCAGCCCAGTTTCTCTGCCAGCGTGACCGCCAGAATGATGGCTGAATACGCATCGTTACACTGACCCGCATCCACCAGGCGCGGCAGACCTTCGATGTTGCCGAAGTCCAGCTTGTTGAAACGGTACTTACCGCAGGCCAGGGTCAGGATCAGACAGTCTTCCGGTACGCGGGTGGCGAAATCGGTGAAGTAGTTACGTTCTCCGCGCGCGCCGTCACAGCCGCCGATCAGGAAAATGTGACGCAGTTTTTCACGGCTGACGAGGTCAATCAGGGAATCCGCCGCACCCAGCAGGGTTTCACGGCCAAAACCGACGGTGATGAGGTGCGGAATTTCGCTGTACGGGAAGCCTGCCATCTGCTGCGCCTGAGCGATAACCGGACCAAAATCGTCGCCTTCAAGGTGGCTCACGCCCGGCCAGCCGACGATGCTGCGGGTCCAGATACGGTCGTCATACGCACCGACGGTCGGGTCGATGATGCAGTTAGAGGTCATGACGATTGGGCCAGGGAAGCGGGCGAACTCCACCTGCTGGTTCTGCCAGCCGCTGCCGTAGTTACCGATCAGATGCTTAAATTTACGCAGCTCCGGGTAACCGTGCGCGGGCAGCATTTCGCCGTGGGTATAAACGTTAACGCCGGTGCCTTCGGTCTGCTTCAGCAGGTTGTAGAGATCTTTCAGGTCATGGCCGGAGATCAGGATGCATTTGCCTTCGGTCGCTTTGACGTTGACCTGCGTCGGCGTTGGGTGGCCATAGGTGCTGGTTTCACCGGCATCCAGAATGCTCATCACTTTGAAGTTCATCTGGCCGATTTCCATCGAGCATTCCAGCAGGGCGTTCATATCGGAAGGCCAGGTGCCCAGCCAGGCCATGATTTTGTGGTACTGGGCGTAAATAGCGTTGTCGTACTGGCCGAGTACATGCGCGTGCTCCATATAGGCCGCAGCACCTTTCAGACCGTACAGGCACAGCAGGCGCAGGCCGAGGATGTTCTCGCCAATCGCCGCTTTGTCTTTATTGGGAGTAAATTCTGCGGCCTGACGCTGTAGCTCGCCCAGGTCGTCGCTCACCAGCTGTAGCTCCGCCATCGGGTTGTCCACGCGGGCGCTGGCGTCGGCATTCAGGCACTGCGCTTTCAGGGCTTCACGCAGGGCAATCGCTTCGCGGGCATAGCCCACAATGCGTGGAGAATCGAAGTTAACGTTGGTCAGCGTGGAGAAAAATGCGCGCGGCGCAAAGCTGTCGACATAGTGATCAACAATGCCATATTCACGGGCTTTGAAGGCCCAGGCGGACAAGCCTTGCAGCGCCGCAATCAGCAGATCCTGGAGATCGGACGTTTCTGCGGTTTTGCCGCACATACCCTGCGCGTAAGAGCAGCCGTTGCCTGCTGGGGTACGGATGGTTTGTTCACATTGCACACAAAACATAATCACACCTGTTAAAGTTATATTTGAGATACATGTTTAAGGTTATGCCTGTGCCACAACGGAGAAAAGTGCTTTCTTATACTAAGTGGAGGGTTATTGATTTAGCGCAATTTTGGCGGCAGGTTCACTACCGCCAAAGCAGTATCAGGCTGAGAAGAACGCCATCAAAATGGGTACCAGCAGGCTCAGAATAAAACCGTGTACGATGGCGGCAGGAACCATCTCCAGCCCTCCCGAGCGCTGTAATACCGGCAGGGTAAAGTCCATTGAGGTGGCCCCGCACAGGCCCAGCGCGGTAGAGCGGCTGCGGCGTACCAGGCCGGGGATCAGCATGATGGCTATCAGCTCGCGCGCCAGATCGTTAAAGAAGGCGGCGCTGCCGATCACCGGACCAAACGATTCGGTCAGCAGAATACCGGAGAGCGAATACCAGCCGAAACCGGACGCCATCGCCAGGCTGGTTTTCAGCGGCAGATCGAGAATAAAGGCGTTAATCACTCCCCCCGCCAGTGAGCTGGCCACAACGATAACGGCAACCATCATGCCCCGGCGGTTAAGGACAATCTGTTTCAGCGTCATGCCATTATTTCGCAGCTGAATACCAATCAGGAAGAGCAGGAAAATAAGCGTATATTCGCTGGCTTCCGTTGCGTGCTGTAAAAATGCCCAGCCGGTCAGACCCAGTAAAAAACCGAGTACCACCACGCCGCACAGTTTTAATGATTCCAGCGCCATCGCAATACGGGAGGGAAGCTTTTCCTGATGGTGGTGATTTTTCCAGGGAATAGTGCGTTCCAGCCAGAACAGCGCAGCAATATTGCACAGCAGAATAACCACTACCGTAACCGCAGAATAATGCAGGATGGAAAGCAAGTTCGTCGCCAGATTATCCAGGAAGGCCAGGCTGATCCCCATAAAGAACAGAATGACGTAAACAATCCAGCTGAGAAAACGATTAATAAGCTTTAAGGCCGATTCATGACGCAGCGGAATAAGGTAGCCCACAATCAGGGGCAGAAGAATGATGAGGAGTCCTGAGAACATGAACAGCCGGTCCTTTTGAGTATCAGTTAAGCGCCAGAGACACTACCCAATAATGGCTGTGAGGTAAAGCTACAAAAAAAGCCGGGTGGCGGCTACGCCTTACCCGGCCTACAAAGTGCACACTAACGTAGGTCGGGTAAGCTTTAGCGCCACCCGACATTACAGACCGCACTTAATTAATCGCGTTTTTCCAGCAGGGTGCGATACAGCACGCCGCCCAGAATACCGCCGATAATAGGCATCACCCAGAACAGCCACAGCTGTTCAAGCGCCCAGCCGCCCTGGAAAATAGCCACCGCGGTGCTGCGCGCCGGGTTAACGGAGGTGTTGGTCACCGGAATGGAGATGAGGTGGATCAGCGTCAACGCCAGACCAATAGCGATGGGGGCAAAGCCCGCAGGCGCGTATTTGTCCGTTGCGCCGTGGATCACCAACAGGAAGCCTGCGGTGAGCACAATTTCAATCACGATGGCAGACAGCATCGAGTAGCCGCCTGGAGAGTGTTCGCCGAAGCCGTTCGACGCAAATCCGCTGGCCGCGGCGTCAAACCCGGCTTTTCCGCTGGCAATTACGTACAGCACCGCCGCGGCAATAATACCGCCAATAACCTGAGCAATAATGTAGCCAATAATATCTTTCGCCGGGAAACGTCCGCCCGCCCATAAACCTAATGTGACGGCCGGGTTGAAATGACCGCCGGAAATATGCCCCACGGCGAATGCCATGGTTAATACGGTTAAACCGAATGCCAGCGCGACGCCGACAAAGCCAATACCTAATTCCGGAAATGCGGCTGCCAGTACTGCGCTACCGCAGCCACCAAACACCAGCCAGAATGTACCAAAGCATTCTGCCGCTAATTTTCTGAACATAACCACCTCAATAATAAACGTCCGCGCCCATTCCTGCGCGCGGGTTATATCGCCATAAAGGGATGACGACTCAAAGAGCCAGTATTTTGAAACCATCAACATCCCTTCGCCACTCAAATAAATTCACTAAATTTGATTTAAGGCAATGTGATGTCAATCCTTGTTCAGATCGGAGGTAATAAGAGCATAGCCCAATAATTAAGGGGGCGTATATTCTGCTGTCGTGACCCACAGCCTGCCGCTATACTGCTGATAACTTGAAGGAAAAAGTGGCCGAATTGCGGGGGATGTATGCTACTCGAACGTGTGGAGATTGTCGGGTTTCGCGGGATTAACCGCCTGTCGCTGCAACTGGAACAGAACAACGTCCTGATAGGCGAAAATGCCTGGGGTAAATCCAGCCTGCTGGATGCCCTGACGCTGCTGCTTTCGCCCGAAGAGAACTTGTACCACTTCGTTCATGATGACTTCTGGTTTCCGCCGGGGGATGTCAACGGACGCGAGAAACACCTGCATATCATTCTGACCTTCCGCGAATCCGAGCCCGGTCGCCATCGCGTGCGTCGTTTTCGCCCTATGTCGCCCTGCTGGGTGCCCTGTGAAGATGGTTTCCAGCGTATTTTCTATCGCCTTGAGGGCGAAATGGCGCAAAACGACGGGGTATTAACCCTGCGTGAATTTCTTGATGAGAAGGGAAATCCGATCCCGCTCGATAATATTGACGAGCTTGCCCGCCATCTTATCCGCCTCTCCCCCGTGCTGCGCTTACGAGACGCGCGCTTTATGCGGCGGATCCGTAACGGCACCGTGCCGAATATGCCCGAGGTGGAGGTGACCGCCCGCGAACTGGATTTCCTTGCCCGTGAACTGGTCTCACGGCCGCAGAACCTCACCGACGGCCAGATCCGTCAGGGCCTGTCTGCCATGGTGCAACTGCTGGAGCACTATTTCTCCGAGCAGGGAACGGGGCAGGCGCGCCACCGTCTGATGCGTCGCCGCTCGCACGATGAACAACGAAGCTGGCGCTATCTCGATATTATCAACCGCATGATCGACCGCCCCGGCGGGCGCACGCATCGGGTGATCCTGCTGGGATTATTCTCCACGCTTTTACAGGCGAAAGGGACGGTGCGCCTGGATCGGGACGCGCGCCCGCTGCTGCTGGTGGAAGATCCGGAAACGCGGCTGCACCCGATTATGCTTTCCGTGGCATGGCATCTTCTGAATCTGCTGCCGTTGCAGCGAGTCACCACCACGAATTCCGGAGAGCTGCTTTCTCTGACGCCGGTGGAGTATGTCTGCCGTCTGGTGCGTGAATCGTCGCGGGTAACCGCCTACCGGCTCGGGCCCGGCGGGTTAAATGCCGAAGATGGCCGACGGATCGCGTTTCATATCCGTTTTAACCGTGCCTCTTCCCTGTTTGCCCGCTGCTGGTTGCTGGTGGAAGGGGAAACGGAAACCTGGGTGATAAACGAGCTGGCTCGCCAGTGCGGACACCACTTTGATGCCGAAGGGATCAAAGTGATCGAATTTGCTCAGTCTGGCTTAAAACCGCTGATCAAATTTGCGCGCCGGATGGGGATAGAGTGGCACGTGCTGGTGGATGGCGATGAGGCGGGTAAAAAATATGCGGCGACCGTGCGCAGCCTGCTCAATAACGATCGTGAAGAGGAGCGGGAGCATCTGACCGCGCTGCCTGCGATGGACATGGAGCACTTTATGTACCGCCAGGGATTTGACGACGTCTTTCACCGCGTGGCGATGATCCCGGTCGATGTGCCCATGAATATGCGTCGGGTGATTGCCAAAGCTATCCATCGGTCGTCAAAACCGGATTTGGCCATTGAAGTCGCGACGGAAGCGGGCAGGCGAGGCGTGGAGTCGGTGCCCACGCTGCTGCGTAAAATGTTCTCCCGCGTCCTCTGGCTGGCTCGCGGGAGGGCCGATTAACGTGCAGTCGCCTGCGAAACCTGTTGGGTCAGGCTATCAAGCAGGGCATAGCGGCGGCGGTATTCGGACCGTTTTTTACTTGCAATCTCTTCCATCGGTTTGCGTGGCATGGTCAGCGGCAGGGCAAAGTTGCCGTTATCCTGCTGCTGTCCGCCAAGGGAGCGCCAGAAGCTGTCATAGTCAGCCAGCAATTTTCCCTCTTTTTTCTTGCGATAGCGCCAGCTGCGGTAGATGTGGGTGGCGTTACTCACCGCGAGGATCTGCTCGACCGGGAAGGCGCCTGCCAGCGTCATGACCGCTTCAACCAGCAGACGTTTTGGGAACAGTCCGTGACAGGCTTTGGTCGCCAGCTGAATGTGCTCGTGCGGGACATGCGCTTTCGCCCCCTGCATTCCGCCGATGAAGAGCGTTGACTTGCCCTGGTATGTGCACAGCGTAAAGGTCAGCTCGGCCAGCACCGTGTTCTGGTGGTCGCAAAAAGTGAGGGTCGCTTCCCCTTCTTTGTCCAGAAACGCATCCGCGCTCAGGCGAACGCTAAACTGCTGCTCCTCTTTGCCCGTTAACGTCACCAGCGTGATGCCCTGGCTGGAGAGGTAGCCGTTCAGCAGCGACGCCGGAAGATGGCGGCTCATCAACTGATAGTGATCGTTCAGTGCGTCCAGCGTATTCTGACGGCCCATATTGACGGTCAGCCACGGCCGGTGCAGGCGGCACGGCAGGCCGGGCTGCACGCGCAGGATCTGCATCAGACGGGGCTGTTTTGCAAGGTTTCCGAGCAGGCGCGCAGTGGTGAACGGCGTTGCCAGCGAGCGCAACATAAACTTACGTCGATAGGCCGGATTTTGCCACGCCAGCCCCGGCGTGAGGGAACCCGATGCCAGGCTTTTAAACAGTTGCCAGCCCGATTTAGGCTGGGGCAGCGTTGAATAAGGTGTATCGACGATGGAAGACATGTTAGATCCTGCTTCTGGTGGAATATCGCTATTTCAGCAGGCGCTTTATCAACATCGGGTAAACAATTCCCGACGATTACGGGGATCGGGGGTTTCGTTGAGGAGTGGTTTAGATAAAATCAACGGTGATGATAGCCAGAACAATTATTTGGAATATTTATGAACCTGAAGGGAAAACGCAGAAAGCTGTTTCTGCTGCTGGCGGTAGTGGTGTTAGCGGGCGGATTCTGGTTATGGAAGGTACTGAACGCGCCGGTACCACAGTATCAAACGCTGATTGTTCGTCCGGGCGAGCTGCAACAAAACGTGCTGGCGACGGGGAAACTGGATGCCCTGCGTAAGGTTGACGTGGGCGCGCAGGTCAGCGGTCAGCTTAAAACCCTGTCAGTTGAGATTGGCGATAAGGTTAAAAAAGGCCAGCTGCTGGGCGTGATCGATCCTGAGCAGGCGCAAAACCAGATCCGCGAAGTGGAAGCGACGCTGATGGAGCTGCGCGCGCAGCGCGCACAGGCTGAGGCGGAGCGTAATCTCGCTCAGGTCACCCTGACGCGCCAGCAGGCGCTGGCGAAAACGCAGGCTATCTCGAAACAGGATCTGGACACCGCCGCCACGGAGCTGGCGGTGAAGCAGGCGCAGATTGGCACCATCGATGCGCAAATCAAGCGGAATCAGGCCTCGCTGGATACGGCGAAAACCAACCTCGATTACACGCAAATCGTTGCGCCAATGGCCGGGGAAGTGACGCAGATCACCACCCTGCAAGGCCAGACGGTCATCGCCGCGCAGCAGGCGCCGAACATCCTGACCCTGGCGGATATGAGCACCATGCTGGTGAAAGCCCAGGTATCCGAAGCGGACGTCATTCACCTTAAGCCGGGGCAGAAAGCCTGGTTTACGGTGCTGGGCGATCCGCAAACCCGCTATGAAGGGGTGCTGAAAGATATCCTGCCGACGCCGGAGAAGGTTAACGACGCCATCTTCTACTACGCGCGTTTTGAGGTGCCAAACCCGCAGGGCGTGCTGCGTCTGGACATGACCGCCCAGGTGCATATCCAGCTGACCGGCGTGAAAAACGTGCTGACGGTTCCGCTCTCCGCGCTGGGCGAATCCGCCGGGGACAATCGCTATAAGGTGAAAGTACTGCGCAACGGCGAAACCCGAGAGCGTGAAGTGGTGATTGGCGCGCGTAACGACACCGATGTGGTGGTGGTAAAAGGGCTGGAAGAGGGTGAGGAAGTGGTCACCAGCGAAAGCCTGCCCGGAGCCGCGCAATGACGGCGCTGCTTGAGCTGAATGACATTTGTCGCAGCTATCCGTCCGGCGACGGGCCGGTGGAGGTGCTGAAGGGCATCTCCCTGCGCGTTGAAGCCGGCGAAATGGTGGCGATTGTCGGGGCGTCGGGCTCGGGTAAATCAACGCTGATGAACATTCTCGGCTGTCTGGATAAGCCCACCAGCGGCACCTATCGCGTGGCCGGGACGGATGTTTCCACCCTGGACGGCGACGCGCTGGCGAAGCTGCGTCGCGAGCATTTTGGCTTTATCTTCCAGCGTTACCATCTGCTTTCACACCTGAGCGCGGCGCAGAATGTGGAGGTGCCGGCGGTGTATGCGGGCGTCGAGCGCAAAAAACGCCTCGAACGCGCGAAGGCGCTGTTAACGCGTCTTGGGCTGGCGGAGCGTGTTGATTATCAGCCTTCGCAGCTTTCCGGCGGTCAGCAGCAGCGCGTGAGTATTGCCCGTGCGCTGATGAACGGCGGACAGGTGATCCTCGCTGATGAGCCAACCGGTGCGCTCGACAGCCATTCCGGTGAAGAGGTGATGGCGATCCTGCATCAGCTGCGCGATCAGGGGCATACGGTGATTATTGTCACCCACGATCCGCAGGTGGCAGCGCAGGCGGAACGCATCATTGAGATCCACGACGGCGAGCTGGTCAGCAACCCGCCGCCACGTCAGTCCAGAGCGGCGGCGCCGAAAGAAGCCTTACCTGCGTCCACCGGCTGGGGACAGTTCTCCAGCGGCTTTCGTGAAGCGCTGACCATGGCCTGGCTGGCGATGGCGGCCAACAAAATGCGCACCCTGCTGACCATGCTCGGCATCATTATCGGTATTGCCTCGGTGGTGTCGATTGTGGTGGTGGGCGATGCGGCGAAACAGCTGGTGCTGGCGGATATTCGCGCCATCGGGACTAACACCATCGACGTTTACCCCGGCAAAGATTTTGGCGACGACGAGCCGCAGTATCAGCAGGCGCTGAAATACGACGATCTGGCGGCTATTCAGAAGCAGCCGTGGGTGAACTCCGCCACGCCTGCCGTGTCGCAAAACCTTCGTCTGCGCTACGGCAACATCGACGTGGCGGCCAGCGCTAACGGCGTCAGCGGAGATTACTTCAACGTCTACGGCATGACCTTCAGCGAAGGGGCGACCTTCAACGCGGAACAGCTGGCGGGCAGGGCGCAGGTGGTGGTGTTAGACGCTAACTCGCGCAGACAGCTTTTCCCCAATAAAACCCGTGTGGTGGGGGAAGTGATCCTGGTGGGTAACATGCCCGCCACGGTGATTGGTGTGGCGGAAGAGAAACAGTCCATGTTTGGCAGCAGCAAGATCCTGCGCGTCTGGCTGCCGTACAGCACCATTTCCGGGCGCATTATGGGACAGTCCTGGCTCAACTCCATTACCGTGCGAGTGAAAGAGGGCTACGACAGCGCGCTGGCGGAACAGCAGCTCGAGCGGCTGTTAACGTTGCGCCACGGGAAAAAGGATTTCTTCACCTGGAACATGGACGGCCTCTTGAAAACGGCCGAAAAGACCACACGTACTCTTCAGCTGTTCCTGACGCTGGTGGCGGTGATTTCGCTGGTCGTCGGCGGGATAGGGGTGATGAACATTATGCTGGTGTCGGTGACCGAACGTACGCGCGAGATCGGCATTCGCATGGCGGTCGGGGCCAGAGCCAGCGATGTGCTCCAGCAATTTTTGATTGAAGCGGTGCTGGTGTGTCTGGTGGGAGGCGCGATGGGGATTGCGCTCTCGATGATGATCGCCTTCGCGCTCCAGCTCTTTTTACCGGGGTGGGAGATTGGCTTCTCACCGATGGCGATCCTCACCGCGTTTTTGTGCTCCACCTTTACCGGCATTTTGTTTGGCTGGCTGCCGGCACGAAACGCCGCGCGGCTGGATCCGGTGGATGCGCTGGCGCGGGAATAACCCGAAAATAAAAATGCCAGCCGATCGGGCTGGCATTTTGCCTGCGGGGTGTACACAATGAATCAGAGAGCTATGCAACCGTTTCTGCTTCAACGGGCACGATAAGACTGGCGTGATTGCCTTTTGGCCCCTGGTGTACATCGAACCGGACGGACTGCCCGGCTTTGAGCGTCCTGTAACCATCCATCTGAATGGTGGAATAGTGAGCGAAGATATCCTCGCCGCCGCCTTCGGGGCAAATGAAGCCAAACCCCTTGGCGTTGTTGAACCACTTAACAGTACCCATTTCCATGCTTCGACATCCTTCGTAAATCTTATAAATTAAGATGGAATGAACCGGTAGTGGAGTGGGGGCTGTTCAAAACCTCGCCAACTCACGCTTGTACAATTTAGAGAAACGGAAGAAGCCGTCAAGCGTTTGGCGCTGGAGTTGGGACAATAATCAACCAAAATTTGAGGCAGTTAACGCTATTGCAACAGTTTGTGACAGACATCGCGGATGACAGTAATAGATGATTGTTATCTAACATCTGAGGTAGATTCAAAGTGGTTATGCATAATGGGTAAGACCAACGATTGGCTGGATTTTGACCAGCTGGCGGAAGATAAAGTGCGCGACGCGCTAAAACCGCCATCTATGTATAAAGTTATGTTAATGAACGATGATTACACGCCGATGGAATTTGTTATTGACGTGCTACAAAAGTTCTTTTCTTATGATGTTGAACGTGCAACGCAACTGATGCTTACCGTTCATTATCGTGGCAAAGCGATCTGCGGCATCTTTACTGCCGAGGTTGCGGAAACCAAAGTAGCGATGGTGAACGACTATGCAAGGGAGAACGAGCATCCGTTGCTGTGTACGCTGGAAAAGGCCTGATAAGGCATAAAATTGGGGGAGGTGCCTATGCTCAATCAAGAACTGGAACTCAGTTTAAACATGGCTTTCGCCAGAGCGCGTGAGCACCGACATGAGTTTATGACCGTCGAGCACCTGCTGCTCGCACTGCTTAGCAACCCATCTGCCCGCGAAGCGCTGGAAGCCTGCTCCGTGGATCTGGTGGCGCTACGTCAGGAACTCGAAGCCTTCATCGAACAAACTACACCGGTGCTGCCAGCCAGTGAAGAAGAGCGCGACACGCAGCCGACGCTCAGCTTCCAGCGCGTGTTGCAGCGCGCGGTTTTCCACGTCCAGTCTTCCGGACGTAGCGAAGTGACTGGCGCCAATGTTCTGGTCGCCATCTTCAGCGAGCAGGAGTCCCAGGCGGCCTACCTGCTGCGTAAACACGAAGTCAGCCGGCTCGACGTGGTCAACTTCATCTCTCACGGAACGCGAAAAGACGAGCCTAACCAGGCATCGGATCCCAGCGGACAGATCAACAGCAATGAAGAGCAAGCAGGCGGGGAGGATCGTATGGAAAACTTCACCACCAACCTTAACCAGCTTGCTCGCGTTGGCGGTATCGACCCGCTGATTGGCCGCGACAAAGAGCTGGAGCGTGCCATCCAGGTGCTGTGCCGCCGCCGTAAGAACAACCCGCTGCTGGTGGGGGAATCTGGCGTGGGTAAAACCGCGATTGCCGAAGGGCTGGCCTGGCGCATTGTGCAGGGCGACGTGCCGGAAGTGATTGCCGACTGCACCATCTACTCGCTGGATATTGGCTCGCTGCTGGCGGGCACCAAATACCGCGGTGATTTCGAAAAACGTTTCAAAGCGCTGTTAAAACAGCTGGAGCAGGACACCAACAGCATCCTGTTTATCGATGAGATCCACACCATCATCGGTGCAGGTGCGGCCTCCGGTGGCCAGGTGGATGCCGCTAACCTGATCAAACCGCTGCTCTCCAGCGGTAAGATCCGCGTGATGGGCTCCACGACGTACCAGGAGTTCAGCAACATCTTTGAGAAGGATCGTGCGCTGGCGCGTCGTTTCCAGAAAATCGACGTTACCGAGCCGTCGGTTGACGAAACGGTGCAGATCATCAACGGCCTGAAAACCAAGTACGAAGCGCACCACGACGTGCGTTACACCGCGAAAGCGGTACGTGCGGCGGTGGAACTGGCGGTGAAATACATCAACGATCGTCATCTGCCGGATAAAGCGATCGACGTGATTGATGAGGCGGGTGCGCGTGCGCGCCTGATGCCAGCCAGCAAGCGTAAGAAAACCGTGAACGTGGCGGATATCGAGTCCGTGGTGGCCCGCATCGCGCGTATTCCTGAGAAGAGCGTTTCTCAGAGCGACCGTGATACGCTGCGCACCCTCGGCAATCGCCTGAAAATGCTGGTCTTTGGTCAGGATAAAGCCATTGAGGCTTTAACCGAAGCGATCAAGATGGCCCGTGCTGGCCTGGGGCATGACCACAAGCCGGTTGGTTCCTTCCTGTTCGCTGGCCCGACCGGCGTGGGGAAAACCGAGGTGACGGTTCAGCTCTCCAAAGCGCTGGGCATTGAGTTGCTGCGCTTTGATATGTCCGAGTATATGGAGCGTCACACCGTCAGCCGTTTGATTGGTGCGCCTCCGGGATACGTGGGCTTTGACCAGGGCGGCCTGCTAACGGACGCGGTTATCAAGCATCCGCACGCGGTACTGCTGCTTGATGAAATCGAGAAAGCGCACCCGGACGTGTTCAACATCCTGTTGCAGGTGATGGACAACGGGACGCTGACCGATAACAACGGGCGCAAGGCCGATTTCCGCAACGTGGTGCTGGTGATGACCACCAACGCGGGCGTGCGGGAAACCGAGCGTAAATCCATCGGCCTGATCCACCAGGATAACAGCACCGATGCGATGGAAGAGATCAAGAAGATCTTCACGCCGGAGTTCCGTAACCGTCTGGACAACATTATCTGGTTCGATCATCTGTCTACCGAGGTGATCCATCAGGTGGTGGACAAGTTCATCGTCGAGTTGCAGGTCCAGCTGGATCAGAAAGGCGTGTCGCTGGAAGTGAGCCAGGAGGCCCGCAACTGGCTGGCTGAGAAAGGCTATGACCGTGCGATGGGCGCTCGTCCGATGGCGCGTGTGATTCAGGACAACCTGAAGAAACCGCTGGCAAACGAGCTGCTGTTTGGCTCGCTGGTGGACGGCGGCCAGGTAACGGTGGGGCTGGATCAGGCGAAGAACGAACTGACGTACGATTTCCAGAGTGCGGCGAAGCACAAGCCGGAAGCGGCTCACTGATTTTCTTTAGTGTAAAAGCCGGGTTTTTAACCCGGCTTTTTTGTGTCCGCTTTTCTCCCTCTCCCTGTGGGAGAGGGTCAGGGTGAAGGCATCAGAACGCACTAAAATACCTCTTCCTGAACAGCCACACTAAAGCCATAAATAAAAAAGGCCGGGATTGTCCCGACCTTTTAAATATTCATCTGCCATTACAGGCGAAAACAATTAGCGACTACGGAAGACAATGCGGCCTTTGCTCAGGTCGTACGGGGTCAGTTCAACAGTCACTTTGTCGCCCGTCAAAATGCGGATATAGTTTTTGCGCATTTTACCGGAGATGTGCGCAGTTACCACGTGACCGTTTTCCAGTTCTACGCGAAACATGGTATTAGGCAACGTATCAAGTACGGTACCCTGCATTTCAATATTGTCTTCTTTGGCCATCTAATCCTCTGGGGTATCACTACCAAGTTTTGAACCGGCAAGATAATGCCGAAATTCCTCAATTAAGTAAAGAATTGCGCGTTTAAAACGCAGCAAAACAGTCTCAGCGTATTGCCCAAGCGTCACGGTACAACCGAACGGAAAGCGCATTCGTAAAGGGGAGACGACAGGATAAACGTCAGGACGTTATCTGAAGCGAGGGTCCCAAACGGCGGCGGGGCAACAGGCAGAAGCTACTCTGCGGCATAATTATAACACCCTCATAAAAAATATGCGGAAAACATTTAGGCATTGGGCATAAAGAGCGTTCTGGGAACCCAAAAATCGCGTGGAAGGGTCTCTTTTCGGCACTGTTCAAGGTGTTCGATATAGTGTCGGCGGGAGATTTCAACGGCGCCGAGCGAGGCGGTGTGCTCATTCAGCACTTGGCAATCCATCAGCCGTCCGCCACGTCGGGCAAATTCCTGGCTAAACACCAGCAGCGCGGTTTTTGACGCATTCGTGGCGCGGGAGAACATCGACTCGCCGCAGAACAGCGTGCCCTGTGCCACGCCGTACATTCCGCCGACGAGGTTATCCTCTTTCCATACTTCAATAGAGTGCGCGTAGCCCAGTTCATGAAGCTGGTGGTAGGCGATAATGATATCGCGGGTTATCCAGGTGCCTTCATGACGATCTTCAGCGCAGCCTTCGATAACCTGGCCGAAGGCGTGATTGAGCGTGACGCGAAAGGGTGATTTTGCATGAAAACGCTTCATGCTGCGGCTCAGGTGAAACTGTCCAGGCCACAGCACGGCTCGCGGGTCGGGAGACCACCATAAGATCGGGTCGCCGGGAGAAAACCACGGGAAGATGCCGCGCTGGTAAGCCATTAAGAGCCGTGCCGGGCTGAGATCGCCGCCCAGAGCCAGCAAGCCGTTAGGTTCACGCAGCGCCCCCTCCGGTGAAGGGAACGCAATATTATGGCGAGAAAGCTGCACCAGGCGCATGACAACAGAACTCCAGTACGCGAGAGAGGACGCTACAAATATAGTCTACAGGCGCTGTTTAAACTGGTAGTAGCGACCCTGTTTTGCCAGCAGCTCTGCGTGACTACCTTGCTCAATTATGTGTCCGTTGTCCATCACAATTATCTGATCGAAATTCACCAGCCCGCGCAGACGGTGCGTGACCATCAGTACGGTTTTACCTTTCATCACATTCGCCAGTAAATCAAGGATTTGGCTCTCTGTCGTGGCATCCAGTCCTTCTGTCGGTTCATCCAGCAGCATCAGCGGCGCATCGTGCAGCAGCGCACGCGCAATGGCCAGACGACGCAGTTCGCCGCCGGAAAGCTGTCGACCCCCTTCACCCAGCCAGCTGTTCAACCCGTCGTCTTCAAGCAGCTTGTGCAGCCCAACCTGCTCCAGCATTGCTTGCAGCGTATCGTCGGAGGCATCTGGTGCCGCCAGAAGAAGATTATCGCGCAGCGTAGCGCTGAACAGATGCACCCGCTGGGGCACGACGCTGACCGTTTTACGCAAGGCCGCTTCGCTAAAACCAGACAGCGGAACGTCGTTAAACCGAATCTCGCCCTGCTGTGGGTCCCACGCGCGCGTGAGAAGTTGCAGAAGTGTCGATTTCCCACATCCCGTACGGCCAAGGATCGCAATGCGCTGCCCGGCATCAACAGAAAGGGTGATGTCTTCCAGCGCGTTTTGCGCCTGCTTGTCGTAGGCGAAAGTGACATTGCTGAGCGTCAGCGCGACCTGCTCCGGTACAGCGGTTTGACCGGCGCTGAACTTCACTTCCGGCTCCTGCTCGGCAATATCCGTAATGCGCAGCGCAGAGGCAATCACCTGGCCGAGATGCTGAAAGGCGCCCGTGACCGGGGCTAAGGCTTCAAAGGCTGCCAGGGCACAGAAAACAAACAGCGCAATCAGCGGGCCAGGCTGCGCGTTACCGCCCACGCCACCGGAGGCCATCCAGAGCATGGCGATTACGGCAATCCCACCAATTAACATCATCAGCGCCTGGGAGAACGCGGTCAGTTCAGACTGGCGACGCTGGGCTTCATGCCAGTTCAGCTCCGTATTTTCCATACGGGCGCGGTAGCGCTTGCTGGCGCCAAAAAGGGTAAGCTCGGCCTGTCCCTGCAACCAGGCGGTGAGCTGCTGGCGATATTCCCCGCGCAGACGCGTCAGGTTTTCCCCGGTGGTTTTACCTGCACGATAAAACAGGGGCGGCAGAATAATCAGCGTCATCAGCATGATGCCGCCGAGCGTCAGTGCGATGGGAACATCCAGGAAACTCAACCCCAGCGTCACCACGACAATCACCACAAACGCGCCCACCATGGGTGAAATGACGCGCAAATAGAGGTGATCCAGCGTATCCACATCCGCGACCACGCGGTTGAGTAATTCGCCCTGTCGAAAACGTGCCAGCCCGGCAGGGGAGAGGGGCAGCAGTTTGCTGAAGGTGTAAATACGCAGGTGTTGCAGCACGCGGAAGGTCGCGTCGTGGCTGACCAGACGCTCGAAGTAGCGCCCGGCAGTTCGCGTAATCGCCGTGCCGCGCACCCCGGCGGCAGGCAGCATGTAGTTAAAGCTGTACAGCCCGGCAAAGCCTGCGGCCGCAGACGCGGAGAGGAACCAGCCGGAAAGCGTTAGCAGGCCGATGCTGGCCAGCAGCGTGACGATCGCCAGCACGATCCCGAGTGTCAGCATCCATTTGTGGCGTTTATACTGTGCAAGATACGGAAGCAGGGCGCGCATCAGATATCCTCCTGACGGTTCGCCAGCAGGGTCGCAAACGGCCCCTGCGCGGCAACAAGCGCGGCGTAATCGCCTTGCTCAACAATGTGTCCGTTTTCCATCACCCAGATCTGATCCCAGTCGGCAATACCTTCCAGCTGGTGGGTCACCATCAGGGTGGTTTGCTGGCGTGAGGCTGCGTTAAGCGCATCCATCACGCGCTGCTCGCTGTGAGCGTCCAGGCTGGCGGCGGGTTCGTCCAGCAGCATTAGCGAAGAGGGATTCAGCAGCGCACGGGCGACCGCGACGCGCTGTGCCTGGCCAACTGACAGCCCGGCAGACTGATCGCCAATGACGGTATCGACACCCTGCGCAAGCAGCGGCAGAAACTCGCTGACCCAGGCGCGGTCGAGGACCGATTGCAGCTCATCTTCACGCGCATCCGGGCGTGCCAGCAGCACATTCTCGCGCAGCGTCGGAGCTGGCAGCTGAGGGTTTTGCCCCACCCAACTCAGCTGTTTACGCCAGGCATCAGGATCGAGCTCGCGCAGCTCCGTTTTGTTGATACGCAGCGATCCGGTGTACGCCATAAAACCTGACAGCGCATTCAACAATGAGCTTTTACCTGAGCCGCTGGTACCCACCAGCACCACACGTTGCCCGGCAGGCAGGGTAAAGTTCAGCGGACCGGCCAGCACTTTGCCTTCAGGCGACAGAACGGAAAAATCCTGTGCTTCAATGGTCACCGGATCGTTCGTATTCAGCGTCACTTCACCACGCTCCGGATGCGCCAGCGGCGTTTCCATAAAGGTTTTCAGGCTGTCGGCAGCACCCACCGCCTGCGCTTTGGCATGGTAAAAGGTGCCGAGATCGCGAAGCGGCTGGAAAAACTCCGGGGCCAGGATCAGCGCCAGGAACCCGGCGGAGAGCGTGACCGCCGTACCGTAGTGGCCAAAGTCCAGCGCGCCGAGGTAGGAGAAGCCAAAGTAAACCGCCACCAGCGCAATCGACAGGGAGGTGAAAAATTCAAGCACGCCAGAAGAGAGAAAGGCCATGCGCAACACTTCCATGGTGCGCTGACGAAAATCCTGCGACGCCAGGCGAATGTTTTCGGTTTCCGCTTCACCACGACCAAAGATCCGCAGGGTTTCCATTCCGCGCAGACGGTCCAGGAAATGACCGCTCAACCGCCCCAGCGCCAGGAAGTTGCGGCGGTTAGCATCAGCCGCGCCCATGCCGACCATCGCCATAAACAGCGGGATGAGCGGGGCGGTGCCCAGCAGGATCAACGCCGCTACCCAGTTAACAGGGAAGATGGCGATAACAATCATCAGAGGCACAAACACCGCCAGCGCCATCTGCGGAAGATAACGCGCGTAGTAATCGTGCATATCGTCGATTTGCTCAAGGATCAGCGTCGCCCAGCTACCGGCCGGCTTGCCCTGGATCCACGCAGGCCCGGCTTCCGAAAGCCGGTCGAGCACCTTGCGGCGGATCTCATAGCGGATGTGCTGCCCGGCATGGAACCCAACCCGCTCTCGCAGCCAGACCACCCACGCACGCAGAACGAAAACCAGCACCAGAACGATAAACGGCAACAGCAGCGCTTCGCGCGGGATGTTCTCCATGATCATATGGTTGAGAATGCGGGCCAGCAGCCATGCCTGGGCAACAATCAACAGACCGCTGACAAATCCCAGAACGCGGGAAATCATAAGCCAGCGGCGGGACAGAACGCTTTGCTGTTTCAGCCAGCGGGTTAATTCTTGTTGACGGGTTTTTTCCATTGCGTACTTTGCAGGTGACGTTATAAGAAATTAGACCTCTGCATGTTACACGCGAGCAAAAATAAAGGCGACCAGTGGCCGCCTTTATTTACGTTTGTTACTGACTTGTAAAGATTATTTACCTTGTTCAGCCAGTCCATCCAGATAGCGTTCTGCGTCCAGCGCGGCCATACAGCCGGTGCCCGCAGAGGTGATCGCCTGACGATAAATATGGTCCATTACGTCGCCGGCTGCGAAGACACCCGGAACGCTGGTCTGGGTGGCGTTGCCGTGAATGCCAGACTGCACTTTGATGTAGCCGTTCTCCAGCTCCAGCTGACCTTCGAAGATAGCCGTGTTCGGGCTGTGGCCGATGGCCACAAACAGGCCTGCCACTTCCAGCGATTCGACGTTATCGGTGTTCTGGGTATCACGGATACGCAGTCCCGCCACGCCCATCTGATCGCCAGTCACTTCTTCCAGCGTACGGTTGGTATGCAGCACAATATTGCCGCTCGCCACTTTGTCCATCAGACGTTTGATCAGGATCTTCTCCGCGCGGAAGGTGTCGCGACGGTGGATCAGGTGTACTTCTGAGGCAATGTTTGCCAGATACAGCGCTTCTTCCACAGCGGTGTTGCCGCCGCCGATCACCGCAACTTTCTGGTTGCGATAGAAGAAACCGTCGCAGGTCGCGCAGGCTGACACGCCGCGGCCTTTGAACGCTTCTTCAGACGGCAGGCCGAGATAGCGGGCAGAGGCGCCGGTGGCGATGATCAGCGCATCGCAGGTGTATTCGCCGCTGTCACCCGTCAGGCGGAACGGACGATTCTGCAAATCCACTTTATTAATGTGGTCGAACAGGATTTCGGTTTCGAATTTGGCGGCATGCTCGTGCATGCGCTCCATCAGCAGCGGCCCGGTCAGGTCGTTCGGGTCGCCCGGCCAGTTTTCCACTTCCGTGGTGGTGGTCAACTGACCGCCTTTTTCCATCCCGGTAATCAGTACCGGTTGCAGGTTAGCGCGTGCAGCATAGACCGCTGCGGTATATCCCGCAGGTCCAGAACCAAGGATTAGCAGCTTACTGTGTTTGGTCGTGCCCATGAGATCCCCATTGTTGTTGGCAGGCAATGGGCTGGATTGTAGGGAATTTGTTGCCGTAAAAAAAGAGCACGGCAGTTTTGCTTCCGATATATGCAATAGACGCGCCCTATGGGTCAGAGGCGGTCACATCACGTCTGCTACTGAAAACCGCGCGTTTATAAGGCAATAAAATGAGGATTAATACCCCTCCGTAATGAATATCCGGCATCTTGTACTAAAAATCGATGTTTTGCTTTGACAATCCCCTGCGCTTTTGCGAAAACATTCAAGGAAGAAAAAAAGACGCACGAACTGCATGCCGCATAGACATGCACGGAAATGCCATTTTTACCGGGTCAGTGAAATCTACGCATGGTGTGGACAGACGCCATACGTGATGTCTGTGACTGCTTTCGGGCAACGGTCTTCTTACCGCAGAACCCGAATCCACATCGCGTCTAATACATAACCAGGCGATGTGATGAATAACGGGTACAGGCTCTGAACAGTGATGTGCACAGGGTCCAGGCAGGAGTAGGGAAGGAATACAGAGAGACAATAATAATGGTAGATAGCAAGAAGCGCCCTGGCAAAGATCTCGACCGTATCGATCGTAACATTCTTAATGAATTGCAAAAGGATGGGCGTATTTCCAACGTCGAGCTTTCAAAACGTGTGGGACTTTCCCCGACGCCGTGCCTTGAGCGTGTGCGTCGACTGGAAAGACAGGGTTTTATTCAGGGCTATACGGCTCTGCTGAACCCGCATTATCTGGATGCCTCACTTCTGGTATTTGTTGAGATTACTCTGAATCGTGGTGCACCAGATGTGTTTGAGCAATTTAACGCCGCTGTACAAAAACTTGAAGAAATTCAAGAGTGTCATCTGGTTTCCGGTGATTTTGACTACCTGTTGAAAACCCGTGTGCCTGATATGTCCGCCTACCGTAAGCTGCTGGGTGAAACCCTGCTGCGTCTGCCAGGCGTGAACGACACCCGTACTTATGTGGTGATGGAAGAGGTCAAACAGAGCAATCGTCTGGTTATTAAGACGCGCTAACACGGAACAGGTGCAAAATCAGTGTAGTTTGATTACACTCCTGTTAATCCATACAGCAACAGTGCCGGGGAGCCCCGGCGCTGTTGTCCGTTTTAGCACACAGGCAGGACATGCCTGATACCTGGAGAGCCTTTCTTGAGCCAGGAATACACTGAAGACAAAGAAGTCACATTATCTAAGCTAAGCAGCGGACGTCGTCTCCTTGAGGCGTTACTGATTGTTATTGCCCTTTTTGCCGTCTGGCTGATGGCTGCCTTACTCAGTTTCAACCCCTCAGATCCCAGCTGGTCGCAAACCGCATGGCATGAGCCTATCCATAATTTAGGTGGCGTTCCCGGCGCCTGGCTTGCGGACACGCTTTTCTTCATTTTCGGTGTGATGGCCTATACCCTTCCCGTCATCATTATTGGCGGATGCTGGTTTGCCTGGCGTCATCGACAGAACGACGACTACATCGATTATTTTGCCGTTTCGCTGCGCCTGATTGGCGCCCTGGCGCTGATCCTCACCTCCTGCGGACTGGCGGCGATCAACGCCGATGACATCTGGTACTTCGCCTCCGGCGGGGTGATTGGCAGCCTGTTGAGCTCCGCGCTGCAACCGATGCTTCACAGCAGCGGCGGCACGCTGGCGCTGCTCTGCATCTGGGCGGCAGGGCTGACGCTGTTTACCGGCTGGTCCTGGGTGAGCATTGCTGAAAAAATCGGCAGCTTTATTCTGACTCTGCTGACGTTTGCCAGCAATCGCACCCGTCGTGACGATACGTGGGTCGATGAAGACGAATATGAAGATGAGTACGAAGAGGAAGACGAGGCACCTGTGCAGCGTCGTGAATCCCGCCGTGCCCGTATTCTGCGCGGTGCTCTGGCGCGCCGTCAGCGCGTTGCTGAAAAATTCGCTAACCCGTTAGGCCGTAAAACGGATGCCGCGCTTTTCTCCGGCAAACGTATGGATGAAGAGGAGCAGATTGAGTATCGCGGCGCGGCCGTCGATCCTGATGATGTGTTGTTCTCTGGTCATCGAGCCACGCCGGGTGAGTATGACGAATACGATCCGCTGTTAAATGGTCATTCCGTGACTGAACCGGTAGCCGCTGCTGCTGCCGCAACGACGGCTGCGCAGGCCCATGTTGCGCCTGTTGAAGCCGTGATGCCGTCCTCGCCTGTTCCGGCACCGGAGTCCGCGATCCAGCAACCGCAGGTAGACTGGCAGACTGCGCCAGGCGTCCATACGCCTGAACCGACCATTGCGCCGGAGCCTGAAAGCTATATTCCTGTGCAGCAGGAACAGTGGCAGCAACCGTATCAGCCGCCTGAGCCTGTCAGCGAGCCGCAACAGCCGCATCAGGCTTATACGCCCGAACCCGCTGTACCTGAACAGCCATATGTTGCGCCGGTGTCTGAACCCGAAGTGGTGGAGGAAGCGAAGCCATCCCGTCCGCCATTATACTATTTTGAAGAAGTGGAAGAGCGCCGTGCCCGTGAGCGCGAGCAGCTTGCCGCCTGGTATCAGCCCGTGCCTGAGCCGGTGCAGGAGCCTGTTGTAAAAGCGCCTTCTGCAAGCGTTGCACCTGTAGATCCAGCGCCAGCCGTTGCGTCGGGAGCGGAAGCCGTGAAGCAGGCAACGGCAGCCGCTGCCGCGTCCGCTCCGCTATTCAGCCCGGCAACCGACGGTGCGCCGCGTCCTCAGGTAAAAGAGGGCATTGGTCCACAATTGCCGCGCCCTAATCGCGTGCGCGTACCGACGCGCCGGGAGCTTGCCTCTTATGGCATTAAACTGCCTTCCCAGCGTATGGCGGAAGAGAAAGCCCGTGAGTCCGACTACGAAGATGATGCTGACGAACTGCATCAGGATGAGCTGGCGCGTCAGTTTGCCGCCCAGCAGACTCAACGCTACGGGAATGAGTACCAACACGATGTTCATTCTCAGCAGGATGAGGATGATGCTGCTGAAGCGGAATTAGCGCGTCAGTTTGCGGCCACACAACAGCAACGTTATTCCGGTGAGCAGCCTTCGGGGGCAAACCCGTTCTCGCTCTCGGATTTTGAATTTTCACCGATGAAAGATCTGGTGGATGACGGTCCGAGCGAACCGCTGTTCACGCCGAGCGTGATGCCGGAAGCGGAACCGGTGCGTCAGGCGCCAGCGCCGCAGGTTAATGCGCAGCCACAACAGCCAGCGCCGCAGGCTTATACGCAGCCGCATACACCACCGGCCCAACCGCCGCAGCCGCAGTTCCAGCAGCCAGCACCACAGCCGCAGGAAAGCCTGATTCACCCGCTGCTGATGCGTAACGGAGACAGCCGTCCGCTGCAACGACCAAGTACGCCGTTGCCGTCGCTGGATCTGTTAACGCCGCCGCCAGCGGAAGTCGAACCGGTGGATACTTTTGCCCTTGAGCAGATGGCCCGTCTGGTGGAAGCGCGTCTGGCTGACTTCCGTATTAAAGCGGACGTGGTGAACTACTCACCTGGCCCGGTGATCACCCGTTTCGAACTGAACCTGGCGCCAGGCGTAAAAGCGGCGCGTATTTCTAACCTGTCCCGTGACCTGGCGCGTTCTCTGTCGACCGTGGCGGTACGCGTGGTGGAAGTGATCCCAGGCAAGCCTTACGTTGGCCTTGAGCTGCCAAACAAGAAACGCCAGACCGTTTATTTGCGTGAAGTTCTGGATAACACCAAATTCCGCGACAACCCGTCCCCGCTGACCGTGGTGCTGGGTAAAGATATCGCTGGCGATCCGGTGGTTGCCGATCTCGCGAAGATGCCGCACCTGCTGGTTGCGGGTACCACCGGCTCCGGTAAATCGGTCGGGGTGAACGCCATGATCCTCAGTATGCTCTACAAAGCGCAGCCTGAAGATGTGCGTTTCATCATGATCGACCCGAAAATGCTTGAACTGTCCGTCTACGAAGGCATTCCGCACCTGTTAACGGAAGTGGTGACCGACATGAAGGACGCCGCCAACGCATTGCGCTGGAGCGTCAATGAAATGGAGCGTCGCTACAAGCTGATGTCGGCGCTGGGCGTGCGTAACCTGGCCGGTTATAACGAGAAAATCGCTGAGGCGGCACGTATGGGCCGTCCGATTCCGGACCCATACTGGAAGCCGGGTGACAGCATGGATGCCCAGCATCCGGTGCTGGAGAAACTGCCTTACATCGTGGTGCTGGTGGATGAATTCGCCGACCTGATGATGACCGTTGGCAAGAAAGTGGAAGAGCTGATTGCGCGTCTGGCACAGAAAGCGCGTGCGGCGGGCATCCATCTGGTACTGGCAACGCAGCGTCCGTCCGTAGACGTTATCACCGGTCTTATTAAGGCAAACATCCCGACCCGTATCGCGTTTACCGTGTCGAGTAAAATTGACTCGCGTACTATCCTTGACCAGGGCGGTGCAGAGTCGCTGCTGGGGATGGGGGATATGCTCTATTCCGGCCCGAACTCCACCTCGCCGGTGCGTGTCCACGGTGCGTTTGTTCGCGACCAGGAAGTGCACGCGGTGGTGCAGGACTGGAAAGCGCGCGGGCGGCCGCAATACGTCGACGGCATCACCTCCGACAGTGAAAGTGAAGGCGGCGGCGGTGGTTTTGACGGCGGCGAAGAGCTGGATCCGTTATTTGACCAGGCGGTTAATTTCGTCACCGAAAAACGTAAGGCGTCCATCTCCGGCGTCCAGCGCCAGTTCCGTATTGGCTACAACCGCGCGGCGCGTATCATCGAGCAGATGGAAGCCCAGGGCATCGTGAGCGAACAGGGGCATAACGGTAACCGTGAGGTGCTGGCGCCACCGCCGTTTGATTAACCTTCAGCGATTGCAAAGAAGGGTAAATCAGCAAAAATTAAGCATATTCTTCTGTCGCCTGCCTTCGGGCAGGTCCAGAATAGAAACGGAACCCCCATATCGGGAAGACGTATTTTAAGGAATAACAATGAAAAAAATCGCCATCGCCTGTGCATTACTCTCCAGTTTTGTTGCCAGCAGCGTCTGGGCTGATGCAGCCAGCGACCTTAAAAGCCGACTGGATAAAGTGAGCAGCTTCCACGCCAGCTTCACGCAAAAAGTGACTGACGGCAGCGGCAACGCGGTGCAGGAAGGTCAGGGGGATTTGTGGGTGAAACGCCCGAATCTCTTCAACTGGCACATGACCCAGCCGGATGAAAGCGTGCTGGTGTCCGACGGGAAAACCTTATGGTTCTACAACCCGTTTGTTGAGCAGGCGACCGCCACCTGGCTGAAAGATGCGACCAGCAATACGCCGTTTATGCTCATTGCCCGTAACCAGTCCAGCGACTGGCAGCAGTACAACATTAAACAAAACGGTGATGAGTTCGTCCTGACGCCAAAAGGCAGCAACGGTAACCTGAAGCAGTTCACCATTAACGTGAGCAGCAACGGTACCATTAATCAGTTCGGTGCGGTTGAGCAGGACGATCAGCGCAGTAGCTATCAGCTTAAGTCTCAGCAAAACGGCGCTGTAGATGCTTCGAAATTCACCTTTACCCCGCCGCAGGGCGTAACGGTGGACGACCAACGTAATAAGTAAGAGGCATGAGTGAGCAACCTGTCGCTCGATTTTTCAGATAATGCGTTTCAACCTCTGGCCGCCCGTATGCGGCCAGAAAATTTAGCGCAGTACATCGGCCAGCAACACCTGCTGGCTGCGGGGAAACCCTTGCCGCGCGCTATTGAGGCGGGGCATCTGCACTCCATGATCCTCTGGGGCCCACCCGGCACCGGCAAAACAACCCTCGCTGAAGTGATCGCCCGCTATGCTAACGCGGACGTTGAGCGCATCTCGGCGGTGACGTCCGGCGTGAAGGAGATCCGTGAGGCGATCGAGCGCGCGCGGCAAAACCGCAATGCCGGGCGCCGCACCATTCTGTTTGTCGATGAAGTCCACCGCTTCAACAAGAGCCAACAGGATGCGTTTCTGCCGCACATTGAAGACGGCACGATTTTCTTCATCGGCGCAACCACGGAAAACCCGTCGTTTGAGCTGAACTCTGCGCTCCTTTCTCGTGCGCGCGTCTATCTTCTTAAGTCGCTGACCACGGAAGATATCGAAAAGGTTCTGACCCAGGCGATGGAGGACAACGCGCGGGGTTACGGCGGACAGGATATCGTTCTGCCAGACGACACGCGTCGTGCGATCGCTGAACTGGTCAACGGCGATGCGCGTCGGGCACTGAATACGCTGGAAATGATGGCCGATATGGCTGAAGTGGACGATGCGGGCAAGCGCGTACTGAAACCTGAATTGCTCACCGAAATAGCCGGTGAACGCAGCGCACGCTTCGATAATAAAGGCGATCGTTTTTACGACCTGATCTCGGCATTACATAAGTCCGTGCGCGGCAGCGCCCCGGATGCGGCGCTCTACTGGTACGCGCGTATCATTACCGCCGGTGGCGATCCGTTATATGTCGCGCGTCGCTGCCTGGCCATTGCGTCGGAAGATGTCGGAAATGCCGATCCACGCGCCATGCAGGTCGCTATTTCCGCCTGGGACTGCTTTACCCGCGTCGGGCCCGCGGAAGGCGAGCGTGCCATTGCGCAGGCGATTGTCTATCTGGCCTGCGCGCCGAAAAGTAACGCGGTGTATACCGCCTTCAAAGCGGCGATGTCGGACGCGCGTGAGCGCCCGGACTACGATGTGCCGGTACATCTTCGCAATGCGCCAACCAAATTGATGAAAGAGATGGGGTATGGGCAGGAGTATCGCTACGCCCATGATGAACCCAATGCCTACGCCGCCGGGGAAGAGTATTTCCCACAGGAGATGGCACAAACCCGCTATTATCACCCCACAAACAGAGGTCTTGAGGGTAAGATTGGCGAAAAGCTCGCCTGGCTTGCCGGACAGGATCAAAATAGCCCTATAAAACGCTACCGTTAGTTCAATCGTTGCGGTAATGTTGGCAATATATCTCTGTGGCCGCAGGCTGTGGTCACTTTTTCCTCTTTTAATTCGATAAGCACAGGATAAGCATGCTCGATCCCAATCTGCTGCGTAATGAGCCAGACGCAGTCGCTGAAAAACTGGCACGCCGGGGCTTTAAGCTGGATGTAGATAAGCTGCGCGCTCTTGAAGAGCGTCGTAAAGTTTTGCAGGTACAAACTGAAAATCTGCAAGCAGAGCGTAATTCTCGATCGAAATCCATTGGCCAGGCGAAAGCGCGCGGGGAAGATATTGAGCCATTACGCCTGGAAGTGAACAAGCTGGGTGAAGAGCTGGATCAGGCGAAAGCTGAACTGGACGTTCTTCAGGCTGAAATTCGTGATATCGCTCTGGCGATCCCGAACATTCCTGACGACAGCGTGCCTGTCGGCAAAGACGAAAACGACAACGTTGAAGTGAAACGCTGGGGTACGCCTCGCGAGTTTGACTTTGAGGTGCGCGATCACGTCACGCTGGGCGAAATGCACGCGGGCCTGGACTTTGCGGCTGCGGTTAAGTTGACCGGTTCTCGCTTTGTGGTAATGAAAGGTCAGATTGCCCATCTGCACCGCGCGCTGGCGCAGTTCATGCTGGATCTGCACACCGAGCAGCATGGCTACAGCGAAACCTACGTTCCGTATCTGGTTAACCACGATACACTGTACGGTACAGGCCAGCTGCCGAAATTTGCCGGCGATCTGTTCCATACCCGTCCGCTGGACGAGGAAGCTGACAGCAGCAACTACGCGCTGATCCCAACCGCGGAAGTGCCGCTGACCAACCTCGTGCGTGATGAGATCATCGACGAAGACGATCTGCCAATCAAACTGACCGCACACTCTCCATGTTTCCGTTCTGAAGCCGGTTCTTACGGTCGCGATACGCGCGGTCTGATCCGTATGCACCAGTTCGATAAAGTTGAGATGGTGCAGATCGTTCGTCCGGAAGAGTCTATGGACGCGCTGGAAGAGATGACGGGTCACGCAGAGAAAGTGCTGGAGCTGCTGGGGCTGCCATATCGCCGTATGGCGCTGTGTACCGGTGACATGGGCTTCGGCGCCTGCAAAACCTTCGACCTCGAAGTCTGGGTGCCTGCGCAAAATACCTACCGTGAAATCTCCTCCTGCTCTAACGTCTGGGATTTCCAGGCTCGCCGTATGCAGGCGCGTTGCCGCAGCAAGTCCGACAAGAAGACCCGTCTGGTTCATACCCTGAACGGTTCTGGTCTGGCTGTCGGCCGTACGCTGGTTGCCGTGCTGGAAAACTACCAGCAGGCTGATGGACGTATTGAGATCCCAGAAGTGCTGCGTCCTTACATGAAAGGTCAGCAGTACATCGGATAATGATTTTGCATTCACGCACAAAAGCGCCTTCGGGCGCTTTTTTTATCCCTCTGAATTGATACGACGCAATACCTCCTCACTCTAAAGTAGTAATACTTCTCCGAACGAAAGTTAGCATAAAACACCAATAACGTTGTAATTCGTTATAAATAAAACTACATAGCGGTTTGCGCCGCCTCTCTTTTCTTTGTGAGCAACCAAAGTGAGTCTTTATGAAAATCAAAGCGCCTGAAGCGTTAATGGCTGCCGAGGTCACTCGCCGTGGGTTGATGAAAACCACGGCAATAGGTGGTCTGGCGGTTGCCAGCAGCGCCTTTACGCTCCCTTTTACCCGTCTGGCGTCGGCGGCGGAGGCTCTGTCTCCCGCTTCAGCCCCGGAAAAAGTGGTGTGGAGTGCCTGTACCGTTAACTGTGGTAGCCGTTGTCCCCTGCGTATGCATGTTGTGGACGGTGAAATCAAATATGTCGAAACCGACAATACTGGCGATGATAACTACGAAGGGTTACATCAGGTTCGTGCCTGTCTGCGTGGCCGTTCAATGCGCCGTCGCGTTTATAATCCGGATCGTCTGAAATACCCAATGAAGCGCGTCGGTAAGCGTGGGGAAGGGAAGTTCGAGCGCATTAGCTGGGACGAAGCCTACGATATTATCGCGACCAACATGCAGCGCCTGATCAAAGAGTACGGCAACGAATCCATCTATCTCAACTATGGCACCGGGACGCTGGGCGGTACCATGACCCGCTCCTGGCCGCCGGGTAAAACGCTGGTGGCGCGCCTGATGAACTGCTGCGGCGGCTATCTCAATCATTACGGCGACTACTCTTCCGCACAGATTGCTGCGGGGCTGAACTACACCTACGGCGGCTGGGCAGACGGCAACAGTCCGTCGGATATCGAAAACAGTAAACTGGTAGTGTTGTTCGGCAACAACCCAGGCGAAACGCGCATGAGCGGCGGTGGGGTAACCTATTATCTTGAGCAGGCGCGCGCCAAATCCAACGCACGTATGATCATCGTTGATCCGCGCTATACCGATACCGGTGCGGGACGTGAAGATGAGTGGATCCCTATTCGCCCTGGTACCGATGCGGCGCTGGTCAATGCGCTGGCGTATGTGATGATCACTGAAAACCTCGTCGATCAGCCGTTCCTGGATAAATACTGCGTGGGTTATGACGAGAAGACCCTGCCAGCCAGCGCACCGGCTAACGGGCATTACAAAGCGTACATTCTTGGTCAGGGCAGCGACGGGGTAGCGAAAACCCCTGAGTGGGCATCCACCATCACCGGCATTCCAGTCGAACGTATTGTTCAGCTGGCGCGTGAAATTGGTTCAACGAAACCGGCCTATATCAGCCAGGGTTGGGGACCGCAGCGTCACGCGAACGGCGAAATTGCCACCCGTGCTATTTCTATGCTCTCGATTCTGACTGGCAACGTCGGCATTCACGGCGGTAATAGCGGGGCGCGTGAAGGCTCGTATGAAGTCCCGTTTGAACGTATGCCAACGCTGGATAACCCGGTTCAGACCAGCATCTCCATGTTTATGTGGACGGACGCGATCGAGCGCGGCCCGGAAATGACCGCGCTGCGCGACGGTGTTCGGGGCAAAGATAAGCTGGACGTGCCGATCAAAATGATCTGGAACTATGCCGGTAACTGCCTGATCAACCAGCACTCTGAAATCAACCGCACCCATGAAATTTTGCAGGACGACAAGAAGTGCGAAATGATTGTGGTGATCGACTGCCACATGACCTCGTCGGCGAAGTATGCCGATATTCTGCTCCCGGACTGCACCGCGTCTGAGCAGATGGATTTCGCGCTGGACGCCTCCTGCGGCAACATGTCCTATGTGATCTTCACTGATCAGGCCATCAAACCGCGCTTCGAGTGCAAAACCATCTACGAGATGACTTCTGAGCTGGCGAAACGTCTTGGCGTTGAGCAGCAGTTCACTGAAGGACGTACTCAGGAAGGTTGGATGCGCCATCTGCACGAGCTTTCCCGCAAAGCCATTCCTGACCTGCCGGACTTCGATACCTTCCGCAAGCAGGGCATGTACAAGCAGCGCGATCCGGAAGGGCATCACGTGGCGTATAAAGCCTTCCGCGACGATCCGCAGGCCAATCCGCTGACCACGCCGTCGGGCAAAATCGAGATCTACTCCGAAGAGCTGGCAAAAATTGCTGCAACGTGGGAATTGCCGGAAGGGGACGTTATCGATCCGCTGCCGATTTATACGCCAGGCTTCGAAAACTACAACGATCCGCTGACGGAGAAATTCCCGCTTCAGTTGACCGGTTTCCACTACAAAGCGCGTGTTCACTCCACCTACGGCAACGTTGACGTACTGAAAGCGGCCTGCCGACAGGAGATGTGGATCAACCCGATGGATGCGAAAGCGCGCGGCATCAGTAATGGCGATCGCGTACGTATCTTCAACGGGCGTGGCGAAGTGCATATCGAAGCTAAAGTGACTCCGCGCATGATGCCTGGCGTTGTCGCGCTGGGGGAAGGGGCCTGGTATAACCCGGATGCGAACCGTATCGATCAGGCGGGCTGCATCAACGTTCTCACTACGCAGCGTCCATCGCCGCTGGCGAAGGGCAACCCATCCCACACAAACCTCGTTCAGGTTGAAAAGGCGTAAGGAGTAACCGATGACAACCCAGTATGGATTTTTTATTGATTCCAGCCGCTGCACCGGGTGCAAAACCTGCGAGCTGGCCTGCAAGGATTACAAAGACCTGACCCCGGACGTCAGCTTCCGGCGTATTTATGAATACGCGGGCGGCGACTGGCAGGAGGACAACGGCGTCTGGCATCAGAATGTCTTCGCCTATTACCTGTCGATTGCCTGCAACCACTGCGAAGATCCGGCCTGCACCAAGGTCTGCCCGAGCGGGGCAATGCACAAGCGCGACGACGGTTTTGTGGTGGTGGATGAGGATGTCTGCATCGGCTGTCGTTACTGCCACATGGCCTGCCCGTACGGCGCGCCGCAGTACAATGCCGCCAAAGGCCACATGACCAAGTGCGACGGCTGCCACAGCCGCGTGGCGGACGGCAAAAAGCCCATCTGCGTCGAATCCTGCCCGCTGCGCGCGCTGGACTTTGGCCCGATTGAGGAGCTGCGCAAAAAACACGGCCAGCTTGCTGCCGTCGCGCCGCTGCCGTCTGCGCACTTCACGAAGCCGAGTATTGTGATTAAACCTAACGCCAACAGCCGTCCGACGGGTGACACCACCGGCTACCTGGCAAATCCGAAGGAGGTGTGAGATGGGAAGTGGATGGCATGAATGGCCGCTGATGATCTTCACGGTCTTTGGGCAGTGCGTGGCAGGCGGGTTTATCGTCCTTGCGCTGGCGCTGTTAAAAGGGAACCTCAATGCTGAACAGCAGCAGCGTTTGGTGTTAAGCATGTTTGGCCTGTGGGTGTTGATGGGCATTGGGTTTATCGCCTCTACGCTGCACCTCGGCTCACCGATGCGCGCGTTCAACTCCCTGAACCGCGTAGGTGCCTCCTCGCTGAGTAACGAGATTGCCAGCGGGGCAATCTTCTTTGCCGTTGGTGGGCTGGGGTGGTTACTGGCAGCGGTGAAAAAGCTGCCGTCAGGGTTACGCGCGTTGTGGCTCATCGTCACCATGGTACTGGGCGTTGTCTTCGTCTGGATGATGGTCCGGGTGTACAACACCATCGATACCGTTCCGACCTGGTATAGCGTCTGGACGCCGATGAGCTTCTTCCTGACTATGTTTATTGGCGGGCCGCTGCTGGGTTATCTGCTGCTGCGTGTGGCTGGCATTAATGGTTGGGCGATGCGCCTGCTGCCCGCGGTCTCGCTGCTGGCGCTGGTAATCAGTACCGTTGTCGCGCTTATGCAGGGAGCAGAGCTGGCGACTATTCACAGCTCTATCCAGCAGGCTTCGGCGCTGGTGCCGGATTACGGTTCGCTGATGGCCTGGCGTGTGGTGCTGCTGACGGCGGCGCTGGTGTGCTGGATTGCCCCTCAGCTTAAAGGTTACTCGCCTGCGCTGCCGTTGCTGTCTCTGGCCTTTGTGCTGGTGCTGGCAGGGGAGTTAATTGGTCGCGGCGTATTTTACGGTCTGCATATGACGGTCGGTATGGCTATCGCCAGCTAATTTCATTTTTCGTTATAAAAAGCCGGGACATAGCGCCCGGCTTTTTCTTTTTTCATTCATGAAATTTTTCGACTGATGTTTCGTTGTAAAAATTCCCGGAAATAAATAAAAACAAATAGATAATTAATATCAGTAGCAGGCTTTGCATTAGCAGGATGAGTTTTTTAAATCGACAAGGCGCATAACATGCGTGACGCCTGAAACGGTAGATTGACTTTGTTTTTGCCAGTGGCATGATGCGCACGAAATCTGAACTTCCTCACGGTTTTTAATCCATGACCACCTATACCCGCCCGGTGCTTTTGTTGCTCTGTGGCCTGCTTTTGCTGACCCTGGCGATCGCGGTGTTAAACACACTCGTCCCGCTATGGCTCGCCCATGAAAACTTACCGACCTGGCAGGTGGGTATGGTTAGCTCGTCCTTTTTTACGGGCAATCTGCTGGGCACCTTATTAACGGGCAGCCTTATTAAGCGCTTTGGTTTTAACCGCAGTTATTATCTGGCGTCGCTGATCTTTGCCGTCGGCTGCGCCGGTTTAGGACTCATGGTCGGCTTCTGGAGCTGGATGGTCTGGCGCTTTATTGCGGGCGTCGGCTGCGCCATGATCTGGGTGGTGGTTGAAAGTGCGCTGATGTGCAGCGGCACGTCCCGTAATCGCGGGCGTCTGCTGGCGGCCTATATGATGGTTTACTACGTCGGTACCGTTCTGGGACAGCTGATGGTCAGCAAACTGCCAACCGACCTGATGAGCGTGCTGCCGTGGGTGACGGGCATGGTGCTCGCGGCGATCCTGCCGCTGCTCTTTACCCGCATTGTGAATCAAAACAGCGAACATCAGGAAGCCACCCACGTCTGGCCGATGCTGAGACTGCGCCAGGCGCGTCTGGGGGTTAACGGCTGCATTATTTCCGGGATTGTGCTGGGCTCGCTCTATGGCCTGATGCCGCTCTATCTTAACCATCAGGGCGTCAGTGATTCCGGGATCGGTTTCTGGATGGCGGTGATGGTCAGCGCGGGGATTGTCGGCCAGTGGCCGATTGGCCGCCTGGCGGACCGCTTTGGTCGTCTGCTGGTGCTGCGCGTTCAGGTCTTCGTGGTCATCATGGGCTGTCTCGCCATGCTCAGCAACGCTGCGATGGCGCCTGCGCTGTTCATTCTGGGGGCTGCGGGCTTTACGCTCTATCCGGTCGCGATGGCCTGGGCCTGTGAGAAAGTTGAGCATCACCAGCTGGTGGCGATGAACCAGGCTTTGTTGCTGAGTTACACCATCGGCAGTTTACTGGGGCCGACGTTTACCGCTATGCTCATGCAAAATTATTCTGATAATCTGCTGTTTATCATGATCGCCAGCGTGTCGTTTATTTATCTGCTAATGCTGCTGCGCAAAGTGGGCGAACATCCAACGCCAGTGGCTCATGCCTGATTTTTAAAAGCCTGTCGATGACAGGCTTTTTTGTCCCTGTCACATATAAGACTTTTACTTATTGTGAGTTTTTACTGCCTGGCGATAATTCCAATGAGTTCTCCCACTAAAAGGCAGCCATCATGTCTACTCGTCGTTTTTCCACTACCGCACTTGCCGTAGTGTTGGCTTTAACGTTTGCAACGGCTCCGGCCATGGCTAATCCTGGAAACGGGAATGGCGGTGGTCACGGAAACGGTGGCGGACAAGGTAATAGCGGCAATCATGGTAACGGGAACTCTGGTAACCATGGTAATAAGCACAATAATGGTCAGGATAACCCTGGGAAATCGGATAAGAGCTTTAAAAACAGCAAAGATGTCAGTAATGATGTGGATGCTCGCGTGAGCTTCGATCATGCCCGCCATCTGGCACTGAATTACGGCTTAACGGGTTACGACTCTCTGCCTCCGGGTATTGCGAAAAACCTCGCGCGCGGTAAGCCACTGCCTCCGGGCATTGCGAAGAAAACCGTGCCAGCCGATATGCTGGGTCAGCTTCCTTCCTATCCGGGCTATGAATGGCGCGTGGTAGGTGACGACCTGGTCTTAATTGCGCTGAGTACGGCGATTGTGACTTCCGTTATTAACGGCGTCTTTAAATAGAATATAAAAAGGCCCGGTTCTCACCGGGCCTTTTCGTTAATACATGACCTTGTGGCCATACTGCTCAAGAATACCTTTGACGCGTTCCATCGTCTCTTTTTTCGGCGGCTTCACGCCATCGAGCTTGTACTCTTCACCCATCGCCACCCATTTATGTTTACCCAGCTCGTGATAGGGCAGGAGTTCGATTTTCTCCACGTTACCCATATCCCGGGTAAATTCACCCAGACGATGTGCAGAGTCATCATCATCTGACCAGCCCGGCACCACCACGTAGCGGATCCAGGTTTTGACGCCTTTGTTGGCAATGTATTTAGCAAATTCCAGGGTACGGTGGTTTGAAACGCCAACCAGATTCTGGTGGATCTCATCGTTCATCTGCTTGAGATCGAGCATGACCAGATCGGTCACTTCAAGCAGTTCATCAATAACCGGATCGTAACGGCGCACAAAGCCGTTGGTGTCGAGGCAGGTATGAATGCCTTCTTTGTGGCAGGCGCGGAACCAGTCGCGCACGAATTCAGCCTGAAGAATGGCTTCACCGCCGGATGCCGTCACGCCACCGCCGGACGCGTTCATGAAGTGGCGATAGGTCACCACCTCTTTCATCAGATCTTCAACGGTGACTTCTTTACCGCCATGGGTGTCCCAGGTGTCACGGTTATGGCAGTACAGGCAGCGCATCAGGCAGCCCTGGAAGAAAGTGATAAAGCGGATCCCCGGGCCATCGACGGTGCCACAGGATTCAAAGGAGTGAATGCGACCAATAATTGACATTGCGGTGATATCTCCGAATTTGGCCCATCCGGGGGCCTATGTAGATGCACAGCTCAAAGGCTATGTCGAGTCTGTTTTGGCTGTTATCCATTAAGTATAGATAGCGGACAAAAGAGACTGATGAAGCGAGGGTGTTAAAAAGGCCCCACTTGCGTGGAGCCTTTATTGTACGCTTTTTAACGCGTGATTTCAGTCAATTCCACTTACATGGACTGAGTGAAAGTACGGGTAATAACGTCCTGCTGCTGTTCTTTCGTCAGGGAGTTAAAACGTACTGCGTAGCCAGATACGCGGATGGTCAGCTGAGGATACTTCTCAGGATGTTCCATCGCGTCGAGCAGCATTTCACGGTTCATCACGTTCACGTTCAGGTGCTGACCACCTTCGATGGACGCTTCGTGGTGGAAGTAACCATCCATCAGACCCGCGAGGTTAGTTTTACGCACTTCGTCGTCTTTACCCAGCGCGTTTGGCACGATAGAGAAGGTGTAAGAGATACCATCTTTCGCGTAAGCAAACGGCAGTTTAGCAACGGAGGTCAGAGAGGCAACCGCACCTTTCTGGTCACGACCGTGCATTGGGTTAGCACCTGGGCCGAATGGCGCGCCAGCACGACGACCGTCTGGGGTGTTACCGGTTTTCTTACCATACACAACGTTAGAGGTGATGGTCAGAACAGACTGAGTCGGGATAGCGTTACGATAGGTAGTGAGTTTCTGAATTTTCTTCATGAAACGTTCTACCAGGTCAACCGCCATGTCATCAACGCGAGCGTCGTTGTTACCAAACTGCGGATATTCGCCTTCGATTTCGAAGTCGATAGCCAGACCATCTTCGTCACGAATTGGTTTAACTTTCGCATATTTGATTGCAGACAGGGAGTCAGCAGCAACGGACAGACCTGCGATACCACACGCCATGGTGCGAACGACGTCACGGTCGTGCAGCGCCATCAGAGAGGCTTCGTAGCTGTACTTGTCGTGCATGTAGTGGATAACGTTCAGCGCGGTCACGTACTGTTTAGCCAGCCAGTCCATGAAGTGGTCCATGCGGTCCATGACTTCATCATAGTTCAGCACGTCGCCTTTGATCGGTTCAGACTTAGGACCAACCTGCATTTTCAGTTTTTCATCAACGCCGCCGTTGATTGCGTACAGCATGGTTTTCGCCAGGTTTGCACGCGCACCGAAGAACTGCATTTGCTTACCAACAACCATTGGACTTACGCAGCAAGCGATAGCGTAGTCATCGTTGTTAAAGTCAGGACGCATCAGGTCATCGTTCTCATATTGCAGAGAAGAGGTGTCGATGGACACTTTAGCGGCGAATTTCTTGAAGTTCAGAGGCAGTTTTTCAGACCACAGAACGGTGATGTTCGGCTCCGGAGAAGGACCCATGGTGTACAGGGTGTTCAGGAAGCGGAAGCTGTTTTTGGTTACCAGAGTACGGCCATCTACGCCCATACCGCCGATAGATTCGGTTGCCCAGATTGGGTCACCAGAGAACAGCTCATCATATTCTGGGGTACGCAGGAAGCGAACCATACGCAGTTTCATGACCAGGTGGTCAATCATTTCCTGAGCGTCTTGTTCAGTGATTTTGCCTGCTTTCAGGTCACGTTCGATGTACGCATCCAGGAAGGTGGATACGCGGCCGAAGGACATTGCTGCACCGTTCTGAGACTTAACAGCGGCCAGGTAGCCGAAGTAGGTCCACTGGATAGCTTCCTGAGCGTTGGTAGCAGGACCAGAGATATCGCAGCCGTATTTAGCCGCCATCTCTTTGATCTGACCCAGCGCACGGTGCTGTTCAGCGATCTCTTCACGCAGACGGATAGTCGCTTCCAGGTTTACGCCGTTTTCCAGGTCAGACTGGAGAGAGACGAACTGCGCGTATTTGTCTTTCATCAGGAAGTCGATACCGTACAGCGCAACGCGACGGTAGTCACCGATGATACGGCCACGGCCATAGGCATCTGGCAGACCAGTCAGAACGCCAGATTTACGGCAGTTCAGAATGTCTTTGGTGTAAACATCGAATACGCCCTGGTTATGGGTTTTGCGGTATTCGGTGAAGATTTTTTTCAGCATTGGGTCCAGCTCGCGGTTATACGCTTTGCAGGAACCTTCAACCATTTTGATACCACCGAACGGGATGATTGCGCGTTTCAGTGGTGCTTCAGTTTGCAGACCAACGATTTTCTCAAGGGCTTTGTTGATGTAGCCAGCATCGTGAGAAGTGATGGTAGAAGCAACGGAGGTGTCAAAATCAACTGGCGCGTGAGTGCGGTTTTCCAGTTTAACGCCTTCCATTACGCTGTCCCACAGCTTGGTGGTTGCGTCAGTCGCACCAGCCAGGAAGGATTCGTCACCTTCATACGGGGTATAGTTTTTCTGAATGAAGTCACGGACGTTGACTTCATTCTGCCAGTCACCTTTCGTAAAACCTTCCCAGGCTGTGGCTAACTTTTCATTAAGCTCGGACATGTAACACCTACCTTCTTAAGTGGATTTTTTATTTACTGCCTGAGACAACCATTAATGATGATCGCCGCCACGCAGGTAAATGACCCAGTATGTCAACCCAACTAACAGACCCCCACCGATAATGTTCCCGATAGTGACGGGGATCAGGTTATCAGTAATAAAGTTCATAATAGTCAGGTGTGAAAAACTTTCCGGGGTTGAACCTACAGCAGTCCAGAACTCCGGGCTTGCAAAGTTGCGGATAACAATCCCCATCGGGATCATGAACATATTCGCAATACTGTGCTCAAAGCCGCTGGCAACAAACATCGCAACCGGCAGAACCATAATCATGGCTTTATCCATCAGGCTACGACCAGAGTAGCTCATCCAGACCGCCAGGCAGACCATCAGGTTTGCGAGGATGCCGAGAGCAACGGCTTCGATAAATGTATGGTGCATTTTGTGGTCGGCGGTTTGCAGGACGTTAAGCCCCCAGCCGCCGTTGGCGGTCATGTACTCGCCAGAAAGCCACATCAACAGAACAAAGAGCAGACAGCCAATCAGGTTGCCAACGTAAACGTTGAGCCAGTTGCGCCCCAGTTGACCCCAGGTAATTCTTCCGCTGGCTTTTGCCACCACAATCAGCACCGTTGAGGTGAAGAGGTCGGCGCCGCAGATGACGCAGAGAATCAGGCCCAGTGAGAAGCAAATACCACCAATCAGTTTCGCTATGCCGAAAGGCATCCCGGCTGTGCCGGTGGTGGCTGTGATATAGAAGACGAAAGCGATGGAGATGAACACCCCAGCCGTAATGGCCAGAAAGAACGTCGTCATCGGATGTTTCGTGGCTTTGTAGACACCCGCTTCTTCGGCAACTTTCGCCATCGCAGCGGGGAGTAATAGATCAAAAGGGTTGTCAGCTTTCACACTAACTCTCTCTTTATTAAGTCGGCGACGAGATACTAACAAAGCATTATAGAAGAGAAATTGATATAGATCATATCTCGCCTGGCTTATAGGCCCGCAGTGTGTATGGTTTTACAGCAAAAGCGGAGTAAGTATTTGATTATCCGTATAAAAATAAATTTTAAAAGTTATGAAAAGAGTTGAATTTTTTCCTTCAGCCTCCCGTGGAACAGTTAATTAAAATGGAGTATTTATTATAATTAGTAACAGTAAAGCTCAGGTAAGCGTTTTTATATTTACCCGTGGTTAACTTAATTATTACAATTAAACGTCATTGCGAAAAAATAAAAAAAAAGGGGCAATGAAATTGCCCCGTAATATAGCTCAGGCGATTGAATACGCCTACAGCCATTAATGTTATATGCGCTTATTTTGACCAGTAAGCGGCTTTTGCCTTCTGCAATTTTTCATACGCATTGAGCAGTGACTGATGCGCCGGGAAGGCTTTCAGATCGCTGTCAACCGCTTGCAGGCCGTAGAACGGCTCTTCACCGCTCAGCGCCGCGCTGGCAGCTTCAACGGCATCCGCACCGTACATACGTACAAAGGCGTTCAGATACTGCAATGGCTCGCGGTCGTCTTCCTGAGAGAGCAGGAGCAGCGTTTGCAGGCAACGGTAATAGTTAGTGCGCTCGGCGGAGAAGACAGACTGGTTAAACTCCATCGTCCACTCGGTCCAGGCCAAAGCCTGATCCAGATCGCCGCCCGCCAGCGCCAGCATCGCTTTCAGCTCGCCGATGCGCAGGGTGTACCAGCCGTTATCTTTCCCGGTCGCCAGACCCAGCAGTTCGCGTACGCGGGTGAAATCATCGTGTCCTTCTTCGTCCAGCTGGGCGATCAGGTTCAGATAATCTTCTTTATCCCACTCGCTGCCTGGCAGGGCCAGCAGGGTTTCACGCAGATGTGCGCCCATGCTGTTGTTCGCCAGCCATAAATCTTCTGCCGGATAAATGTCCGACATACCTGGCACAATAATACGGCACGCGTAAACGCCGAGGTGTTCATAGTCGGCAATGTAAACTTCCTGATCTTCCGCCTTGAAGATCGCCATCAGGGTGGCGAACTCTTCTTCCGTCGTACCGGCAAAGCTCCAGTCCACGAACGGATAGTCCGCGTCCTGTTTGAACATATCCCAGGAGATCAAACCGCTGGAGTCGATGAAGTGTGTTTCGAGGTTGGTGTGCTCGGCGACTTCTTCGTCATCAAAAGTTGGCGGAGTAAAGACATCGAGATCTTTCAGGCTACGACCTTGCAGCAGTTCGGTCACGGTACGCTCCAGCGCCACGCCGAAGTCCGGGTGCGCGCCGAAGGAGGCGAAGCAGGTGCCATTTGCCGGGTTGAACAGTACCACGCAGATAACCGGATATTTGCCGCCCAGAGAGCCGTCATAAGCAAAGATTGGGAAACCTTCTGCCTCCAGTTTGGCGATGGATTCCACCACGCCAGGGTAGCGCGCCAGCACGTCAGCCGGGATCTCCGGCAGGCTGATGGATTCAGCAATAATGCGGTTTTTGATGTGACGCTCGAAAACTTCAGACAGCCCCTGCACGCGCGCTTCGTTGCGGGTGTTACCGGCAGACATGCCGTTAGACACATACAGGTTGCCGACGATGTTCATCGGAATATAAACGGTCTGCTCGTCAGACTGACGGGTGAACGGCAGGGCGCAGATCCCACGATCCTCATTGCCGGATTGCAGGTCGATCAACATGCTGCCAGTCAGTTCGTTTTCCGGATCGTAGAACGCGCGCAGGCGGGCATCGAGAATGCCTTCCGGCAGTTCATCGTTTTCGGTCAACGGGAACCATTTTTCGTTCGGGTAGTGAACGAACGGACCGTTGGCAATGGTTTCGCCCAGCCAGAAGTCGGCGAAGAAGTAGTTGGTGGACAGACGTTCAAAATACTCACCCAGCGCAGAGGCCAGCGCCGCTTTTTTGGTCGCGCCTTTGCCGTTGGTAAAGCACAGCGCACAGTCTTTGTCGCGAATATGCACGGACCAGACGTGAGGCACCGGATTCAGCCAGGAGGCTTCTTCGATATTAAAGCCCAGGTCGGTCAGTTTCTGCTGGAAGCGAGCGATGGAATCTTCCAGAGCGGCGTCTTTGCCGGGGATAAACGTTTGAGTCATGGCGTTCACTTTTATCGTACGTAAAGCGCGCAATGATACGGGTTTTGCGTGACGGGTGCTATCTCCGGCGAAAATAAATGGCTGGGCTATGCTTATAAGCAGTAACCTACTGTTAAGGCATAGAAAAATGAAAGCATTTGATCTCCAGCGGATGGCGTTTGATAAAGTACCTCCTGAGTTTTTAGGCGAAGTGGCGCTGCGCAGCCTGTACACCTTTGTACTGGTTTTCCTGTTTCTGAAAATCACCGGACGTCGCGGCGTGCGGCAGATGTCGCTGTTTGAAGTGCTGATCATCCTGACGCTGGGGTCGGCGGCAGGGGACGTTGCCTTTTATGATGATGTGCCGATGGTGCCGGTCTTTATCGTCTTCGTGACGCTTGCGCTGCTGTACCGGCTGGTCATGTGGCTGATGTCGAAGAGCGAAAAGCTGGAAGACCTGCTTGAAGGGAAGCCGGTGATCATTGTTGAAGACGGACAGCTGGCCTGGGAGAATGTGCAAAGCGCCAATATGACGGAGTTTGAGTTCTTTATGGAGCTTCGCATAAGCAGCGTTGAACAGCTGGGGCAGGTGCGTCTGGCGATTATGGAAACGAACGGACAAATCAGCGTCTATTACTATCCCGACGATGAGGTGAAGCCCGGCCTGTGCATCCTGCCGGATATGCTCATCGAGCGATACAAAACTGTACCTGAAGCGGGCGAGTATGCCTGCATAAAATGTAGTCATGTGGTGGTTATGCAGGCGGGCGATCATCAATTATGCCCCCGCTGTACGAATCCAGAATGGACGAAGGTTAGCCGGGCTAAACGCATCACCTGACAGCGATTTTGTCGGTTTTGTGACAACGGTACGGCAGATTGTATTGTGTGACGAGGGGCACATTTCTTCGGCCGTCAGTTTTAGACATTGCGGCGCGTGTCACTGAATGATAAAACCGATATCCACAGTTATAACTTATGGCTTTTAGCGTGGTGAGGGGAAATGGCTCAAGTCTTTAATTTCAGTTCAGGTCCGGCAATGTTACCGGCAGACGTGCTCAAACAGGCTCAACAGGAGCTGTGTGACTGGAACGGTCTGGGTACGTCGGTGATGGAAGTCAGCCACCGGGGTAAAGCGTTTATTCAGGTGGCGGAAGAGGCAGAAAAGGATTTTCGCGATCTGCTGAACATTCCCTCGAACTACAAAGTATTGTTCTGTCACGGCGGTGGACGCGGCCAGTTTGCGGGTATTCCGCTCAATCTGCTGGGCGACAAAACCACCGCTGATTACGTTGATGCCGGCTACTGGGCGGCCAGTGCGGTAAAAGAAGCGCACAAATATTGCACGCCGAATGTCATCGATGCCAAAGTGACCGTTGACGGTCTGCGCGCCGTGAAGCCGATGAGCGAGTGGCAGCTTTCTGATAACGCCGCATATCTTCACTACTGCCCGAACGAAACCATCGACGGTATTGCCATTCACGAAGAGCCAGACTTTGGCGAAAATGTCATTGTGACGGCGGACCTCTCTTCAACCATTCTGTCCACCCCGCTGGATGTCAGCCGCTACGGTGTCATCTACGCGGGTGCCCAGAAAAACATCGGTCCTGCGGGTCTGACTATCGTTATCGTGCGTGAAGACCTGCTGGGGAAAGCCCATAAGTCTTGCCCGTCAATTCTTGATTACACCGTCCTGAACGACAACGATTCCATGTTCAACACCCCGCCAACGTTTGCCTGGTATCTCTCCGGCCTGGTCTTCAAATGGCTTAAGCAGAAAGGCGGCGTGGCGCAGATGGATAAGATCAATCAGCAAAAAGCTGAACTGCTGTACGGCGTGATCGACAAGAGCGATTTCTACCGTAACGATGTTGCCAAAACTAACCGTTCGCGCATGAACGTGCCGTTCCAGCTGGCGGACAGCAACCTGGATAACGTGTTCCTGGAAGAGTCCTTCGCGGCGGGTCTGCATGCGCTGAAAGGTCACCGTGTGGTAGGCGGGATGCGCGCCTCCATCTATAACGCCATGCCGCTGGAAGGCGTTAAAGCCCTGACTGATTTCATGATCGACTTCGAACGTCGTCACGGTTAATTGGCTGTTTTTCACCCCCGCAGCGTTCCTGCGGGGTTTTTATTATGTTGAGTTGAGAGTTAAGTTTCATGGAATCCCTGACGTTACAACCTATCGCGCGGGTAGATGGCACCATTAATCTGCCTGGTTCAAAAAGTGTCTCGAACCGCGCTCTGCTGCTGGCAGCTCTGGCAAACGGCACCACCGTCCTCACTAATCTGCTGGACAGCGATGACGTGCGCCATATGCTCAATGCACTGAAAGCGTTGGGCGTTCAGTATGCGCTGTCTGACGATCGTACCCGTTGTGAAGTCACCGGTAACGGCGGCGCGTTACATTCTGCTGAAGCGCTGGAGCTTTTCCTGGGTAACGCCGGTACCGCGATGCGTCCTCTGGCCGCTGCGCTGTGCCTCGGGAGTAACGATATTGTGCTGACCGGTGAGCCGCGAATGAAAGAGCGTCCGATCGGCCATCTGGTGGATGCCCTGCGTCAGGGCGGCGCGCAGATTGATTATCTTGAGCAGGAAAATTACCCGCCCCTGCGTCTGCGCGGGGGATTCACTGGCGGGAATGTTGAGGTTGACGGTAGCGTTTCCAGCCAGTTCCTGACCGCGCTGCTGATGACCGCACCGCTGGCACCACAGGACACCGTCATCAGCATTAAAGGCGACCTGGTTTCTAAGCCGTACATTGATATCACCCTGCACCTGATGAACACCTTTGGCGTTGAGGTGGAAAACCAGTCTTATCAGCGTTTCGTGGTGCGCGGAGCGCAGCAGTACCAGTCCCCGGGCCACTACCTGGTTGAAGGCGATGCTTCATCCGCCTCCTATTTCCTTGCCGCAGGCGCGATTAAAGGCGGTACGGTAAAAGTGACGGGCATTGGCCGCAACAGCGTGCAGGGCGATATCCGTTTTGCTGACGTGCTGGAAAAAATGGGCGCGGTGGTGACCTGGGGCGATGACTTCATCTCCTGCACCCACGGTGAGCTGAACGCCATCGATATGGATATGAACCATATTCCGGATGCGGCGATGACCATTGCCACCGCTGCGCTGTTTGCGAAAGGCACCACCACGCTGCGAAACATTTACAACTGGCGTGTGAAAGAGACGGACCGCCTGTTCGCGATGGCAACCGAGCTGCGTAAAGTAGGGGCGGAGGTAGAAGAGGGCGAAGACTACATTCGCGTCACGCCGCCGGCAAAACTGCAATTTGCAGAAATTGGCACCTACAACGATCACCGCATGGCGATGTGTTTCTCGCTGGTGGCGTTGTCAGATACGCCAGTCACTATCCTTGATCCGAAGTGTACGGCGAAAACCTTCCCGGACTACTTCGAACAGCTGGCGCGCATTAGCACCTTTGCCTGATTATCGTATGCCGCATCACCTGATGCGGCATTTCCTTACGCTTTCTGACACTCATCCTCTTTCATTTCTTCTACACTCTGCTTCAATCATTCCGTAATTTGCACGCAAAGGTAACAGTTGCGCACGTTGGCGCGTATAATGCGCGGCGTTCATGTAAACGGTATGCCTTAATTAAGGAGAAAAAGATGACGGCAATTGCCCCGGTAATCACCATTGATGGGCCAAGTGGCGCAGGGAAAGGTACTCTGTGCAAAGCGATGGCGGAAGCATTGCAATGGCATCTTTTAGATTCGGGAGCAATCTATCGCGTGCTGGCGCTGGCTGCGCTGCATCATCATGTGGATGTTGCGTCTGAAGAAGCGCTGGTACCGCTGGCTGCGCATCTGGATGTGCGTTTTGTCTCGACCGATGGCAACCTTGAAGTGATCCTGGAAGGGGAAGATGTCAGCGGTGAAATCCGTACCCAGGAAGTGGCCAATGCGGCCTCTCAGGTGGCGGCTTTCCCACGCGTTCGTGAAGCGCTGTTACGCCGCCAGCGCGGTTTCCGTGAAGCGCCGGGGCTGATCGCCGACGGCCGCGACATGGGAACCGTGGTATTCCCTGATGCGCCAGTGAAAATTTTCCTTGACGCCTCTTCAGAAGAACGTGCTCAACGCCGCATGCTTCAGTTGCAGGAAAAGGGGTTTAGTGTTAACTTTGATCGCCTTTTATCTGAGATAAAAGAGCGCGATGACCGCGATCGTAACCGCGCCGTCGCTCCACTTGTTCCCGCGCAAGACGCATTAGTGCTGGATTCAACCAGTTTAACTATTGAGCAAGTGATTGAAAAAGCGCTACAATATGCGCGCCAAAAACTGGCACTCGCGTAATCGCGACCGATTTAGCAGTACCCCCGCTGCAAGGGATTGACGGCGGGTATGTGAAACAACCCCATCCGGCACGGAGCCAGGTGGACGTTAATATTAACCTGAAGATTAAACATGACTGAATCTTTTGCTCAACTGTTTGAAGAATCCTTAAAAGAAATCGAAACCCGTCCGGGTTCCATCGTTCGTGGCGTTGTTGTTGCTATCGACAAAGACGTTGTACTGGTTGACGCCGGTCTGAAATCTGAGTCTGCCATCCCGGCTGAGCAGTTCAAAAACGCCCAGGGCGAGCTGGAAATCCAGGTAGGTGACGAAGTTGACGTTGCTCTGGACGCAGTAGAAGACGGCTTCGGCGAAACCCTGCTGTCTCGTGAGAAAGCTAAACGTCACGAAGCATGGATCACGCTGGAAAAAGCTTACGAAGAAGCTGAAACTGTGGTCGGTGTTATCAACGGCAAAGTTAAAGGTGGCTTCACTGTTGAGCTGAATGGTATTCGTGCGTTCCTGCCAGGTTCTCTGGTAGACGTTCGTCCAGTCCGTGACACCCTGCACCTCGAAGGCAAAGAGCTTGAGTTCAAAGTAATCAAGCTGGACCAGAAGCGTAACAACGTTGTTGTTTCCCGTCGTGCCGTTATCGAATCCGAAAACAGCGCAGAACGCGATCAGCTGCTGGAAAACCTGCAGGAAGGCATGGAAGTCAAAGGTATCGTTAAGAACCTCACTGACTACGGCGCATTCGTTGACCTGGGCGGCGTTGATGGCCTGCTGCACATCACCGACATGGCGTGGAAACGCGTTAAGCACCCAAGCGAAATCGTGAACGTGGGCGACGAAATCACTGTTAAAGTGCTGAAGTTCGACCGCGAGCGTACTCGTGTATCCCTCGGCCTGAAACAGCTGGGCGAAGATCCATGGGTAGCTATCGCTAAGCGTTACCCAGAAGGTACTAAACTGACTGGTCGCGTTACCAACCTGACTGACTACGGCTGCTTCGTTGAAATCGAAGAAGGCGTTGAAGGTCTGGTGCACGTTTCCGAAATGGACTGGACCAACAAAAACATCCACCCATCCAAAGTTGTTAACGTTGGTGATGTAGTGGAAGTGATGGTTCTGGATATCGACGAAGAACGTCGTCGTATCTCCCTGGGCCTGAAGCAGTGCAAAAACAACCCATGGCAGCAGTTCGCGGAAACCCACAACAAGGGCGACCGTGTTGAAGGTAAAATCAAGTCTATCACTGACTTCGGTATCTTCATCGGCCTGGACGGCGGCATCGATGGCCTGGTTCACCTGTCTGACATCTCCTGGAACGTTGCAGGCGAAGAAGCAGTTCGTGAATACAAAAAAGGCGACGAAATCGCAGCAGTTGTTCTGCAAGTTGACGCAGAGCGTGAGCGTATCTCCCTGGGCGTTAAACAGCTCGCAGAAGATCCGTTCAACAACTGGGTTGCACTGAACAAGAAAGGCGCAATCGTAAACGGTAAAGTGACTGCTGTTGACGCTAAAGGCGCAACCGTAGAACTGGCTGACGGCGTTGAAGGTTACCTGCGCGCTTCCGAAGCTTCACGTGACCGCGTTGAAGATGCAACTCTGGTTCTGAGCGTTGGTGACGACGTTGAAGCTAAGTTCACCGGTGTTGACCGTAAGAACCGTGCAATCAGCCTGTCTGTTCGTGCTAAAGACGAAGCTGATGAGAAAGATGCAATCGCAACTGTGAACAAACAGGAAGATGCAAACTTCTCTAACAACGCAATGGCTGAAGCTTTCAAAGCAGCTAAAGGCGAGTAAGTTCAGGTTCGCACCATCATTTGAGCTGTAACGCATTTACAGCGCGAAGGATGGAGAGCAGACTTGACAGATTGCAGGATTCGTCCTGTAATCAATAACAAAGGGCGGCTACGGCCGCCCTTGTTTAATAAGCTGTTCAGCTAATGGGTTTGAAAGGAACCGGAGGAATCATGACCAAGTCAGAATTGATTGAAAGACTTGCCAGTCAGCAACCGCATATCCCTGCTAAGGCTGTGGAAGATGCCGTTAAAGAGATGCTGGAGCATATGGCTACCACTCTTGCCCAGGGCGAGCGCATTGAAATCCGCGGTTTCGGTAGTTTTTCTCTGCACTATCGTGCACCACGTACCGGGCGTAACCCGAAGACTGGCGATAAAGTGGAGCTGGAAGGAAAGTATGTTCCGCACTTTAAGCCGGGTAAAGAACTGCGCGATCGCGCCAATATTTACGGTAACTGAGTTTAATCATTAGGGTTAAACTGAGTTTAAAGGAAGCACCTTAGGGTGCTTTTTTTGTATCCCGCCCCTGCATTTCTGAATACGCGCCGCATATTCATTTCCTCTTTGCTGTAAACACTTAAAAACGTTGCAGCGCCCGCTGTAAATCACGCCTTTTCTGTCTGACGACGCATCAGTCCCGCCGCATAATCGCCTGAAACATGGAGGTGAAGATGGGGATCCACGTCATCAGTATGTGCGCCATTCTGGCCATAATCCCGCTCTATTGGTTACCCGATTTGCCAGATTTGCATGTTGTCTGGTTGCTGATTGCCGCAGGAATTGCGTTATCCGTACAGCAGAGAAAATGGCTCAGGTTTTCAGGTCTCGCATTGCTTTTTATGTGCTGGGGGATCCTGGCCGCTCAGGAAAGCGTATGGCCGATGAACCATTTAACGCAAGCACCGCAGCAGGCCGAGGTGGTCATTACCGCAACGGACGGCGCAACGATGCATCAGGGAAAGATTGTCAGCCTCAATGGAGAACGCGTGTGGGCTGCCATGGGCGTGGCGCTGTATGGCAACTATCTGCCGCAAAACGTCTGCGTGGGTCAACGCTGGGCAATGACCCTGCGGCTCAGGGCGGTACACGGAGAACTCAACGATGGCGGCTATGATTCACAGAAAAATGCCTTTGCCCGACACCAGACGCTGAGTGGACGGTTTACCCATGCGGCGCTCGTTGATGAAGGCTGTAGTCTGCGTGCGCAATACCTGACATCACTACAGAATACGCTTTCCGCATATCAGTGGGGACCTGTGATCCTGGGGCTGGGAATGGGGGAGCGGCTGTCGGTCTCGCGGGAGATAAAAAACCTGATGCGTGAGACCGGAACGATGCATCTGATGGCAATCTCGGGATTACATATTGCGCTGGCCGCTTCTGTCATCTGGTTTCTGGCGCGGGGCATTCAGTTCTTCCTGCCGGGCCGCTGGATTATCTGGCAAATCCCCTTGCTGGCAGGGCTGATTTTTGCCGCGTTTTACGCATGGCTAACGGGCTTGCAGCCGCCCGCGCTGCGCACGGTTATCGCGCTTGTGGTACTGGCTGCATTAAAAATGAGCGGTCGCCAGTGGTCGCCCTGGCAGGTATGGCTTACCTGCGTGGCGGCGATCCTGGTTTTCGACCCACTGGCGATACTGTCACAAAGCCTGGCGTTGTCAGCGTTTGCGGTCGCCGCGCTTATTTTTTGGTATCAGTGGTTGCCTCTCCCGCACTGGCAACGTGGCCGGTGCCTGCGGCCGCTGGTTACGCTGTTGTATTTGCAGGTCGGTATGCTGCTGCTTCTGTTGCCGCTTCAGGTGCTGATTTTCCATGGTTTCAGTCTCTCCTCGCTGGTGGCGAATCTGTTTGCCGTTCCTCTGGTCACGTTTATCTCAGTTCCGCTGATCCTGCTCGGCATGTTTCTGCATCTGTTTCCGGTCGCTGCGCTGGAAAGTATCGTCTGGCTGGCTGCTGATAAATCTCTGGCAGGGCTTTTCTGGCTATTAAAGCATTTACCGAATGGCTGGCAGGACGTTGATGAACGCTGGCAATACCTGACGTTACTGCCGTGGCTGCTGATCATTGGCTGGCGATTCAGGGCCTTCAGCGCAGCGCCCGCAGTCTGTCTGGCAGGCAGCGTGGTGCTGGCCTTTCCCCTCTGGCACAGGGTTAAAACAGACAGCTGGTCCCTGCATATGCTGGATGTAGGGCAGGGGCTGGCGATGGTCATTGAGCGTCACGGCAAGGCCATTCTGTATGACACCGGGCTGGCATGGCCCGGTGGGGACAGTGCGCAGCAGCTGATTATCCCCTGGCTACGCTGGCATCATCTGAGACCGGAAGGGGTGATCCTGAGCCATGAACATCTCGACCACGCGGGGGGACTGGCATCGCTAAAAGCTGCCTGGCCCGCAATGTGGATCAGGAGCCCCTTATCCTGGTCCGGACATCTTCCGTGCTTTCGAGGACAGCGATGGCAGTGGCAGGGTTTAACGTTCTCCGTGCACTGGCCACCCGAAAACACCTCGGCGAAAGGTAACAATCGCTCCTGCGTGGTAAAAATCGATGACGGCGAACAGAGCGTTTTACTGACCGGAGACATTGAAGCGCAGGCAGAACTGGCAATGCTAAGCCACCGCTGGCGTCAGCTTGCGTCTACACTGATTCAGGTGCCGCATCATGGAAGTGACACGTCATCTTCAACACCGTTGCTACAGCGCGTGGAGGGGCAGGTTTCGCTGGCCTCGATGGCCCGCTATAACGCGTGGCGTTTCCCTTCCATTAAAGTGGTCCGGCGCTATCGAACGGAGGGGTATCTCTGGCTTGATACCCCGCAGTCCGGGCAGATATCTGTGACGTTTTCGCACCATAGTCGGCAAATTCGCCGCTTACGTGAACACTATTTACCGCGTTGGTATCATCAGTGGTTTGGCGCGCCCGTAGATAACGGGTAGAATATGCGGCTATTTCAACAAATGCTGGTTTTTTGAATGCATAACGACAAAGATCTCTCCACGTGGCAAACGTTCCGCCGGCTCTGGCCGATGATTGCTCCTTTCAAAGCAGGCTTGATCGTGGCGGGCGTAGCGTTAATCCTCAACGCAGCCAGCGATACGTTTATGTTATCGCTTCTCAAACCGTTACTGGATGACGGTTTCGGTAAAACGGATCGTTCAGTGCTGCTATGGATGCCGCTGGTGGTTATTGGGCTGATGATCTTACGCGGAATCTCCAGCTATGTATCCAGCTACTGCATCTCCTGGGTATCCGGTAAAGTGGTGATGACCATGCGCCGTCGGTTATTCAGCCATATGATGGGGATGCCAGTCTCATTCTTTGACAAACAGTCAACCGGTACCCTGCTGTCGCGTATTACCTACGATTCAGAGCAGGTGGCCTCGTCCTCTTCCAGCGCACTGATTACCGTTGTGCGTGAAGGCGCATCCATCATCGGCCTGTTCGCGATGATGTTCTATTACAGCTGGCAACTGTCGCTGATCCTTATTGTGCTGGCGCCGATTGTCTCCATCGCGATCCGCGTGGTATCAAAGCGTTTTCGCAACATCAGTAAAAATATGCAGAATACGATGGGGCAGGTGACGACCAGCGCCGAGCAGATGCTGAAAGGCCATAAGGAAGTGTTGATTTTCGGCGGTCAGGAAGTCGAAACCAAACGCTTTGACAAGGTCAGCAACAGAATGCGCCTGCAAGGGATGAAAATGGTATCGGCCTCGTCGATTTCCGATCCGATCATTCAGCTGATTGCCTCTCTGGCCCTGGCCTTCGTCCTGTATGCCGCCAGTTTCCCGAGCGTCATGGAAACCCTGACTGCGGGTACCATTACCGTGGTGTTCTCATCCATGATTGCGCTGATGCGTCCGCTGAAATCGCTGACTAACGTCAACGCCCAGTTCCAGCGCGGGATGGCAGCCTGTCAGACGCTGTTCAGCATCCTCGATTCCGAACAGGAAAAGGATGAAGGTACACGCGTGATCGAGCGCGCTAAAGGCGACCTGGAATTCCGTAACGTCACCTTTACCTATCCAGGCCGTGAAGTGCCGGCGCTGCGTGATATCAGCCTGTCCATCCCGGCGGGTAAAACCGTTGCGCTGGTCGGTCGTTCCGGTTCGGGCAAGTCGACCATTGCCAGCCTGATTACCCGTTTCTACGATATCGACCAGGGCGAGATCCTGCTTGATGGTCACGACCTGCGGGAATATACCCTCCAGTCGCTGCGTAACCAGGTCGCGCTGGTCTCGCAGAACGTGCATCTGTTCAACGATACGGTGGCGAACAACATTGCGTATGCCCGTACCGAAGAGTACAGCCGTGAAGAGATTGAGAATGCGGCGCGTATGGCCTATGCGATGGACTTCATTAACAAAATGGATAACGGTCTGGATACGATCATTGGCGAAAACGGGGTGCTGCTCTCCGGTGGTCAGCGTCAGCGTATCGCGATTGCCCGTGCGCTGCTGCGCAACAGCCCGATTCTGATCCTCGATGAAGCAACGTCCGCACTGGATACGGAATCTGAACGCGCTATCCAGTCGGCTCTGGATGAATTACAGAAAAACCGTACCTCGCTGGTTATCGCGCACCGTCTGTCGACCATCGAACAGGCTGACGAAATCGTGGTGGTGGAAGATGGCGTGATCGTTGAACGCGGCAGCCATGCGGACCTGCTGGAACAGCGTGGTGTTTACGCGCAGCTTCATAAAATGCAGTTCGGTCAATGATTGCACGCATCTGGTCGGGGGAATCCCCTCTGTGGGTGCTGCTTCTCCCGCTCTCCTGGCTGTATGGCCTGGTGAGCGGTGCTATTCGTCTGCTTTACCGCCTCGGGATCAAGCGCGCCTGGCGTGCACCGGTACCGGTGGTGGTGGTCGGCAACCTGACGGCGGGTGGAAACGGCAAAACTCCGGTGGTGATTTGGCTGGTAGAACAGCTCCATAAACGCGGTATCCGCCCGGGAGTTGTCTCACGCGGTTACGGTGGTAAAGCGGCGCAGTATCCACTGGTGCTGAGCCCTGATACAACAACCGCTGAAGCCGGTGATGAGCCGGTACTGATTTACCAGCGTACCGGCGCGCCGGTTGCGGTATCGCCGGTGCGCAGTGATGCCGTAAAGGCACTGCTTGCGGAGCATGACGTACAAATCATTATTACCGATGATGGTTTGCAGCATTACGCGCTGGCGCGTGACAAAGAGATCGTGGTCATTGACGGCGTGCGGCGTTTTGGCAACGGCTGGTGGCTGCCAGCCGGTCCAATGCGTGAGCGTGCATCGCGCCTGAAGAGCGTCGATGCCGTGATTGTGAACGGGGGTGAAGCCAGAGCGGGCGAAATCCCGATGCATCTTCGTCCCGGACAGGCCGTGAATATGCTGACCGGTGAGCGTAAAGACGTCGCGCAACTGGAACATCTGGTGGCGATGGCCGGTATAGGTCATCCGCCGCGTTTCTTTGCAACGCTGGAGCAGTGCGGCGCGCGGCTGGAAAAACGAGTACCGCTGGCCGATCACCAGGCGTTAGTTGCCGAAGAGGTTGAAAGGCTGGCAGCGCCGGGCCAGACGCTGATCATGACGGAAAAAGACGCGGTAAAATGCCGGGCCTTTGCGAAAGAAAACTGGTGGTATCTGCCGGTTGACGCTGAACTCAGCGGCGAAAAGCCGGAACATTTGCTCAAGGAACTGCTCGCGTTAGTGCAGTAACTTCTACGCGGTTCCGGTGGCGCTTTGACTGACAGGAAAACGCATGTCTCTACCGCAACTCTCACTTGCAGCCGCACGAAACTTGCATCTTGCCGCCCAGGGGCTTCTGAAAAAGCCCCGCCGCCGCGCGCAGCCAGCTGATATCCTCTCTACCGTGCAACGCATGTCGTTGCTGCAAATCGACACCATTAACATCGTGGCGCGTAGCCCGTATCTGGTCCTGTTTAGCCGCCTGGGAAACTATCCTCCGCACTGGCTGGATAATGCGCTAAGTCAGGGCGAACTGATGGAATACTGGGCGCATGAAGCCTGTTTTCTCCCGCGCAGCGATTTTGCCCTGGTGCGTCACCGCATGCTCGCCCCGGACAAAATGGGCTGGAAATACCGTCAGGAGTGGATGGTGGAACACGCGGATGAAATAGAGCAACTGATTGCCTATATTCAGGAAAACGGTCCGGTACGCTCTGCGGATTTTGAACACCCGCGAAAAGGCGCAAGCGGATGGTGGGAGTGGAAACCGCACAAACGCCATCTTGAAGGGCTGTTTACGTCGGGCAAAGTGATGGTGGTCGAGCGTCGCAACTTTCAGCGCGTTTATGACCTCACGCACCGCGTTATGCCTCACTGGGACGATACGCGTGACCTGCTGTCTCAGGACGCAGCCGAAGCCATCATGCTCGGGAACAGCGCCCGCAGCCTTGGCATCTTCCGACCACAGTGGCTGGCGGATTATTATCGTCTGCGTCAGCCGCAGCTAGAACCACTGCTCGAAACGTGGCAGCGCGAACAGCGCGTCATGCCGGTCTCGGTAGAGTCGTTAGGTGAAATGTGGTTGCATGCGGATTTGTTCCCTCTGCTGGCGCAGGCGCAGGAGGGCAAGCTCCAGGCGACCCACAGTGCCGTGCTGTCGCCGTTCGACCCCGTTGTCTGGGACAGAAAGCGGGCCGGGCAGCTGTTTAATTTCAGCTACCGTCTGGAATGCTACACCCCGGCGCCCAGGCGGCAATATGGTTATTTTGTTTTGCCGTTGCTGCACAAAGGGCAGCTTGTCGGGCGCATGGACGCTAAAATGCACCGTAAAACCGGCATGCTTGAAATTATCGCGCTCTGGCTGGAAGAGGGCATAAAGGTGACGGCTGGCCTGGAAAAAGGGTTAACGACTGCGCTCAGTGAATTTGCGCGCTGGCAGGGGGCGCATGAAATTGTACTCGGTCGCGTGCCTGCGGGGCTGTTTACGACCTGTCGAGATGGCTGGGAAACAGGCACTCCCTGAAAAGGGAATGTGATAAGCTTTAGCGATTACCCATACGGAGGAACTATGGATCACCGTTTACTTGAAATTATTGCCTGCCCGGTGTGCAACGGCAAACTGTATTACAGCCAGGATAAACAAGAGCTGATTTGCAAACTGGACAGCCTGGCGTTCCCGCTGCGTGACGGCATTCCGGTCCTGCTGGAAAATGAAGCCCGTTCCCTGGTGGCAGAAGAGATCAAACCATGAGTTTTGTTGTCATTATCCCTGCGCGTTATGCTTCAACACGCCTGCCAGGTAAACCGCTGGTGGATATCAATGGCAAACCGATGATTGTGCATGTCCTTGAACGGGCACGCGAATCGGGCGCCGGACGCGTCATCGTCGCCACCGATCACCCGGATGTTGCGCGCGCGGTTGAGGCCGCGGGTGGGGAAGTGTGCATGACCCGTGCCGATCATCAGTCAGGCACCGAGCGCCTTGCGGAAGTCGTCGAAAAATGCGGTTTCAGCGACGAGACGGTGATTGTGAACGTGCAGGGCGATGAGCCGATGATCCCGGCGGCGATTATCCGTCAGGTGGCCGACAACCTGGCACAGCGTCAGGTCGGGATGGCGACCCTCGCGGTGCCGATTCACCACGCTGAAGAGGCGTTCAATCCGAATGCGGTGAAAGTGGTCATGGACGCAGAGGGCTACGCGCTCTATTTCTCCCGCGCCACCATTCCGTGGGATCGCGATCGTTTTGCGCAATCGAAAGAGACAATCGGCGAAACTTTCCTGCGCCACATCGGTATTTACGGCTACCGCGCCGGCTTTATTCGTCGCTACGTCGCCTGGGCACCAAGCCCGCTGGAGCATATTGAAATGCTCGAACAGCTTCGCGTGCTGTGGTACGGCGAGAAAATTCACGTTGCGGTTGCCGAGGAAGTGCCTGGCACCGGCGTGGATACCCCTGAAGATCTCGAGCGCGTACGCGTCGAAATGCGTTAATTCGCAGCCATCCCCTCGTTCTGGGGGGATGTTCTTCTCCCTTTTCTTTTTCATTATTGATCTCGACCGGGTGACATCCGGGTTTCGCGCGCTCATTATAAAAGCAGTAGTCTTAATGGGGGTAATCTCATATGGAACAGCTGCGTGCTGAACTCAGCCATCTCCTTGGCGAAAAGCTAAGCCGGGTGGAATGCGTGAATGAAAAGGCCGATACCGCACTCTGGTCGTTGTACGACAGTCAGGGAAACCCCATGCCGCTGATGGCCAGAAGTTTTACCTCGCCGGGCGTCGCCAGACAGCTGGCCTGGAAAATGTCGATGCTGGCGCGGGAAGGAACTGTCCGCATGCCGACGGTTTATGGCGTGATGACCCATGAGGAGCATCCCGGCCCGGATGTTCTGCTTATCGAGCGTTTACGCGGGGTTTCTGTTGAAGCCCCGACGCGTACACCGGAGCGCTGGGAACAGCTGAAAGATCAGATTGTCGAGGCCCTGCTTGCCTGGCATCGGCAGGACAGCCGGGGTCTTGTTGGCGCGGTAGACAGCACCCAGGAAAACCTGTGGCCGCTGTGGTATCGCCAGCGTGTTGAAGTGCTGTGGGGCACGCTGAACCAGTTCAACAACACCGGTTTGACGATGCAGGACAAACGTATTTTATTCCGCACCCGGGAGTGTCTGCCGACGCTGTTTGAGGGTTTTAACGACAACTGCGTGCTGGTTCACGGCAACTTCACGCTGCGCAGTATGCTTAAAGACTCGCGCAGCGACCAGCTGCTGGCGATGGTCGGGCCGGGGATCATGCTCTGGGCGCCGCGCGAGTACGAACTGTTCAGGCTGAGCGAGGGCGGGGCGGCGGAAGATTTGCTCTGGCACTATCTTCAGCGCGCCCCCGTTGCGGAGGCCTTTCTCTGGCGACGCTGGCTCTATCTTCTCTGGGATGAGGTGGCGCAGCTGGTCAACACCGGGCGCTTTAATCGCGCCAGTTTCGATCTGGCCGCAAAATCACTCCTGCCCTGGCTTGCCTGACGAACCTTTGAGCCACTGCCAGAGGCGGCCAAGCGTCTCGTAGCCGACACGATCGCTGTGCATCAGCCATACCGGGGACGGGATTATCCGTTCCCACGGATTGAGCGGGGCGTCAATGGCCAGCTGGTTTGCCGGAGCAGGAAGCGGATGCAGACCCTGTTTCTCAAAGAAAATCATTGCGCGCGGCAGGTGTGAAGCAGAGGTCACCAGCAGGAACGGTACATCACCGATGGCCTGTTTCACCGCCGCCGCCTCTTCTTCGGTATCTTTTGGGCTGTCCAGCGTGATGATGGCGGAACGTGGTACGCCAAGCGATTCAGCCACTCTTGCTCCTGCTTCAGCAGTACTGACCGGGTTAGTTTTTGCCGCAGCGCCCGTGAAGATCATCTTCGATCCCGGATTGGCCAGCCACAGGCGGATCCCCTCGTTCAGGCGAGGCAGGCTGTTGTTGATCAGGTTCGAGCTGGGCGCCCAGTTCGGATCCCAGGTATATCCGCCGCCCAGCACCACGATATAGCCCACCTTCTGATTTCCCTGCCACGTCGGGTAGGTGTTTTCAATCGGACGCAATAAACCGTCGGCGACTGGTTGCAGGCTGAGTAACAGCAGCGCCAGCCAGCCCACGGTAACGAGGGATTTACCGCTTTTCTGAAAGCGGCTAAACCATATCAATGCCAGCCCCAGCGCGATGAGAAGCAACAGCAGGGGAAGGGGAAGCATCATGCCTCCGATATATTTTTTTAGGGTAAAAAGCATCCTTTTTGGTTCCTTTTTTAACCATACAGCAGGCGATTGTCGGTGATATTACACCAGAGTGGTTCATTCTCCGCGCGGGTGTGACAAAATAGCGGTTTTGCAGTGAGTGGAACCCTCCCAATGCGGGATCGCAATTTTGATGACATCGCGGAAAAGTTTTCGCGCAACATTTATGGCACCACCAAAGGTCAGCTTCGTCAGACGATCCTCTGGCAGGATCTGGACAAGCTGCTGGCTGAATTCGGTGACCGACCGTTGCGCGTGCTGGATGCCGGCGGTGGGGAAGGTCAGACTGCAATTCTGATGGCGCAGCGGGGACATCACGTCACGCTTTGCGATCTTTCTGCCGAGATGGTTGCGCGCGCCGGGCGAGCGGCAGAAGAGAAAGGTGTGAGCGACAACATGCATTTTATACATTGCGCCGCTCAGGACATTCCGCAGCATTTGGAAACGCAGGTTGATCTGATATTGTTTCATGCTGTGCTCGAATGGATCGCCGAACCCCAAGCGATGTTAAAAACGCTGTGGTCAATGTTGCGCCCGGGCGGTGCATTATCGCTGATGTTTTACAATGCCAACGGCCTGCTAATGCGAAACGTGCTGGTCGGCAATTTTGGCTACGTACAGCAGGGCATGTATAAAAAGAAACGACGCACGCTTTCACCGGATTTCCCCCGTGAACCGCAGCAGGTCTATGGCTGGCTGGAGGAGATCGGTTGGGAAATTACCGGCAAAACCGGCGTGAGGGTGTTTCATGATTATCTGCGTGATAAACAAAAACAGGATGACTGTTTAGACGCCTTAACAGAAATAGAGACGCGGTACTGCCGCCAGGAGCCTTATCTGAGCCTTGGCCGCTATATACACGTCACCGCGCGCAAGCCGCAGATGCAAGGATAATCTATGAGTGAATTTTCCCAGACAGTCCCCGAACTGGTTGCCTGGGCCAGGAAAAACGATTTCTCCATCTCGCTGCCGGTAGACAGACTCTCATTCCTGCTGGCGGTTGCGACGCTAAACGGCGAACGCCTTGATGGCGAAATGAGTGAAGGCGAACTGGTGGATGCGTTCCGCCACGTCAGTGATGCGTTTGAGCAAACCAGCGAAACCATTAGCGTGCGTGCCAACAACGCAATCAATGATATGGTGCGTCAACGTCTGCTGAACCGCTTTACCAGCGAGCAGGCGGAAGGAAACGCCATCTATCGTCTTACGCCACTGGGCATTGGCATTACCGACTATTACATCCGCCAGCGTGAATTTTCCACGCTGCGTCTCTCCATGCAGCTCTCTATTGTTGCTGGCGAGCTGAAGCGTGCCGCCGACGCGGCTGATGAAAACGGTGATGAATTCCACTGGCATCGCAACGTTTACGCGCCGCTGAAATATTCGGTCGCCGAGATTTTCGACAGTATCGATCTGACTCAACGTCTGATGGACGAACAGCAGCAGCAGGTGAAAGACGATATCGCTCAACTGCTTAATAAAGACTGGCGTGCGGCCATCTCCAGCTGTGAACTCTTGCTGTCAGAAACGTCCGGTACGCTGCGTGAGTTGCAGGATACGCTGGAGGCGGCGGGGGATAAGCTACAGGCCAATCTGCTGCGCATCCAGGACGCGACAATGGCGCACGACGATCTGCATTTTATCGACCGTCTGGTGTTTGATTTGCAGAGCAAGCTTGACCGCATTATCAGCTGGGGCCAGCAGTCAATCGATCTGTGGATCGGTTACGACCGCCACGTGCATAAATTTATCCGTACCGCCATCGATATGGATAAGAATCGCGTCTTTGCTCAGCGTCTGCGCCAGTCGGTACAGACCTATTTCGATGCGCCGTGGGCGCTGACCTACGCCAACGCCGATCGTCTGCTGGATATGCGCGACGAAGAGATGGCGCTGCGCGATGAAGAGGTCACCGGTGAACTGCCGCCGGATCTGGAATACGAAGAATTTAACGAAATTCGCGAGCAGCTTGCGGCGATGATCGAAGAACAGCTCGCTGTCTACAAAACCAGACAAGCACCGCTGGATCTTGGCCTCGTGGTACGCGACTATCTGGCGCAGTATCCGCGCGCGCGCCACTTCGATGTTGCCCGCATTGTTGTAGACCAGGCGGTGCGCCTGGGCATCGCACAAGCCGATTTCACCGGACTGCCGCCGAAGTGGCAGCCGATTAACGATTACGGAGCCAAGGTACAGGCGCATGTCATTGACAAATATTGAACACGTGATGCCAGTTAAGCTGGCACAGGCGCTGGCGAATCCGTTGTTTCCGGCGCTGGACAGCCAGCTGCGTGCCGGTCGTCACATTGGCCTTGACGAGCTGGATAATCACGCCTTTTTGATGGACTTTCAGGAGTACCTGGAAGAGTTTTACGCTCGCTATAACGTTGAGCTGATCCGCGCGCCGGAAGGGTTTTTCTACCTGCGTCCGCGCTCTACCACGCTTATTCCGCGCTCGGTGCTTTCCGAACTGGATATGATGGTCGGCAAAATTCTCTGCTACCTCTATCTCAGCCCGGAACGTCTGGCGAATGAAGGGATCTTCACCCAGCAGGAGCTTTACGATGAGCTGCTGTCGCTGGCGGATGAAAGCAAGCTGCTCAAGCTGGTGAATAACCGCTCAACGGGGTCCGATCTGGACCGTCAGAAATTACAGGAAAAAGTTCGCTCTTCCCTGAACCGTCTGCGCCGTCTGGGAATGGTCTGGTTCATGGGTCACGACAGCAGCAAGTTCCGCATTACCGAATCGGTCTTCCGCTTTGGCGCCGACGTGCGTGCGGGTGACGATGCGCGTGAAGCGCAGCTGCGCATGATCCGCGACGGTGAAGCGATGCCGGTGGAAAACCATTTGCAGCTCAATGACGAGCACGAAGAGAATCAGCCGGATAGCGGGGAGGAAGAGTAATGATTGAACGCGGTAAATTTCGCTCACTAACGCTGATTAACTGGAACGGCTTCTTTGCCCGAACCTTCGATCTGGATGAACTGGTGACAACGCTCTCCGGCGGTAACGGGGCGGGTAAATCCACTACCATGGCGGCCTTCGTGACGGCGCTGATCCCTGACCTGACCCTGCTGCACTTCCGTAACACCACTGAAGCGGGCGCCACGAGCGGCTCCCGCGATAAAGGTCTGCACGGTAAGCTGAAAGCGGGCGTCTGTTATTCCGTACTGGACGTGATCAACTCCCGCCATCAGCGCGTGGTTGTAGGCGTGCGTCTGCAACAGGTTGCCGGTCGCGACCGTAAAGTAGATATCAAACCGTTTGCGATCCAGGGGCTGCCAACCTCCGTGCAGCCGACCGCGCTGCTGACGGAAACCCTGAATGAACGTCAGGCGCGCGTCCTGACGCTCCAGGAGCTGAAAGACAAGCTGGAAGCCATTGAAGGCGTGCAGTTTAAGCAGTTTAACTCCATTACCGACTACCACTCTCTGATGTTCGATCTCGGCGTGGTAGCCCGTCGTCTGCGCAGCGCGTCAGATCGTAGTAAATACTACCGTCTGATTGAAGCCTCCCTGTACGGCGGTATCTCCAGCGCCATTACCCGCTCCCTGCGCGACTACCTGCTGCCGGAAAACAGCGGCGTGCGTAAGGCCTTCCAGGATATGGAAGCCGCGCTGCGTGAAAACCGCATGACGCTGGAAGCGATTCGCGTCACACAGTCTGACCGCGACCTGTTTAAGCACCTGATCAGCGAAGCCACTAACTACGTGGCGGCGGACTATATGCGCCACGCCAACGAGCGCCGTATTCATCTCGATCAGGCGCTGGAATACCGCCGCGAGCTGTTTACCTCCCGCAAACAGCTGGTGGCCGAGCAGTATAAGCATGTCGAAATGGCGCGTGAACTGGGCGAGCACAACGGTGCGGAAGGGGATCTGGAAGCCGATTACCAGGCGGCCAGCGATCACCTGAACCTGGTGCAGACCGCGCTGCGTCAGCAGGAAAAAATCGAGCGCTACGAAGCCGATCTTGATGAGTTGCAAATTCGTCTTGAAGAGCAAAATGAAGTGGTGGCCGAAGCTGCCGAATTGCAGGAAGAGAACGAAGCCCGCGCGGAAGCCGCCGAGCTGGAAGTGGATGAGCTGAAAAGCCAGCTCGCTGACTACCAGCAGGCGCTTGACGTACAGCAGACGCGTGCGATTCAGTACAACCAGGCGTTGCAGGCGTTGCAGCGTGCCAAAGAGCTGTGTCACCTGCCGGACCTGACCCCGGAAAGCGCTGACGAATGGCTGGATACCTTCCAGGCCAAAGAGCAGGAAGCCACTGAGAAACTGCTTTCTCTCGATCAGAAAATGAGCGTGGCGCAAACGGCGCACAGCCAGTTTGAGCAGGCGTACCAGCTGGTGGTGGCGATCAACGGTCCGCTGGCGCGTAACGAAGCGTGGGACGTTGCCCGCGAGCTGCTGCGCGACGGCGTTAATCAGCGCCATCTGGCCGAACAGGTGCAGCCGCTGCGCATGCGCCTGAACGAGCTGGAACAGCGTCTGCGTGAACAGCAGGAAGCCGAGCGTCTGCTGGCGGAATTCTGCAAACGTCAGGGTAAAAATTACGATTTCGACGAGCTTGAGGCCCTGCACCAGGAGCTGGAAGCGCGTATTGCGGCCCTGTCCGATACCGTATCGAATGCCAGCGAACAGCGCATGACGCTGCGTCAGGAGCTGGAACAGCTTCAGTCGCGTTCGAAGACGCTCTTGCAGCGTGCGCCGATCTGGCTGGCCGCACAAAGCAGCCTGAACCAGCTCAGCGAACAGTGTGGCCAGGAGTTTGCCTCCAGCCAGGACGTCACCGAATACATGCAACAGCTGCTGGAGCGTGAGCGTGAAGCGATTGTTGAGCGTGACGAAGTGGGCGCGCGCAAGCGTGACGTCGATGAAGAGATCGAGCGTTTAAGCCAGCCGGGCGGCTCAGAAGATCCGCGCCTGAATGCCTTAGCCGAGCGTTTCGGCGGCGTGCTGCTGTCTGAAATTTACGACGATGTCGGCCTGGACGATGCGCCGTACTTCTCCGCGCTGTACGGTCCATCCCGTAACGCGATTGTGGTGCCGGATCTGTCGCTGATTTCTGACCAGCTTGCAGGACTGGAAGACTGCCCGGAAGATCTCTACCTCATCGAAGGGGATCCGCAGTCGTTTGATGACAGCGTATTCAGCGTCGACGAGCTGGAAAAAGCGGTGGTGGTGAAAATCGCCGATCGCCAGTGGCGCTATTCGCGCTTCCCGGAACTGCCGCTGTTTGGCCGCGCCGCGCGTGAAAACCGTATTGAAAGCCTGCACGCCGAGCGCGAAACGCTTTCTGAACGTTTTGCAACCCTGTCGTTTGATGTTCAAAAAACGCAGCGTCTGCATCAGGCGTTCAGCCGCTTTATCGGCAGCCACCTGGGCGTGGCCTTTGAGCCCGATCCGGAAGCCGAAATTCGCAAGCTCAACACCCGTCGTGGTGAGCTGGAGCGTGCGCTTGCCAGCCATGAAAATGACAACCAGCAAAGCCGGGTGCAGTTCGAGCAGGCGAAAGAGGGCGTTGCGGCCCTTAACCGTATCCTGCCGCGCCTGAACCTGCTGGCGGACGATACGCTCGCCGACCGCGTGGATGAAATTCAGGAACGTCTGGACGAAGCGCAGGAAGCCGCGCGCTTTGTGCAGCAGCACGGCAATCAGCTGGCAAAACTGGAGCCGATGGTTTCCGTTCTCCAGAGCGACCCGGAACAGTTTGAGCAGTTAAAAGAGGATTACGCCTGGTCACAGCAGGTACAGCGCGAAGCGCGTCAGCAGGCGTTTGCCCTGACGGAAGTGGTGCAACGTCGCGCGCACTTCGGCTACTCCGATTCAGCAGAAATGCTGAGCGGGAACAGCGATCTTAATGAAAAGCTGCGCCAGCGTCTTGAGCAGGCCGAAGCAGAGCGTACGCGCGCCCGTGAAGCGATGCGTACTCACGCCGCACAGCTGAGCCAGTACAGCCAGGTTATGGCCTCGCTGAAAAGCTCCTTCGACACCAAGAAAGAGCTGTTAAACGATCTGCATAAAGAGTTGCAGGACATCGGCGTGCGCGCCGACAGCGGTGCAGAAGAGCGGGCGCGTATTCGCCGCGATGAGCTGCATGCTCAGCTCAGTAACAACCGCGCGCGTCGTAATCAGCTCGAAAAAGCGCTGACCTTCTGTGAAGCGGAGATGGACAACCTGACGCGACGCCTGCGCAAGCTGGAACGTGACTATCACGAGATGCGTGAACAGGTTGTGACCGCGAAGGCGGGCTGGTGCGCGGTGATGCGCATGGTGAAAGATAACAACGTGGAGCGTCGTCTGCACCGTCGCGAGCTGGCGTACCTGTCAGCCGATGAACTGCGCTCTATGTCGGATAAGGCGCTGGGTGCGCTGCGTCTGGCGGTGGCGGATAACGAACACCTGCGCGACGTGTTGCGTATGTCCGAAGATCCGAAGCGTCCTGAGCGCAAAATTCAGTTCTTCGTGGCGGTTTATCAGCACTTACGCGAGCGTATTCGTCAGGACATCATCCGTACCGACGATCCGGTGGAAGCGATCGAACAGATGGAGATCGAGCTGGGACGTCTGACGGAGGAGCTGACCTCCCGCGAGCAGAAGCTGGCAATCAGCTCCCGCAGCGTGGCGAATATTATTCGGAAAACCATTCAGCGCGAGCAGAACCGTATCCGTCAGCTGAACCAGGGCCTGCAAAGCGTGTCGTTTGGCCAGGTCAACAGCGTACGGCTGAACGTGAACGTGCGTGAGGCGCACTCCACGCTGCTGGACGTGTTGTCTGAACAGCATGAGCAGCACCAGGATCTGTTCAACAGTAACCGCCTGACCTTCTCCGAAGCGCTGGCGAAGCTGTATCAGCGTCTGAATCCGCAGATTGACATGGGCCAGCGTACGCCGCAAACCATCGGCGAGGAGCTGCTGGATTACCGCAACTATCTGGAAATGGAAGTTGAGGTTAACCGTGGCTCAGACGGCTGGCTGCGCGCGGAATCCGGTGCGCTCTCTACCGGTGAAGCCATCGGTACCGGTATGTCGATTCTGGTGATGGTGGTGCAGAGCTGGGAAGATGAAGCGCGTCGTCTGCGCGGCAAAGACATCTCGCCATGCCGTCTGCTGTTCCTCGATGAAGCCGCGCGTCTCGACGCCCGCTCCATCGCCACGCTGTTTGAGCTTTGCGAGCGACTCGATATGCAGCTCATCATCGCGGCGCCGGAAAACATCAGTCCGGAAAAAGGGACAACCTATAAGCTGGTGCGTAAGGTGTTCCAGAACAGTGAACACGTGCACGTCGTGGGCCTGCGTGGTTTCGCCCCACAGCCACCGGAGTCATTACCGGGCACGGCTGACGCCTCTTAAACTGGGGTGCGACAAATAGCGGCGCTCATGCGCCGCTTTTTTTATTCACTTAACTTGTGTTCAGGGCTGCGTTATCTTTAAACTTCTTTACATAAGGTAAGGCAGCAGCGTGTGTGCCTTTCTATACTGAAGGAAAGCTCCAGAATAATGGGCATGTCGTGAAAAACAGGGGGCAAGGGATGTTGCTTAAGAAAAATCGTGGTCGTCAGCTGTCTGCGCTGAGTTTGTGCCTGACAGTGATGTTTGCTCCACTGTTGACCGCTCAGGCCGATGAGCCTGAAATTGTACCGACGGACAGCTCCGCGACGATGGGCGCGCAGCCGACGTCGCTTTCACAACCGCTGGATCAGTCTCCGGCGACGGCCATCATGGCCGGCATTAAACCGCTGCCGGAAGGCATCGATACTGAATCATTACGCCAGCAGCTTATGACCGGGCTGCCCTCGGGCTATACTCCCGCTTATATTAACCAGCTCACGCTGCTTTACGCTGCGCGCGATATGAAACCGATGTGGGAAAATCGCGAGGCGGTACGTGCCTTCCAGCAGCAGCTGGCTGAAGTGGCGATTGCAGGTTTTCAACCGCAGTTCACGACCTGGGTTGAACTCCTGACCGACCCTGCCGTTACCGGACAGGCGCGTGACGTGGTGCTGTCTGATGCCATGATGGGCTACTTACAGTTTGTGGCGGGGATTTCGGTGAACGGCAACCGCTGGTTATACAGCAGTAAACCGTACAAGCTGGCGACGCCTGCGCTGTCCGTCATTAACCAGTGGCAGCTGTCGCTGGATAACGGCGAACTGCCGCGCTTTATCGCAAGCCTTGCGCCTGCCCATCCGCAATATGCCACGATGCATCAGTCGCTTCTTGAGCTGGTTGCGGATTCCCGCCCGTGGCCTCAGCTGCGCGGCACCACAACGCTGCGTCCGGGGCAGTGGAGCAGCGATGTGCCTGCGATCCGCGAAATTATGAAACGCTCCGGCATTCTCGACAGCGGCCCCAAAATTGCGCTGCCCGGTGACGAGACGCAAAGCGCGGTCGTCAGCCCGTCGGCGCCGGTAAAAGAGAAAACGGCCGTTGCGTTGAGCAATAAGCCCGCCGCTTACGATCGCGAGCTGGTCGCCGCAGTGAAGCAGTTCCAGGCCGCGCAGGGGCTTGGCGCTGACGGCGTGATTGGTCCATCGACTCGCGACTGGCTGAACGTCTCTCCGGCCCAGCGGGCAGGGGTGCTGGCGTTGAATATCCAGCGCTTGCGCTTGCTACCGGGCACGTTATCCACCGGCATTATGGTCAACATTCCGGCGTACTCCCTGGTCTACTATCAGGACGGTAGTGAAGTGCTGGCGTCCCGCGTGATTGTCGGTCGACCTGACCGCAAAACGCCGATGATGAGCAGCGCGCTGAATAACGTGGTGGTTAACCCGCCGTGGAACGTGCCGCCGACGCTGGCGCGCAAAGATATCCTGCCTAAGGTCTGGAATGACCCGGGTTATCTGGAGCGACACAACTATACGGTGATGCGGGGCTGGAACAGCAAAGAAGCGATTGACCCCTGGATGGTGGACTGGTCAACGATTACGCCTTCGAACCTGCCGTTCCGTTTCCAGCAGGCACCGGGCGCGCATAACTCGCTGGGACGCTACAAATTCAATATGCCAAGTTCGGACGCAATCTATCTGCATGATACCCCGAACCATAATCTGTTCCAGAAAGACGCTCGCGCGCTCAGCTCGGGCTGTGTCCGCGTGAACAAGGCCTCCGAGCTGGCGAATATGCTGTTGCAGGATGCTGGCTGGAACGATACGCGGATATCGGATGCCCTGAAGCAGGGAGATACGCGTTACGTCAATATCCGCCACAATATTCCGGTCAATCTTTACTATCTGACGGCGTTTGTGGGCGCGGACGGACGTACCCAGTACCGTACAGATATTTACAATTATGATCTGACAGCGCGATCCGGCGCACAAATTTTGCCAAAAGCGGAACAATTAATCAGGTAAATGAAGTAGTTCGGTAAAAATGATTGTCGTAAGTTATGGTGAATATGAGGCGATCTGGCTGCAAGCCGCGTATTTACTGGGGTTGGGCGCCTTGACGTAACAGGTTTTGCCAGTTATGGTGCCCTTCGTGCGCTAAGCATATTGACAATTTCTTTTACCTGTAGACCTGATTATCATGGACAAATTTGACGCTAATCGCCGCAAATTGCTGGCGTTAGGTGGCGTTGCGCTGGGCGCAGCAGCCATCCTTCCGACGCCAGCATTTGCCACCCTCTCGACACCTCGTCCGCGTATTTTAACGCTCAACAATCTGCATACTGGTGAGACGCTTAAAGCGGAATTTTTCGATGGCAGAGGCTATATTCAGGATGAATTAGCAAGACTCAACCATTTTTTCCGTGATTTCCGCGCGAATAAAATCAAAGCTATCGACCCTGGATTATTCGATCAGCTTTACCGCTTGCAGGGACTGCTGGGAACCAAAAGGCCGGTGCAACTCATTTCTGGCTATCGCTCTCTGGATACCAACAATGAACTGCGCGCCCACAGCCGTGGGGTAGCGAAAAAAAGCTATCACACCAAAGGCCAGGCGATGGATTTCCATATTGAAGGCGTTTCGTTAGCCAATATTCGCAAAGCGGCGTTATCTATGCGCGCAGGTGGTGTAGGATACTACCCACGTAGCAACTTTGTGCATATTGATACCGGGCCGGTTCGGCACTGGTAATAACGAAACACAGGAGCAGTATGAACTATCGTATTATTCCGGTTACCGCGTTCTCACAGAACTGTTCATTGATCTGGTGTGAACAAACTAAACTGGCCGCGCTTGTTGATCCCGGTGGCGACGCTGAGACAATTAAGCAGGAAGTCGTTGCCAGCGGTGTAACGCTGATGCAGATTTTACTCACCCATGGTCATCTCGACCATGTGGGTGCAGCGGCAGAACTGGCTGAACACTACGGTGTGCCGATTATCGGCCCGGAAAAAGAAGATGAGTTCTGGCTTCAGGGGCTGCCTGCTCAAAGCCGCATGTTTGGTCTGGATGAGTGTCAGCCACTGACACCGGACCGCTGGCTGAACGAAGGCGATCGCGTTAACGTAGGGAATGTAACTTTACAGGTGTTGCATTGCCCTGGGCATACGCCCGGCCATATCGTCTTCTTTGATGACGTGTCGCGCCTGCTGATTTCCGGTGACGTGATTTTCAAAGGGGGCGTAGGACGCAGCGATTTCCCACGCGGCGATCACGGTCAGCTGATTCAGTCGATTAAGCAGAAGTTATTGCCGTTAGGTGATGATGTGACGTTTATCCCTGGACACGGACCAATGTCAACGCTGGGCGATGAGCGGTTGCATAACCCGTTCCTTCAGGATGAAATGCCTGTCTGGTAATCCCGATTAAATAAAAAAGCCTGCGCGAAGCAGGCTTTTTTTATGGGTGCAGGTTACAGCACCGCGACAATGGCTTCGCACAGCGGCGCCATGTTGTCAGGCGTCATACCTGCAACGTTCACGCGGCCAGAGGCAACGGCATACACGCCAAACTCTTCACGCAGGCGCAGCACCTGCTCTTTGGTCAGGCCGCTGAAGGAGAACATGCCGTTCTGCTTGATGATGAAGCTGAAGTCACGGTCAGCGCCTTTCTCAGCCAGCGTGTTCACAAACAGCAGACGCATGCGCTGAATGCGCTGACGCATATCGTTCAGCTCTTGTTCCCAGATTGCGCGCAGCGCATCGTTGCTCAGGATCGTCGCGACCACAGACGCACCGTGTGCCGGTGGGTTAGAGTAGTTAGCGCGGATCACGGACTTCATCTGGCTGAATGCGCGATCGACGGTTGCTTCGTCAGCAGCCACCAGCGTACAGGCGCCGACACGCTCGTTATACAGACCAAAGTTCTTGGAATAGGAGCTTGCGACAATCAGCTCCTGATGGACGGCGGCGAATGCGCGCAGACCTTCAGCATCTTCTTCCAGACCACGGGCAAAGCCCTGGTAAGCGAAGTCAAACAGCGGCAGCCAGCCTTTTTCAACGGACAGCTTAGCCAGCTGTTCCCACTGTTCAAGCGTAGGATCGATACCGGTTGGGTTATGGCAGCAGCCGTGGAACAGCACCACATCGCCCGCCTGGGCTTCGCTCAGGCTGGCCAGCAGACCGTCGAAATCCAGCGCGTGGTTTGCCGCGTCGTAGTAGGCGTATTCACGCACTTCCAGACCCGCAGAATTAAAAACGCTCTTGTGGTTCGGCCAGCTTGGATTGCTTACCCACACACGCTTCACAGAGGTGTTTTTCGCCAGGAAATCTGCCGCCACGCGCAGTGCGCCGGTACCGCCTGGGGTCTGCGCCGTGCGGGCGCGTTTTTCGCTCACAATGGTGCTGCCTTTGCCGAACAGCAGCTCCTGGGTGCAGCGACCAAATTCAGGGATACCATCAATACCGAGGTAGTTTTTGGTGGTTTCGTTTTCCAGCAGATACTGCTCAGCTTTTTTGACGCTGGTCAGTACCGGAGTTTTGCCGGTTTCATCTTTATATACACCAATACCCAGGTTGATTTTGCCAGGGCGGTCGTCGGCACGAAACAGATCGGCCAGGCCCAGAATTGGGTCGGCAGGAGCGGCAGTAATGTTCTCAAACATGACGAAGTTCCATTGTGATTACAGAAGTGAAATCCGCTATCAGGTTAACGGTAGATTTACAAAATGCCAACCGTTTGCGACGAAAAGCGTGCGGCTTTTCAAAAGTCGCTATTATTTTCTCTCAGGAATAAAAAAACAGGGCCGAAGCCCTGTTCATTAAGCATATAACAACGAGGTGTGCTGATTAGAACTGGTAAACCAGACCCAGAGCCACGATATCGTCGTTGTTGATGCCCAGCTTGTTGTCGTCTTTCAGCTGGTTGATCTGATAGTCAACATAGGTAGACATGTTTTTGTTGAAGTAGTATGTCGCACCAACGTCGATGTAGTTGATGTAGTCTTCGTCACCGATACCTTCTACGTCTTTCGCTTTAGATTTGTAGTAAGCGATGGATGGACGCAGACCGAAGTCGAACTGGTACTGAGCGACGACAGAGAAGTCCTGAGACTTGTTAGCGAAACCACGGCTGCCCAGACGCGCTGCGTTACGCATCTCGCCATAAATAGCTGCCAGGTAGATGTTGTTCGCGTCATATTTCAGGCCGGTTGCCCACTGCTCAGCTTTGTCGCCTTTACCCCAATCCAGCGTCTGCTGGTTGTTGGTACGGTCAGCTGCACCATAAGCACCCACAATGCCGAAACCGTCGAAATCATAGCTCAGAGAAGTTGCCCAGCCGTCACCGTTGGAACGTACTGCGTCATCACGTTCATTTTTGCCCAGGTACTGAACACCAAAGTTCAGACCGTCAACCAGGCCGAAGAAGTTGCTGTTACGGTAAGTCGCCAGACCACCCGTACGGCCTGCGAAGAAGTTATCGCTCGCGCCGGTGTCGCCGCCGAACTCAGGCAGCATATCGGTGATGCCGATTGCGTCATAGACCAGACCGTAGTTACGACCGTAGTCGAAGGAGCCTGCGTCACCAAATTTCAGACCTGCGAATGCCAGACGGGTTTTGTTGCCGTTCTGTGCATCGCCACCTTCAGAGTTGTTACCCTGGAAGTTGTATTCCCACTGACCGTAACCAGTCAGCTGATCGTTGATCTGAGTTTCACCTTTGAAGCCCAGACGCGCGTAAGTGTTGTCGCCATCGTTGCCCGCGTAATCAGAGAAGTAATGCAGGCCAACTGCTTTCCCGTAAAGATCTAATTTGTTGCCGTCTTTGTTATAGATTTCAGCAGCGTTTGCTGCACCGGCTACCAGCAGGGCAGGGACTACCACTGCCAGGATATTGCGCTTCATCATTATTTATTACCCTCATTGGTTTTTTTATGACACTCGCCACTGCCGCCAATAAATTCTGTCAATAAATATTTCCGGAACTATTGATGAGAGTTAGGTGTCTTTATGTGTCTGACAGGCATCTTTCCATTCATAGAACCGTTTCGCTACACTGAAAGTGCTACAATCTTCAAGATTCAGTTACCAAAAGAAAATATGTGTAACTAAATATGTATTTTTGGGAACTTTGTGAAGCACCTCAAATTTCAGTGCCGCCTGGCGAATTAAACATCCGTTTTATTCTTATATATATGATTTCCTTATGTTTAATTTAGCTAAAGGCCTTTCGTATAAACAGAAGTTAAACGGCTCATTTTTTCTTATGATCGACAAAAGCCATCCAGATGGCTGTGAAATTGGTTGTTTTTTATGCTATTGCGTAAGAATTGTTTTAAGCGCAATAAGAGTGTGGTTATTTTTTTGTCTCAGGATATTTCGTGGAAACAAAACGTAACAGGTAGAGGTAATAGCGGGGTTGTGGTTTAAAGACGCTTACTTCTGACTGACGAAAACTGACATTGCAGGATAAAATAATGGCCAGCATTTGCTGGCCATTAATGATTTGGTCGGTTAGAAACTTGCGTTACGCGGTGTGCGTGGGAACGGAATCACATCACGTACGTTCTGAACACCTGTTACGTAAGCAATCAGACGTTCGAAGCCCAGGCCAAAGCCGGAGTGTGGAACGGTGCCGTAGCGACGGAGATCGCGATACCAGCTGTAGTCCGCCGGGTTAAGGCCCATCTCCTGCATACGCGCGTCCAGCACATCCAGGCGCTCTTCACGCTGGGAGCCACCGATGATCTCACCGATGCCCGGCGCGAGGACATCCATCGCGGCAACGGTTTTACCGTCTTCGTTAAGGCGCATATAGAACGCCTTAATGTCTTTCGGATAGTTTTTTACCACAACCGGTGCTTTAAAGTGCTTCTCTGCCAGATAACGTTCGTGCTCGGAGGAGAGATCCACGCCCCAGTAAACCGGGTTTTCGAATTTCTCGCCGCATTTTTCCAGGATAGCGACCGCGTCGGTGTAATCGACCTGCGCGAAGTCTGCGGAGACGAAGCGCTCAAGACGGGCGATGGCGTCGTTATCGACACGCTCAGCGAAGAATTTCATGTCGTCTGCGCGCTCTTCGAGAACGGCTTTAAACACGTATTTCAGCATCGCTTCTGCCAGGGCTGCCGCGTCATTCAGATCGGCAAAGGCCACTTCCGGCTCCAGCATCCAGAATTCCGCCAGGTGACGGCTGGTGTTGGAGTTTTCCGCACGGAAGGTTGGGCCGAAGGTGTAGATCTTAGACAGCGCACAGGCGTAGGTTTCGCCGTTGAGCTGGCCGGAAACCGTCAGGAAGGCTTCTTTACCAAAGAAGTCTTTGTCGTAATCGACTTTACCTTCCGGCGTACGCGGCAGGTTTTCCATATCCAGCGTTGAAACGCGGAACATTTCACCTGCGCCTTCCGTATCGGAAGCCGTGATCAGCGGAGTAGAAACCCAGAAGTAACCCTGCTCGTCGAAGAAGCGATGCAGCGCCTGCGCCAGTGTATGACGCACGCGGGCAACCGCACCAATCAGGTTGGTGCGCGGACGCAGGTGCGCGACTTCACGCAGATATTCGATGCTGTGACGCTTTGCAGCCATCGGGTAGGTGTCCGGATCCTCAACCCAGCCGGTCACTTCCACCGAGGTCGCCTGAATTTCGTAGCTCTGACCCTGGCCCGGAGAGGCCACCACAACACCGGTGACGATCACGGAACAGCCGGTTGTCAGGTGCAGAACGTCATCATTGTAATTGGGCAGAGAATTATTAATGACGGCCTGTACAGGATCAAAGCAGGAACCGTCATAGACGGCGAGGAAGGAGATGCCAGCTTTAGAATCTCGGCGAGTACGCACCCATCCGCGCACGGTGACCTCCTGGTCAACGGCGACACGGCCCTGGAGTACGTCGGCTACAGGCACAACGCTCATAATATTCTCTCTGTTAATAGTCGGAAAAAATAAACACTTGTCCGCCCTTATAGGGGGGATATCTATGTTACCTGCCATCCGCTATCAGACAAGTAAATTTCACCGTCTTAAGAGAAGAAATAAGAAATTAATAAGAGAAGGGGAGCCATGAAGGCTCCCCCGAAGCCATTAACTGGCTTTTTTAACCTGTGGCAGATCGAAGGCTTTACGTAATGCGCGGACAAACGCTTTGTCATGGCAGATGGTTTTGCCCGGGCTGTCGGAGAGCTTCGCGACCGGCTTACCGTTACATTCCACCAGTTTTATCACGATGTTCAGCGGTTTCACCTGAGGGATATCGCAGGTTAACCGCGTACCAATCCCGAAACTCAGGTTCACCCGCGATGAGAAATGGCGATAAAGATCGACGGCTTTCGCCAGGTCAAGGTTATCGGAGAAGACCAGCACCTTACTCATGGGGTCGATGCCCAGTTTTTCGTAATGGCCGATAGCTTTCTCACCCCATTCAACCGGGTCCCCGGAATCATGGCGCAAACCCTGGTAGCGTTCGGCAAACTCAGGGCCAAAGTCGCGCAGGAACGCGTCCATGGTAATGCAGTCGGTAAGGGCAATACCCAGCCGATCCGGGTATTCCTCTAGCCACGCGGCGAGGGCGGCGCGCTGGCTGTTGGCAAGGTCAGGGCTGATCTGCTGGTGCGCCTGGAACCATTCGTGCGCCTGGGTGCCCATCGGCGTTAAATCAAGGCGACGTGCCAGATCGTAGTTACTGGTGCCAACGAACCACGGCTCCTGTTGCAGACGTCTGACAATGGCTTCCTGAACCTCGCGAGAGAAGCGGCGGCGCGTGCCAAAGTCCATCAGACGGAAGCGGGACATATCCAGCCCTTCGGTCAGTCTGGAAAACTCAACGAGTTTATTCTCCAGAGCGGCAACCGCCTGCGTTACGCCGGTTTCAGGGGAGCGATAGCGGTGGGCCAGCTCGCTGATCACGGCCAGAAGCGGCACTTCCCACATGATCACTTCGCGCCACGGGCCGGTCAGACGAATGTCCAGCTTGCCGTTAACATTGGTGACGGTGACCTGTTCCGGCTTATAGCGGAACTCACGCAGCCAGTTCAGATAGTCCGCTTTAAAGAAAGGCAGGCCTGAAAGCCACTGATATTCGTCATCGGTGAGCGCCAGATGCTGCATGGCCTCGACCTGTTCACGAATGGAATCTGCGTAGATACCCAGCAAGTCGTCACCCCGGCAGCGAAATTCCGCCGCAACATGGACATCATGATAGTGGTGAAACACGGCTTGCTGCATATGCAGCTTGTACGCGTCGGTATCCAGCAACGTATGCAGAACCGGAGAAGCGAATTGAGTCATAGGTGCGCTGTAGCATCCTCTCACGGGAGCGTTTAGTACAATAAACAACTCCGGAGTATACCCTGTTTAGTGATTTATTGAACCCCGATCACAACATAAGCACACTTTATGGTCGAGAGCATTTCGTGCCCCGTGTTATAAAAATGTAGCTAAAAAGGGCGTTGTGCCTGAAAAGATGAACATTCTGCATAGCGCGTTTTACACAACAGGAATATATTGAATCGTTACTCGACAAACGATGCATAAGGTTTTCTATGACACAACAGCCACAAGCTAAATACCGCCACGACTATCGTGCGCCGGAATACCTGATAAGCGATATCGATCTGACTTTCGACCTGGATGCCACAAAAACCGTGGTGACGGCGGTAAGCCAGGTGACGCGCCAGAGCGCGACAGCCGTGCCGCTGCGTCTGGATGGTGAAGACCTGACGCTGGTTTCCCTGCATATTAACGATGAAGCCTGGTCAGACTATAAAGAAGAAGGCAACCATCTGGTCATCGACAACCTGCCGGAACGCTTTACCCTGCGCATCGTGAATGAAATTAGCCCTGCCGCCAATACCGCGCTGGAAGGACTTTACCAGTCAGGCGTAGCTCTGTGTACCCAGTGTGAAGCCGAAGGTTTCCGCCACATTACCTGGTATCTTGATCGCCCGGACGTCCTGGCGCGCTTTACCACCAAAATTATTGCCGACAAAACGCTGTACCCATACCTGCTTTCCAACGGCAACCGGATTGGTGAAGGGGAACTGGAGAATGGCCGTCACTGGGTACAGTGGCAGGATCCATTCCCGAAGCCCTGCTATCTGTTTGCGCTGGTGGCGGGAGATTTCGATGTCCTGCGCGACACCTTTAAAACGCGCTCTGGCCGTGAAGTCGCGCTGGAGCTGTTCGTGGACCGTGGCAACCTTGACCGCGCACCGTGGGCAATGACCTCCCTCATCAACTCCATGAAGTGGGATGAAACGCGCTTTGGTCTCGAATATGACCTCGACATCTATATGATCGTTGCGGTCGATTTCTTCAACATGGGCGCGATGGAGAATAAAGGTCTTAACATCTTTAACTCCAAATACGTGCTGGCGCGTACCGATACCGCAACGGATAAAGATTACCTCGATATCGAACGCGTTATCGGCCACGAATATTTCCATAACTGGACCGGGAACCGCGTCACCTGCCGCGACTGGTTCCAGCTGAGCCTGAAAGAGGGCTTAACCGTCTTCCGCGATCAGGAGTTCAGCTCCGATCTGGGATCGCGGGCGGTAAACCGCATCAACAACGTGCGCACCATGCGTGGTCTGCAATTTGCAGAAGATGCCAGCCCAATGGCGCACCCGATCCGCCCGGATAAAGTCATTGAGATGAATAACTTCTACACCCTGACGGTGTATGAAAAAGGCGCTGAAATTATCCGCATGATCCACACCCTGCTGGGCGAAGAGAATTTCCAGAAAGGGATGCAGCTTTACTTCGAGCGTCACGACGGCAGTGCGGCCACCTGCGACGATTTCGTCCAGGCGATGGAGGACGCCTCTAACGTTGATCTGTCTCATTTCCGCCGCTGGTACAGCCAGGCCGGTACGCCGATTGTGACGGTCAAAGACGACTACAACCCGGAAACCGAGCAGTACACGCTGACCATCAGCCAGCGCACGCCGCCAACGGCCGAGCAGGAAGAGAAACATCCGCTGCACATTCCGTTCAGCGTTGAGCTGTACGACAACGAAGGCAACGTGATCCCGTTACAGAAGGGCGGTCACCCGGTGCATAACGTGCTGAACGTGACCCAGGCAGAGCAGACCTTTATCTTCGATAACGTCTATTTCCAGCCCGTTCCTGCCCTGCTGTGCGAATTCTCCGCGCCGGTGAAACTCGAATATAAGTGGAGCGATCAGCAGCTGACGTTCCTGATGCGTCACGCGCGCAACGATTTCTCGCGCTGGGATGCGGCACAAAGCCTGCTGGCGACCTACATCAAGCTGAACGTCAACCGTTACCAGCAGGGCCAGCCGCTGACGCTGCCGGTTCATGTGGCAGACGCGTTCCGTGCCATCCTGCTGGATGAGAATATTGACCCGGCGCTGGCGGCTGAAATTTTAACGCTGCCTTCTGCGACTGAAATCGCCGAGCTGTTCGACATCATCGACCCGATTGCCATTGTCGCCGTGCGTGAAGCGCTGACCCGCACGCTGGCGACCGAACTGGCAGATGAGTTCCTCGCCATTTACAACGCCAACAAGCTGGACGCGTATCGGGTGGAACATGCGGATATCGGTAAACGTTCCCTGCGCAATACCTGCCTGAGCTATCTGGCGTTTGGTGAGGCAGAGCTGGCGAACACGCTGGTCAGCAAGCAGTACCACGAAGCCGATAACATGACGGATGCCCTGGCCGCGCTCGCCGCAAGCGTTGCCGCCGAACTGCCGTGCCGCGATGCGCTGATGCAGGAGTACGACGACAAGTGGCATCAGGATGGTCTGGTAATGGACAAGTGGTTCATCCTTCAGGCCACCAGCCCGGCAGCCGATGTACTCAGCAAAGTACGCAGCCTGCTGAAGCACCGTTCGTTCACCATGAGCAACCCGAACCGCGTCCGCTCTCTGATTGGTGCCTTCGCCAGCAGCAACCCGGCAGCGTTCCATGCCGAAGACGGCAGCGGTTATCAGTTCATGGTTGAAATGCTGACCGAGCTGAACAGCCGTAACCCGCAGGTGGCGTCTCGTCTGATTGAGCCGCTGATCCGCCTGAAACGTTACGATGCGCAGCGTCAGGCGAAAATGCGCGCCGCGCTTGAGCAGCTGAAAGGGCTGGAAAATCTGTCTGGCGATCTGTACGAGAAGATTGCTAAGGCGCTGGCCTGATGTAAAAAAGCCCGGTGGCGCTACGCTTACCGGGCCTACGTGGGGTCGCGGGGCATCGGTTTTCTCCCTCTCCCCGTGGGGAGAGGGCCGGGGTGAGGGCATCAGGCATTAGCCTTTATCCGCTGAATCTCCGCTTCCCCACGCTTCATCACCCGATCCAGCACTTTGGCTTCCAGCTCCGCCAGTCGGGCCGATCCCACGCGGCGAGGACGTGGAATATCTACCGTCAGATCCAGACCAATTTTACCTTCTTCTATTAACAGCACCCTGTCTGCCATTGCCACGGCTTCGCTGACGTCATGCGTCACCAGCAGCACCGTAAAGCCATGCGTCTGCCAGAGGGTTTCAATCAGATCCTGCATCTCGATCCGCGTCAGGGCATCAAGCGCGCCGAGCGGTTCGTCAAGCAGCAACAGGCCGGGACGGTGAATCAGCGCGCGTGCCAGCGCTACGCGCTGCTTTTGTCCACCCGACAGGGCCGCAGGCCACTCTCCCGCGCGATTCTCCAGCCCTACCGCTGCGAGTGCCTGCCGGGCGTCCTCCCGCCAGCTGCCCTTCAGGCCCAGCCCGACGTTATCCATCACCGTTTTCCACGGCAGCAGACGCGCATCCTGAAACATCATGCGTGTATCATCCTGAATTGTGGACAGCGGCGTAGTGCCTGCCAGAATGTCACCGCTGTTTGGCGCTTCCAGCCCGGCTAAAAGACGCAGCAGGGTACTCTTGCCGCCACCGCTGCGGCCGACAACGGCCACAAACTGTCCGGCAGGAATATGCAGATCCAGTGCATTCAGAATGGTGTTTTCGCCGTAGCGTTTGGTCACGCCGTTCAGCAGTAATGGTGTTCCCTGGTTCAGTCGTGCAGTATTCATGCTTTCGCCTCCTGAGCGGTGTAGGCCGGGTTCCAGCGCAGCCAGCTACGTTCCAGCCACTGGGCGCTGACGTCCGCAAGTTTGCCGAGCAGGGCATAAAGGATAATGGCAACCACCACCACGTCCGTTTGCAGGAACTCGCGGGCGTTCATCGCCAGATAACCAATGCCGGAGTTAGCCGAAATGGTTTCCGCCACGATCAGGGTTAGCCACATCAGGCCGAGCGCAAAACGCACGCCAACCATAATGGAGGGCAGGGCGCCCGGCAGGATCACATGGGTAAACAGGGCAAAACCTGACAGGCCATAGCTGCGGGCCATCTCAACCAGACCGCGATCGATATTGCGGATCCCATGCCAGGTATTGATATAAATCGGAAATAACGTTCCCAGCGCCACGAGGAAAATTTTGGCGCTCTCATCAATGCCAAACCACAGAATAACCAGCGGAATAAGCGCCAGATGCGGCACGTTACGCAGCATCTGAACGGAGGTATCCAGCAGCCGCTCACCCCAGCGGGACAGGCCGCTGATCAGCCCCAGCGTCAGGCCGATGCTTCCGCCAATCGAAAAGCCGATTACCGCGCGCCAGGAACTGATGGCAAGATGTTGCCACAGCTCACCGCTGGCGCTGAGCGACCAGAACGCTTCCACAACGCCCTCCGGAGAGGGCAAAATGCGGCTCGACAGCCAGCCAGTTGAAGACGCCAGTTGCCAGACGAGGACAATGCCGACGGGCAGAAACCACGGCGCGGCGCGCAGCAGCCATTTTTGTGCGGTTGCAGACATGGTGGCTCCTTAGCTTTGCGCGACTTTTCTCGGGATAAACGCGTTCGCCACGGCTTCGCCCTGCAACTGAAGCTGGCGTGGCTGCGGAATTTCCGGAATAGCGACATCCAGATGCGGGAACAGCAGTTCACCCACCTTGTACGCCTCCTCCAGATGCGGGTAGCCAGACAGAATAAAGCTGTCGATCCCCAGCGCCGCGTATTCATTAATGCGTGCCGCTACGGTTGGACCGTCGCCGACCAGCGCCGTACCGGCGCCGCCGCGCACCAGACCCACCCCAGCCCACAGGTTCGGGCTGATCTCAAGATTTTCACGCTTGCCGTTGTGCAGGGAGGCCATCCGGTGCTGGCCCACGGAGTCGGTTTTGGCAAACGCCGCCTGTGCTTTGGCGATGGTGTCGTCGTCCAGATGAGCGATCAGACGGTCGGCGGCTTGCCAGGCCTCGTCGTTGGTTTCGCGGACGATCACGTGCAGGCGAATGCCGAAGCGTACCGTACGACCATGTTCTGCGGCTTTAGCCCGTACCTGAGCAATTTTCTCTTTCACCAGCTCCGGTGGCTCGCCCCAGGTCAGATAGAGATCGACCTGCTCAGCCGCCAGTTCCTGCGCCACGTCCGACGATCCGCCGAAATAGAGGGGAGGGCGCGGCTGCTGTACCGGCGGGAAGTAGAGCTGCGCATTGCGAACGTGGATATGTTTTCCTTCGAAGGTGACGGTTTCCCCTTCCAGCAGACCTCGCCAGACGCGGGTGAACTCCGCGGAAGCTTCATAACGCTCGGTATGATCGAGGAAAACGCCATCGCCCGCCAGCTCCTGCGGATCGCTGCCCGTCACCAGGTTGAACAGCGCGCGGCCGTTGGAGAGCCTGTCCAGCGTTGCTGCCTGACGCGCCGCGACGGTGGGCGACACCACGCTCGGGCGCAGGGCGACCAGGAATTTCAGGCGCTGGGTGACGGGGATCATCGACGCGGCAACCAGCCACGCATCCTCACATGAGCGGCCCGTCGGGATCAGCACCCCGGTAAAACCAATGCGGTCTGCCGCCTGGGCGATCTGCTGTAGATAGCCGTGATCGACCGGGCGGGCGCCTTCTTCTGTGCCAAGATAGTGTCCATCACCGTGGGTGGGTAAAAACCAGAAAAGATTCAGACTCATGATTTTTTTCCTTCAATGCCAGCGGGTTGCCAGATGCGTTCGCGAATATTCACCTGCTTTGGAACCAGGCGGTTTTGATAAAAGAGGTCTGCCGTTTGCTGCTGGAGAGCGGCAACGTGGGCGTCAACCGGTGCTATGGTGGTGGGAGGACGGTGGTCAAGATAGGTGGCGATCACCGGTTCAGGCAGGCCCATGGTTTTTGCCAGCAGCGTGATGCTCTGCTGACGCTGGCTTTGGGTCAGCGCATCGGCCTGAGAGAAGGTATCCAGCACCTGCTGAATAAATGCGCCATTTTTCTCAGCGTAAGGACGTGCTGCCAGGTAGAACGAACCGGTCTGCTTCAGGGTGGTGCCGTCTTTCAGCACCCGCACACCGCCCTGCAACAGTGCGGCGGAGTAGTACGGATCCCAGATAGCCCAGGCATCAACATTTTTTTGCTGAAACGCCGCGCGCGCATCGGCAGGCGTCAGGTAAACGGGCTGGATATCGGTGAATTTAAGGCCGGCCTCCTGCAACGCGCGCAGCAGCAGGTTGTGAGAGCTGGAACCTTTCTGGAAAGCAACCTTATGGCCTTTGAGGTCGGCGACGCTTTTGATCTCACTGTTTTCCGGCACCAAAATAACCTCTGCCTTCGGCTTGGCGGGCTCAACGCCAACGTAAACCAGATCCGCCCCGGCAGCCTGCGCAAAGATCGGCGGGATATCGCCGGTGCTGCCTAAATCAATACTCCCGACGTTCAGCGCCTCCAGCATCTGTGGTCCGGCAGGGAACTCGACCCATGAGAATTTGGTCTCCGGGAAACGCTTCTCAAGCAACGCATGGCTTTTCGCCAACACCATGCTGACGCTGCCTTTCTGATAACCGATACGCAGGCTCTCCGGCGCTTTCTCCGCCGCCTGAGCCAGCGACGCCACTGCCAGCAGACCTGCCAGCCCGATACGGGTAACTGTTTTAAACATGCGCCACTCCTTGTGATTGATGAAATGCTGCCGCGTGGCGATCCCGACGGTTTAGGGCGTGCCAGAAGGTGTCGAGCGCACTGTCGAGGCGGGTTTGCAGATTCGGCGTGAAATGCGGTTTATGCTGGTAGTCGATTACCTGTGAGTCGTCAGCGAAGACGCCATGCAGGATCTCCTGCGCCTTCAGCGCGTTCAGAACCGGCTTGAGGGCATAATCCACCGCCAGTAAATGGGCTACCGTACCGCCTGTGGCCAGCGGCAGGACGACCTTACCGTCCAGCGCGCGTTCGGGCAGCAGATCGAGCAGCGTTTTCAGTGCGCCGGAAAAAGAGGCTTTATAAATTGGTGTCGCGACGACCAGCCCGTCAGCACTCTTAAGCTGTTCGATCAGGGTTTTCAGCGCCGGGCTGTCGAAACGGGCGTAGAGAAGATCTTCAGGCGCGAAATTGTGCAAATTCCAGTGACACACTTCCACATCCAGAGCATTAAGCTTTTCGCGAGCGTATTCCAGCAGTGCGCTGGAGCGAGAGGGGAAGCGGGGGCTTCCGGCCAGGGTAATGACGCGCATGGTTGCTCCTTATAACTAATTGTTTGCTTTTATCTAACATTCATAACAATTTTCAGGAGTGTGACATTGCGTGGTTATTCCACTAAATGATTTATCCTCAGGATGAATGCAGAAAAATGCATAAGAAGCGAACCGATAAGTAAACGATTGCGTTTTACGTGGCTTTTTTTGCCACAGGTCAATTCCCTTTCCAGGCGGGATCGCACATAATCCCCTCCCGGTTTGCACACCGGGAATCCAGGAGAGTTCATGTACTACCCCTTCGTTCGTAAAGCCCTTTTCCAGCTCGATCCTGAGCGCGCTCATGAATTTACATTTCAGCAGTTACGCCGTATTACAGGAACGCCTCTGGCCGCGCTGGTGCGTCAAAACGTGCCGGAAAAACCAGTTCAGTGCATGGGCCTGACTTTCAAAAATCCACTGGGCCTGGCGGCCGGTCTGGACAAAAATGGCGAATGCATTGATGCACTCGGCGCGATGGGCTTTGGCTCGATCGAAATCGGGACGGTGACGCCGCGTCCGCAGCCGGGAAATGACAAGCCACGTCTGTTTCGCCTGGTTGAAGCCGAGGGGCTGATCAACCGCATGGGCTTTAATAACCTTGGCGTCGATCATCTGGTTGAGAACGTTAAGAAAGCCCATTTTGATGGCGTGCTGGGTATTAATATTGGCAAAAATAAAGACACGCCGGTCGAGCAGGGTAAAGATGACTATCTGATTTGTATGGAAAAAGTCTATGCCTATGCCGGTTATATCGCGGTGAATATATCCTCGCCTAACACTCCAGGGCTGCGTTCATTACAATATGGCGAAGCGCTCGACGATCTTCTTAGCGCCATTAAAAATAAACAAACGGCGCTACAGGCGATCCACCATAAATATGTTCCGGTCGCGGTTAAGATCGCCCCGGATCTTTCGGCAGAAGAATTGATCCAGGTTGCCGACAGTTTAGTTCGCCATAATATTGATGGTGTGATTGCGACCAATACGACACTCGATCGCTCTCTCGTTCAGGGAATGAAAAACTGTGACGAAGCGGGGGGATTAAGTGGCCGTCCGGTACAATTAAAAAGCACCGAAATTATTCGCGCACTCTCCGAGGAATTAAAAGGCCAGCTGCCGATTATTGGCGTGGGTGGCATTGACTCCGTCATCGCAGCACGTGAGAAGATGGCGGCAGGCGCATCGCTGGTGCAAATTTATTCCGGCTTTATTTTTAAAGGGCCGCCGCTGATTAAAGAAATCGTCACGCATATCTAATCTTTTCTCTTAATCAGACAACCAGGGCTTTATTTCCAGCCCTGGTTGTTTTATATTCCGTCATTGTTGCTTATTTAGACATTATAGTCTTTTATTACTAGTGTTATAAGCGAAGCGGCAAACAGGACATTTTTAGTACAGGACGTTTAGGGGACGGGAGAGAAACATGCGAATTAAACCTGACGATAACTGGCGCTGGTATTTTTGTGAAGAGCATGACCGTATGATGCTCGACTTAGCCAATGGCATGTTGTTTCGCTCTCGTTTTGCGCGCCGAATGTTAACGCCGGACGCGTTTGCGCCCTCTGGCTTTTGCGTTGACGATGCTGCACTCTATTTCTCTTTCGAAGAAAAATGCCGCGAGTTCGATCTCTCCAAAGAACAGCGCGCTGAACTGGTATTAAATGCGCTGGTGGCGATCCGTTTCCTGAAACCGCAAATGCCGAAAAGCTGGCATTTCCTCGCGCATGGCATGAGCTGGACCCCGGCTATCGGCGATGCGGCAAGCGTCAATCTGAGCGATACCGAAGAAGAGGTGAATTTGCTGGTGGTTGAACCCGGTGAAAACGCTGCGCTCTGTTTGCTGGCCCAACCCGGCGTGACCATTGCCGGGCGAGTCATGCAGTTAGGTGATGCCATCAAAGTGATGAATGACAGGCTGAAGCCACAGCTGCGCGTCGATTCCTTCAGCCTCGAACAGGCGGTTTAAGCTTCCAGCTGCACGGATGTTTTCGGTACACAGCTACAGCACAGGATCGTGCCGTCACTGCCAATCGCAGATTTCTTCAGGGCACTCACTTCACCATCGACCAGTTTAATGCGACAGCATCCGCAAATCCCCGCGCGACAGGAATACGGTACGCGGATACCCGCCTGCTCCAGCTGTTCCAGTAGCACCTGCTGATTATTACCTCGGATGACTTTGCCTTCCCAGTGAATATCCACCGCGGAAGCGACGTTGGTGACAACGTCAACCATCTCTTCTTCCTGACCTGCGCCGTACACCCTGGCAGGCCCGCGGGTGAGAATTTCGACCTCGTCGCCCACGCGGATCACGCCGCTGGAGCGGGGGATCAGGTTCTGGCCGAAGTCGACATCGCCGTTATCCTGCGCGGTACGAAATGACTGCAAGGTTTTCAGCGGTTCGCCGGAAGGGTGTTTCTGGCCTTTCTCCGGGCTGACGGTGGTAAAAATACAGCGGCTGCACGGCTTCACGACATCAAAAATAACGCTGCCGATGCGGATCACTTTCCAGGTATCTTCATCCCAGGCATCCGCTCCGGTCACCACCAGATTCGGGCGAAACTGCTCCATCTGCACGCTGGCTTTGCAACGATTTTGTAAATCACGCAGCGAGGCCTCGCTGGTCAGCAGGAAGGGAAAACCATCGGCGAAGGAGAGGGGAACCGCATCGTGGCGCTTCACGCGACGGGTCAGCGCAGGCCCGACCCAGCGCAGCTGAACGTCACGGGAGAAAAAGCCGCTCAGCCACTGGTTAATATTGTCCGGCGCGATACGCGCGGTAAAATGGTTGCCCCACACTTCCGTTGGCGCATCAACCGGCGCAAAATCAGCAAAGCGGATCACGACGCTTGAACCGTCTGGCGCGGTCAAATGCAGCCCGTCATGAAGCGGGGAAGGGGTAAAGCGAACCATCTGCGGGAACTGACGTGCGGTGATAAACGTACCGTCAGGCTCGGTGACCATAAAAATACGATCGAAGGCGAATCCGCTCATATCGGCCAGCGCGTGAGTCACGCCGATACCGCGCATCGATTTCACCGGATGAATAAAAAGCCTGGATAACGTCGCCACTGCACACTCCCGCTAAAGAAAATAAGCCTTCAACTTTATGACATACACGCCATATTAGCTATAATGCGCGACAATTTTCTATGAGTAAAAGTGACGATATGAATTCTCTGTTTGCCAGTACGGCCCGTGGGCTGGAAGAGCTGTTAAAAACTGAACTGGAAGCCCTGGGCGCGAAAGAGTGCCGGGTGGTTCAGGGTGGTGTCCATTTTGAGGGCGACACGCGGCTTATTTACCAGAGCCTGATGTGGAGCCGTCTGGCGTCGCGCATCATGCTGCCGATGAAAGAGTGCAAGGTCTACAGCGATCTTGATCTCTACACCGGCGTACAGATGATCGACTGGACAGAGATCTTCACCCCGGACGCCACCTTTGCGGTGCATTTCAACGGCGTCAACGATGAAATCCGCAACAGCCAGTACGGTGCGCTGCGCGTTAAGGATGCCATTGTGGACTGCTTCACGCGTCGTAATAAAGAACGTCCGAACGTTGACCGTGAAAACCCGGATCTGCGTATCAACGTCTGGCTGAACGGCGATACGGCCAGTATTTCCCTGGATTTGAGCGGCGCAGGCCTGCATCTACGCGGCTATCGCGATCGCACCGGGATGGCGCCGATCAAAGAAACGCTGGCTGCCGCTATCGTGATGCGCTCCGGATGGCAGCCAGGTACGCCGCTGCTCGATCCGATGTGCGGTTCCGGTACGCTGCTGATTGAAGCCGCGATGCTGGCCACCGACCGTGCGCCAGGGCTGCACCGCGGCCACTGGGGCTTCAAAGGCTGGGCGCAGCACGATGAAGCCATCTGGAAAGAGGTCAAAGACGATGCGCAGACCCGCGCCCGTAAAGGGCTGGCGGAGTACACCTCTCACTTTTACGGTTCGGACAGCGATGCACGGGTGATTGAACGCGCGCGCAGCAACGCCCGTCGTGCCGGTATCGGCGAGCTGGTCACCTTCGAGGTGAAAGACGTGGCGAACCTGACCAACCCGCTGCCGAAAGGCCCGTACGGTACGGTGATCAGCAACCCGCCGTATGGTGAGCGTCTGGACAGCGAGCCGGCGCTGATTGCGCTGCACAGCCTGCTGGGCCGCAACATGAAAGCGCATTTCGGCGGCTGGAACCTCTCCCTGTTTAGCGCCTCGCCGGAGCTGCTGAGCTGCCTGCAATTGCGTGCCGATCGCCAGTTCAAGGCGAAAAACGGCCCGCTGGACTGCGTGCAGAAAAACTACCATCTGGCAGAGATAGCGGCGGACAGCAAACCGTCAGGTGTGGCGGAAGATTACGCCAACCGCCTGCGCAAAAACCTGAAGAAATTTGAGAAGTGGGCGAAGCAGGAAGGTATCGAATGTTATCGCCTGTACGACGCTGACCTGCCGGAGTACAACGTGGCGGTTGACCGCTATGCGGACTGGGTGGTGGTTCAGGAATACGCCCCGCCGAAAACCATCGATGCGCAAAAAGCGCGTCAGCGTATGCTGGATGTGATTGCGGCCACCATTGCCGTACTTGGCATTTCGCCAAACAAGCTGGTGCTGAAAACCCGTGAGCGTCAGAAAGGCAAAAATCAGTATCAGAAGATGGGCGAGAAGGGCGACTTCCTCGAAGTGGGCGAATATAACGCGCGCCTGTGGGTTAACCTGACCGACTATCTTGATACCGGCCTGTTCCTCGATCACCGTATCGCCCGCCGCATGCTGGGCCAGATGAGCAAGGGCAAAGACTTCTTGAACCTGTTCTCCTATACCGGCAGCGCCAGCGTTCATGCGGGGCTTGGCGGCGCGCGTAGCACCACCACGGTAGATATGTCCCGGACTTATCTGGAGTGGGCTGAGCGCAACCTGCGTCTTAACGGCTTAACCGGTCGTCAGCATCGCCTGTTACAGGCCGACGTGCTGGGCTGGCTGCGCGATACCGACGAGCAGTTTGACCTGATCTTTATCGATCCGCCGACCTTCTCTAACTCCAAGCGTATGGAGGATAGCTTTGACGTTCAACGCGATCACCTGCGCCTGATGACCGACCTGAAGCGCCTGCTGCGTAAAGGCGGCACCATTATGTTCTCGAATAACAAGCGCGGATTCCGCATGGATCACGACGGCCTGGCCGAACTGGGACTGAAAGCACAAGAAATCAGCCAAAAAACGCTGTCTCAGGACTTTGCCCGTAACCGTCAAATCCACAACTGCTGGCTGATCTCCGCGGTCTGAAAGGAAAAATAAATGTCTTTAATTAGTATGCACGGCGCGTGGCTCTCTTTCAGCGACTCACCGCTTCTCGATAATGCAGAGCTGCATATCGAAGATAACGAGCGCGTCTGTCTGGTCGGCCGTAACGGCGCAGGTAAATCGACGCTGATGAAGATCCTCAACCGTGAGCAGGGGCTGGACGACGGCCGTATTGTTTACGAGCAGGATCTGATCGTCTCTCGTCTGCAACAGGATCCGCCGCGTAACGTCACCGGCAGCGTGTACGATTTTGTGGCGGAAGGGATTTCAGAGCAGGCGGAATACCTCAAGCGTTACCACGAGATTTCACATCTGGTGATGACGGACCCGAGCGACAAGAATCTCAACGAGCTGGCAAAAGTGCAGGAGATGCTCGATCACCACGGTCTGTGGCAGCTGGAAAACCGCATTAACGAAGTGCTGGCCCAGCTTGGCCTGGAAGCGGATATGGAGCTGTCGGCGCTCTCCGGCGGCTGGCTGCGTAAAGCGGCGCTGGGCCGTGCCCTGGTGAGCGGGCCCAAGGTGCTGCTGCTGGACGAACCGACGAACCACCTGGATATCGAAGCGATTGACTGGCTGGAAGGGTTCCTGAAAACCTTTAACGGCACCATTATCTTCATCTCCCACGACCGTTCGTTCATCCGCAACATGGCCACGCGCATTGTCGACCTCGATCGCGGCAAGCTGGTGACCTATCCGGGCGATTACGATACCTATCTGCTGGAAAAAGAAGAGAACCTGCGCGTCGAAGAGCTGCAAAATGCCGAGTTCGACCGCAAGCTGGCGCAGGAAGAGGTCTGGATCCGTCAGGGCATTAAAGCGCGTCGTACCCGTAACGAAGGCCGCGTTCGCGCCCTGAAGGCGATGCGCCGCGAACGTAGCGAACGCCGTGAAGTCATGGGTAGCGCCAAAATGCAGGTGGAAGAGGCGTCCCGCTCGGGCAAGATTGTCTTCGAAATGGAGAACGTGAATTATTCGGTTGACGGCAAAGTGCTGGTGAACGATTTCTCCGCTCAGGTTCAGCGCGGCGACAAAATCGCGCTGATCGGCCCGAACGGGTGCGGTAAAACCACGCTGCTGAAACTGATGCTCGGCCAGCTCCAGGCCGACAGCGGTCGTATCCACTGCGGGACCAAACTGGAAGTGGCGTACTTCGACCAGCACCGCGCCGAGCTGGATCCAGACCGTACGGTGATGGATAACCTCGCCGAGGGTAAACAGGAGGTCATGGTTAACGGCAAGCCGCGTCACGTGCTGGGCTACCTTCAGGACTTCCTGTTCCACCCGAAACGCGCCATGACGCCGGTGCGCGCGCTGTCCGGCGGAGAACGTAACCGTCTTTTGCTGGCGCGTCTGTTCCTGAAACCCAGTAACTTATTGATTCTCGATGAACCGACTAACGATCTGGATGTCGAAACGCTGGAACTGCTGGAAGAGTTGATTGATGGTTACCAGGGCACTGTGATGCTGGTCAGCCACGATCGTCAGTTTGTCGATAACACCGTGACCGAGTGCTGGATCTTCGAAGGCGAAGGACGCATCGGGCAATATGTGGGCGGCTATCATGACGCGCGTGGACAGCAATCGCAGTCGCTGGCGCAAAAACAGGAGAAGACCAAAAATGTCGCTGAACCTGTTGTTGCAAAGGCAGAAACTGTCAAAAAGTCTCCTGCTAAAATGAGTTATAACTTGCAGCGCGAGCTGGAGGGGCTGCCGCAGCGTCTGGAAGAGCTGGAAGCTGCGCTGGAAGCACTGCAAATTCAGGTCGCTGATGCGTCATTCTTTACGCAGCCTCACGACTATACTCAGAAAGTATTGGCTGAACTCACCCAGGCTGAACAGGCGCTGGAAGAGGCATTTGAGCGCTGGGAGTACCTTGAGTCTCTGAAAAACGGCGCATAAACAGGGATAATCTATGTGTGACCAGCACCATGCCGATCGGCATATATTATGCTCGCAATGCGATATGCTCGTGGCGTTGCCAGAGCTCGGTCACGGACATAAGGCTGCCTGCCCGCGCTGTGGCGCTACGCTGACGACCGAGTGGGACGCGCCAAGGCAGCGTCCTACGGCGTATGCGCTGGCAGCCTTATTCATGTTACTGCTCTCCAATCTCTTCCCTTTCATCTATATGAAAGTGGGCGGGATGACCAGCCAGGTGGATTTACTGGAAATTCCAGGCGTGATGTTCTCGGAAGATTACGCCAGCCTTGGCACCTTCTTTCTTCTTTTCGTGCAGATCGTCCCGGCTTTTTGCCTGGTCGTCATTCTGCTGCTGGTCAACCGCGTCAGGATGCCCACTGTCCTTAAAATCAAACTCGCGCGGATCCTGTTCCAGCTAAAAAGCTGGGGGATGGCGGAAATTTTTCTCGCGGGTATTCTGGTCAGCTTCGTGAAGCTGATGGCCTACGGCGATGTGGGGATTGGCAGCAGCTTTATTCCGTGGTGTCTGTACTGCGTGCTACAACTGCGCGCGTTCCAGTGCGTGGACCGACGCTGGGCCTGGGACGATATTGCCCCGGCGCCGACGCTTTCGCAGACGGTAAAGGTGGGCGTACCGGGTATCCGTCAGGGGCTTCGCTCCTGCTCGTGCTGCACCGCCGTGCTGCCCGCGGATGTCGAGGTGTGTCCACGCTGTGAAACAAAAGGTCACGTCCGGCGTAAAAATAGCCTGCAATGGACCATGGCGCTGCTGGTGACCTCTGTCATGCTCTATCTGCCCGCCAATATCTTGCCGATCATGATCACCGATCTGCTCGGCGACAGAATGCCCTCGACCATACTGGCCGGGGTGATTTTGCTGTGGAGCGAGGGGTCTTACCCTGTAGCAGGCGTCATATTCCTCGCCAGTATTATGGTTCCGACCTTAAAGATGATTGCCATTGCCTGGCTTTGCTGGGATGCAAAAGGGCACGGTAAGCGAGACAGCGAGCGTATGCATCTGATTTATGAGGTCGTGGAATTTGTTGGCCGCTGGTCGATGATTGACGTGTTCGTGATTGCGGTTCTCTCAGCGCTGGTGCGTATGGGGGGGCTGATGAGTATTTATCCCGCTATGGGGGCGCTGATGTTTGCGTTGGTCGTCATTATGACCATGTTTGCGGCCATGACCTTCGACCCTCGTTTATCGTGGGATCGTGAGCCCGATTCAAGCCATGAGGAAGAGTAAGAGCATGGAAAATAAGAGTGGAGAGGCTAAAGTGCAGAAGGTCAGAAACTGGTCGCCGGTGTGGATTTTCCCCATCGTGACCGCGCTGATCGGTGCATGGATCCTGTTTTATCATTACAGCCATCAGGGACCGGAAGTCACGCTAATTACCACCAATGCAGAGGGGATTGAGGGCGGAAAAACCACCATCAAGAGCCGCAGCGTGGATGTGGGTGTCGTGGAAAGCGCTACCCTGACGGATGATTTAACCCATGTTGAAATCAAGGCCCGCCTGAATGCCGGCATGGAAAAACTGCTCCATGAAGATTCTGTTTTTTGGGTAGTGAAACCGCAGGTCGGAAGAGAAGGGATCAGCGGCTTAGGGACGCTATTGTCAGGGGCCTACATCGAACTCCAGCCCGGCAACAAAGGCGCCCAGCCAGCAAACTATCAGCTGCTGGATTCACCGCCGCTTGCGCCACCGGATGCAAAAGGGATCCGCGTTATTCTGGACAGCAAAAAAGCGGGCCAGCTCTCGCCGGGCGATCCGGTGCTGTTCCGTGGGTATCGCGTCGGTTCGGTAGAAACAAGCACCTTCGATCCGCAAAAACGGACCATCAGCTATCAGCTATTTATCAATGCGCCTAATGACCGCCTGGTGACCAGCAACGTTCGCTTCTGGAAAGACAGCGGGATCGCGGTGGATCTCACCTCTGCGGGGATGCGCGTTGAGATGGGTTCACTCACCACGCTGTTTGGTGGGGGCGTCAGTTTTGACGTGCCGGAAGGCATGGAGCTCGGGCAACCGGTGGCGGAGAAAACCGCCTTCAGGCTGTTTGACGATCAAAAAAGTATTCAGGATGCGCTCTATACCGATCACATCGACTATCTGATGTTCTTTAAGGATTCCGTACGCGGCTTGCAGCCAGGAGCACCAGTTGAGTTCCGCGGTATTCGTCTGGGGACAGTGGGACAAGTGCCTTACTTTGTTCCGGGACTGAAGCAGATGCTTGATGATGATTATCGTATTCCGGTGCTGATCCGCATTGAGCCTGAGCGTTTGATTAACCAGATAGGCGAGGACCAGGATATTGGGGAGCATATCAGCGACCTGCTGAATCGCGGGCTGCGCGGCTCGCTGAAAACCGGCAACCTGGTCACAGGGGCGTTGTATGTCGATATGGACTTCTATCCAAAAGCGCCACCAATGACGGGTATCCGTGAATTTGGCGGCTACAAAATCATTCCTACGGTCAGCAGTGGCCTGGCGCAGATCCAACAGCGCCTGATGGAAACGCTGGATAAGATCAACAATCTGCCGCTGAATCCAATGCTTGAGGCTGCGACGGGATCACTGCATCAGAGCCAGGCGACGATGCAACGTCTGCAAACCACGCTGGATAATATCAACAAGATCACCGCTAACCAGTCCATGCAGCAGCTGCCGCAGGATATGCAGAAAACGTTGCGCGAACTGAATCGCAGTATGGAGGGCTTCCAGCCGGGCTCAGCGGCCTACAACAAGATGGTGGCGGATATGCAACGTCTTGATCAGGTTTTACGCGAGCTACAGCCTGTTCTGAAAACGCTCAATGAAAAGAGCAACGCACTGGTGTTTGAAGCGAAAGACAAAAAGGATCCTGAGCCTAAGAGGGCGAAACAATGAAAAAATGGCTAATCATCGCAGGCGCACTGGTATTAACGGCCTGTAGCTCTGGAAGCGATAACAAAAGCTACTACCAGTTGCCGTTAAGCGCGCAATCCGGTGCGCAGAGTAGCACCTCGCAGGGCAGCCGTCTGCTGTGGGTTGAACAGGTTGCCGTGCCAGATTATCTGGCGGGCAACGGGGTGGTCTACCAGACCAGCGATGTGCAGTACGTTATCGCCAACAATAACCTGTGGGCCAGCCCGCTGGATCAGCAGCTACGCAATACGCTGGTGGCGAATCTGAGCAGCCAGCTCCCTGGTTGGGTCGTCGCCTCGCAGCCTCTGGGAAGCGATCAGGACACCCTGAATGTTAACGTGACGGGATTCCATGGCCGCTATGATGGTGCCGTTGTTATCAGCGGGGAGTGGCTCTTGAATCATCAGGGCCAGCTGATCAAGCGTCCTTTCCATCTGGAACTGAAGCAGCAGAAAGATGGCTATGACGAAATGGTGAAAGTGCTTGCGCAGGGGTGGGCACAGGAGTCGGCTACTATCGCAAGAGAGATTTCCCGGCTGCCATAAGTAAAATTCATCGACGAAAGCCGCACTCAGCTTCCTGCTGATTGCGGCTTTTTTTTCGTTTTATGTTCAGCTTGTTACTTGTCCCGCGTCACATTTTTTGTACAAACGATCTTCCAGGTAGCTCACAAATATGACACCCGTATGAATTTTGAACGTTGACGCTGACGTCGATTCGGGGTATTCGTTAACTGTGCTTGCACATATTGCAACCACTGTTTTCTTTCCACCAGACAAAAGAATGAGGGAAACGAGGCATGAAGAGACAGAAACGAGATCGCCTGGAAAGGGCTCATCAACGTGGTTATCAGGCTGGCATCGCCGGACGTTCAAAAGAAATGTGTCCCTATCAGGCCCTGAATCAAAGGTCCCAATGGCTAGGGGGCTGGCGAGAAGCCATCGGAGACAGGGCAGTACTTGCTTGATACCGTCTCTTTAAAAAGAAACCTCCGCAATGCGGAGGTTTCGCCTTTCTGAAAGGGGCTAAAAGCCGTTATCAGAAAGCGGAGGTATCCTGGAACAGACCCACTTTCAGGTCGTTCGCGGTATAAATAAGACGACCATCTACCAGCACTTCACCGTCCGCCAGGCCCATAATCAGGCGGCGGTTAACGATGCGTTTGAAATGGATACGGTAGGTGACTTTCTTCGCGGTAGGCAGAACCTGACCGGTGAATTTCACTTCGCCTACGCCCAGCGCACGGCCTTTGCCTTCACCGCCAAGCCAGCCCAGATAGAAGCCAACCAGCTGCCACATGGCATCGAGGCCCAGGCAGCCAGGCATTACCGGATCGCCAATAAAGTGGCAACCGAAGAACCACAGGTCCGGGTTGATATCGAGTTCTGCTTCTACGTAACCCTTATCAAAGTTGCCGCCGGTTTCGGTCATTTTCACGACACGGTCCATCATCAGCATATTTGGGGCCGGTAACTGCGGGCCTTTCGCGCCAAACAGTTCACCGCGACCAGAGGCAAGAAGGTCTTCTTTAGTATAGGATTCGCGTTTATCTACCATGTTCTCAGTAAGCCTTATTTTAGTGAAGGACGCAGGATAGCTAACACGTGTACGCTGAACAAGTCCGATCAGTTTGCACTAAACCAACTTAACCAGCGTAACGGCCACGGATAACGATGACGAGCATCCTGCTGTGTCGCCTGAGCTATACGTTCCTGAATGGTCTGCATCAGGGTTGTCTGGCCTTCGCCGTCCCAGACCAGGTTTGTCAGTAAGGGTAGTGCATCCTCAACCCCTTCGATGGCCCAGACAGCGAATTGTTCCTGCTCTACCGCATCCAGAATCGCCTGGCTCAGGCTCAAATGGCGAGCGTTAGGCGCCGGAATAATCACGCCCTGTTTGCCGTTTAAACCGCGCTGCTGGCAGATAGCGAAGAAGCCTTCGATTTTCTCATTCAGTCCACCCACCGGTTGGGCACGACCAAACTGATCCACGGAACCGGTAATCGCAATATTCTGATTAATCGGTACGTCTGCAAGCGCGCTGATCACGGCGCACAGCTCCGCCATCGAGGCGCTATCGCCGTCGACTTCACTGTAGGACTGTTCAAAGGTCAACGAGGCAGAGAAGGGGATCTGCTGCTCCAGCTGAAGTTCAGACATCAGGAATGCCTGCATGATCATCATGCCTTTGGCATGAATGTTTCCGCCCAGTTCGGCCTTGCGTTCGATATCGGTAAATTCGCCGTCACCAATGTGCACGACACAGCTGATACGGGAAGGCTCGCCAAAGGCGCGCGGGTGTCCGGGGAACTCGATGACGGACAAGGCGTTGATTTGCCCGATACGTTCGCCTTCGGTCTCCACCAGAATCTGTTCCAGCAGAATTTCATCCTGCATACGGTCAGCAAGATAACCTTCACGCCATTCACGCTGGGCCAGCATCTGACTAAGCTGCTCGCCGGTAAACGGACCGTTGCCGCTGATAACGCCCACTTCACGCAGCTGTTTACCGATCCAGAGCGGGCAGAGCGGCAGGGTTTCCTGATCGCCGGTGTAGCGTACGGCCTCGCGGATTAAGCCCGGCCACGCATCCTCGGCAGGCGAGGGCAGCGCGAAACGTTCCGCCACGGCCATAACCCACTGACACCACTGCGCCATGTCATCGGCATCGGCGATCTGAATATTGTCTTCAAATTCGCTGTAAACCGCCTGCTCCGCGAGTTCTGGCTCCATTTCCTGGAAATCAGCCAGAGATTCACGGTCACCCGTCAGCACGACGGTCAGCGACAGCGGCATAGACGGAATGGAAACAGGCAGCGGACGTGAATCGTCGTAGCCTATCCAGTCAAAACGTTGCTGCGTCACTACTGTTTTCAGGCGCATCCACAGCAGAGGCTGTGCAAGCAGGGTGCGAAGGGAGATGAGCAACACGCCGCCGTTCGCGCGGTGTACCAGACCGGGTTGCAGTGACACATCGCCATTGAACTGACGAAGGCAGCCGAACAGCTGTTCTGCTTCCACCCAGTTGGCGGTAATCACCTCGCCTTTTGCAGCGAACTGTCCGTCTGCCTGCGTGGCAGGTTCGTACGTCACTTCACGTCCGGCAATATGATACTGACCACCAAAAACGGCATTCGTTTTTGGCTGCAACTGGCGCATGGCATCACCGAGAAGCGTCAGATACTCGGCTTCTTCCGGGGCTTTGAGCAGCATGAAAGGAGATGTAGCCCATGGGGATGACATCTGCTCCAGCGCGTAATGCAAACGCGGTTGTGTATCGCTAAGTATGAATTCGTGTTCTTTTGTGAGGTCTGGCTGTGCAAACAGCTCCTGATAGCTCTCGGTATCCGGAACCAGGTCACGCCATGCAAGTTTCGTAATGGTCAAAGTTGATGTTTTTTAGTCAGAAGTAAAACCGTGGAGTATACCGTAAGCGGCGCACTCTGCCCAATCAGGATTCGGGTTTTCGTCATGCGGATCGCCTGCGACGTTTCACAGGATATGATTTCTTTTCAGCAGATTGCCAAAAAACTGATATTCTGAACAGAGTTACACGGTAACACTGAGATCGCAATGAAATATCAACAACTGGAAAACCTCGAAAGCGGCTGGAAATGGAAGTACCTGGTCAAAAAGCACCGTGAAGGGGAGCTGATCACCTGCTACATCGAAGCCAGCGCGGCACAAGAAGCTGTGGATATGTTGCTGACCCTCGAAAACGAACCGGTACTGGTCAACGGCTGGATTGAGAAACACATTAATCCGGCCTTGTTAAACCGGATGAAGCAAACTATCCGTGCTCGTCGTAAACGGCATTTCAATGCCGAGCATCAGCACACCCGTAAGAAATCCATCGACCTGGAGTTCATGGTCTGGCAGCGTCTGGCCGGGCTTGCGCAACGGCGCGGGAAAACCCTGTCGGAAACGGTGGTGCAGCTGATTGAAGATGCCGAGCACAAAGAGAAGTATGCCAGCCAGATGTCGACGCTGAAGAACGATCTACAGGCACTGTTAGGTAAAAAATAAGCTTTTTACTTTTCTTCAGATAATAAAAAACCCCGCATCGCGGGGTTTTTTTATAAGACGATAACTTATGCCGCAGGCTGAGTTACAACGTCTTTGATACCTTTAACTTCGATCTCTACGCGACGATCTGGTGCCAGGCAGTCGATCAGTGCAGCGCGTGGTTTCACGTTGTCACAGGTAGAACCGGTAACTGGGTTAGATTCGCCCATACCACGTGGGGAGATCTTGTTAGCTGGGATACCTTTAGATACCAGGTAATCAACTACAGACTGAGCACGTTTCTCAGACAGACCCTGGTTGTAAGCGTCAGAACCGATACGGTCGGTGAAGCCCAGAACCACTACAGAACCGTCTTTAGGATCCAGGTTGCTCAGCTGGGTGTACAGCTGATCCAGTGCCTGCTGACCTTCTGGTTTCAGGGTAGCTTTGTTGAAGTTGAACAGAACGTCAGACTTCAGAGTGAAGTGCTTGGTCTGTACTTCTGGAGCTGGAGCCGGAGCTGGAGCTACGACTGGCGCATCTTCCTGCTGACCGAAACGGTAAGAAACACCAACGCTCAGCATGCCGTTGTCTGGACGAACGCCAACGGTAGCACCGTCACCGATGTTGTTAACCCACTGGTATTCCAGACGGGTAGCGATGTCACGGGTCATTGCCCACTCAACGCCACCAGCGAATACTGGGGAAACACCCGTGTCGTGGTCGTCACCAGCACGGCTGTTGCTGGAGTCTGCACGCCATACCATGCCGCCCAGACGGGTGTACACGTCCAGATCGTCAGTTACTGGGTAACCCAGTTTAGCGGTCAGCTGTACGCCCTGAGCTTTGAAAGCGCCATTGGTTTCGTTGCCTTTGTAAGGCATACGACCTAACCAGTCGTAACCCATTTCGAAGCCAACATACGGGTTAACCTGATAGCCACCGAACGCACCTGCACCAAGCTGGCTCTCATGAGTTGGGCCATCATTGTTGTTTGCGCTGTCGTACCAACCGGTGTCATGGAACTGAGACCAACCCAGTTTACCACCTGCATACCAAGTATTATCTTTCGGAGCGGCCTGCGCTACGGTAGCGAAGCCAGCCAGTGCCACTGCAATCGCGATAGCTGTCTTTTTCATTTTTTGCGCCTCGTTATCATCCAAAATTTGCCATGAATATCTCCATCGGAGGAATCACGGTTAAATCCTTCACCGGGGGGCGTGGTCAAATATAAACCTACCGATATCTTCGGCTTAGGCCGAGCACCCCTGGCGATGTAAAGTCTACAACGTAGCTGAAAACTTACAAGTGTGAAGTCCGTCAGGCATATGAAAAAAAAAGTTCCGTATACCTAATATTTAACAATTTTTGAACGAATTTTGTGCAGTAAAATTAACGAGAACCGCGTCAGACAAGCCTTGCCGCAGTTTTGGCGCGTTGAACTTTTTTTGCATACTGCGGTCGAAAAAAATTCCAGGAAAACTCTTAAAATTACTCAATGGTACACATTTGAGTGAATTTTTAGCCCGGGATGTTGTCCTCTGCGATAGGAATCTCCACGAACTGGCCGCATGATGAAACCCATCGCGTTACCTTCTTCAGCCGCTTCAGACAGACGCAAATGTTCCTCTTGCGACAGATCCTCAGGCAACCACCCAATCACGACGCTATAGTTCCCGGTACGTAATGCCCGGACCATCGACTCGACCGTATCGCAAGGGGAGAGTTGATTAATCTGCATCACCTTCGCTAACGGCAGGCCAGCCGACTGAACCCATTCACGACTTAATTTTTGCTGTGGCGTCAGCCAGAGCTGCCAGCGAGACTGTTGCCCGAGCTGCTGCAAAAGCGGCAGGAGTAAGAGTTGTGTTAACAGCGGCTGGTCTTCACGGTAAACCACTTCACTGATAAGCCCTGTCGATACACGCCCGATAGAATTCTGCGCAGCATTGCCTGCGGCAGAAGGAGAAGGTGTTAAGTGATTTGCATAGCCTGAAGTGTACATATTCATTCCAGCCCTGTAGTTACTGTATGGATATACAGTAACCCCTGTGTGCATAAAGATCAACCTCATTTTCGGAAAGCGACTCGCAAATTTCATCCATTCCTGGTGAACCTGAAAAAATCATCTTGCCCAACGGCAATAAGTTGCCTATTTTCCTGCTAACGGATCCGTTAGTAAGAAATATCGTGTTTACTGTATGATTTTTAATGGAATTATCATGAAAAAGATATCTTATGATCGGATTTATCAATCTCAGGAATACCTCTCTCCGCTGGGCGAAATTCATCATCGCGCCCTGTTTGGCGGTTATACCCTGGCCGTGGATGACGCGGTGTTCGCGATGGTGTCTGACGGCGAGCTGTACCTTCGCGCCTGTGAGCAAAGTGCAAAATACTGTGTAAAAAACGCCTCCTCTTTTCTGACACTGATGAAACGAGGACGGCCAGTGCTGCTTAATTACTACCGTGTGGATGAAGGTCTGTGGCAAAACAGGGAAAAACTGCTTCAGCTCTCCTCGTTTGCGCTCGATGCCGCCAGGAAAGAGCGCTACCAGCGCCATCAGCGTAACCGGCTTAAAGATCTGCCGAACCTGACCTTTCAGATTGAGGTCCTGCTTATGGAGGCGGGCATTACCAATGAAGAGACGCTACGGCAGTTGGGGGCGAAGACGAGCTGGCTGAAAATGCGCTCTAAGAATAAAGCGCTGAGTATCCGGGTATTGTTCGCGCTTGAAGGCGCCATTGAAGGGTTACATGAAGCGGCACTCCCGGCGGATATTCGCCGGGAGCTTACGGAGTGGTTTAATGCGCTGCCTGAGTCGCAGGGCCATCATTCCGCCAGGTAGCGATCTGCTGGCGCAGCCGACAAATTTCCGGCAGCAAAGCGATAAGCAGGCCAATTTGCTGAAGGACCAGCGGAGCTTTGTTGTCGGTGCCAGGATCAAGGTGTGCGATACGTTGCATCAGTTCATCCAGTGCCTGGTGAACCCGTGGCTCATCCGCAGGTTGATGATGAAGCGCATCATCAACGTAGCAAACGGCATCGTCCAGCAGCGCCAGGATGCCCGGATTCGTCAGTTTCTCTCGGTGGGCGCCAAGGGTAGAGATATAGCTGGTGAACGTGTGGTTCAGACACAGCAGGCGGAAGGCTGTCTCCCGGATTTCTGCCGTGGCGCGCGGCTCAGTTGACATATTCGAGACAACGGAAGCCAGCTCTGCGTCCGTGTTATGCGCATCGCGACGGGCAATCCGATAGGCCAGACGGTTATCGCGGCCCTGATGGTATTGCTCAAGAATAGCATCCAGATAGCGGCAGTTGGCGTTCATCGCTCTGTCGGACACGCGCGGTAAGTTACGAAAACGCCAGTCAGGCCAGATAAAGCTCACCGCCGCCCAGGCGATGGCGCAGCCGATTAGCGTGTCGATCACGCGGGGGAGGGCCACTTCAAAGCCTTCACCCAGCAGATTGAAGCAGAGCAGCACCAGCAGCGTGATGAACATCGTGGCGTGGGCGTACTGCACATTGCGGAAGGCGAAAAACAGTACACCGGTAATCACAATCAGGATCAGTTGCCCTTCTACGGATGGCACAAAGTAGAGCACCGGCAGCCCGATGGCGACCCCGACTAATGTCCCGACAATACGCAGCGCGAGCCGATGGCGGGTAGCGTTATAGTTCGGCTGGCAGACAAACAGGCTGGTCAGCAGGATCCAGTAGCCGTGGTGCAATCCTGTTATCTGGATAAACGCGTAGCCGACGCACAGTACCAGCGACATCCTCACCGCATGGCGAAAGAGGGCGGATTCCGGCGTAAAATGACGGCTCAGGCGCAGCCACATATCGCTGAAACCGTTGAGACTGTCGTCGGCAAGCTGGTTGTCAGCGTCATTGCCCGGCATCGCCATCGCCTGTTCAGACTCAATGGTGGCGAGCTGAGCATCGATGGCTCTCAGGTTGTTGAGCAGGAATCCCAGGGCTTTGAACTGTTCCGGTGATGTCCCACTGGCCTGAACGCGATCGAGCGCCGCATCCAGGTGGCTGAATGCGCGTTCAAAACGCGGATCGTGCTGATAGGGCGTGCGCAGCAGTATTGAGCGCGCAAGTTGCTGGCAGGCCTGAGACTGCATCGACAGCAGGCGCTGGAAACGGAACATCACGTCGCTGTAGCGGAATTTCTCGCGCAGGTCAGCGTACTGCACATGCGAGGAGCTGGCGCGCTCGTGAATATCCTGGGCGACAAAGTAGTAGTGCAGTGTGCGCCGGGTACCGCGCTGACCGCGATCGCCGCGCAGACGGGTGAGCAGAGACGCTTTGGTCTGATTTAGCGTGGCGACCAGCTGGCCATTTGCCAGCGCCAGATCGTACAGGGGCGCCTGGCTGTCCTCTTCAATATCCGGATCAAACAGCCGGGATTTCAGCTCCAGATAGTGGGCCAGCTGTTCGTAACTGCGGGCAATGTTGTCCTGTAAGGCACGAACCGGAAAAATAAGATGTCCGGTTAAGGTCAGCAGGTTATACCAGATAGCGCCCAACAGCAGCAGGACCGGTTGCTGATACCACTGATCGTAAAGAGAGACGCCCAGCATGGTGTAAATGGCAATCAGCAGGGCGCCAAAGGCGATAGTGGCGTAGCGTTGCCCGAGGCCGCCGAGCAAAATGAAGCCGCTGGTGGACACCGTCAGCCCTAAGGCAAACAGCCAGGGCCAGGGGAAAAGCAGCTCAACGGAGGCGGAAGCAATAAAGAAGCAGACCAGCGTGATGACCAGATTACGCAAACGACCGGCCAGGCGGTCGTCGAGATCCGCCAGCGCGCCGGCCACCACCCCAAGCGTGAGGGGGATGGTGAGCTTCACGTCATTCAGCCACCACGGCAGAGCGACGGTGCCGCAAAGGGCGATAAAGATCCTGACGTTATACAGCCAGTTACTGTTCCACGTATAGCGACGAAGCAGGGGGCTTAGCATGAGTGCGGCCAGTCCTTATTACTGAAAACGGCGACGGGCGTTGGCTTCACGCGCGGCTTGCGCGACTTCGACCGGGACAACACGGCGTCCTACCGGCCACAGGGCGATGGTGGCAATTTTGAAATTAGCGATGCCAACCGGAATGCCTATAATCGTGATGCACTGGGCGATACCGGCGAAGATATGCATCAGACACAACCACCAGCCAAAGAAGATCAGCCATAAAATATTCAGCAGCGTGCCGCCGGTATTCATCAGGGCATTTTTTCTTTCCGGCTCCAGCTCATCCACGTGTACGGCTTCATTTCCATAAGGAACGAGGGAGAGTTTGGTGATTTCCCAGCAGGAGCGCGTCAGCGGAAGGGTGAAGATGAGCACGATGCTCACCAGGGTGGCAAAAAGCCAGGAAAGGGTGGTGGCAAAACCGCCAAGGACAAAATTCAACACATTCAGAACGGTACGCATAAACCCTCATTTCCTTCGATATGATTAACGCCCGGTGATTGTAACGTTTTTTTGGGCTGGAGCACCTTAAAACTGGCAGTTAAACTGTCTGACAAATTATGACCTCGTGGATCCGGCAGGATATGGAACTGAAAGCAACTTCAATGGGCAAACGCCTGGCGCAGCACCCTTACGACAAGATTGTCCTGCTCAATGCAGGAGTGAAAGTCTCCGGTGAACGCCACGAATACCTTATTCCGTTTAATCAGCTACTGGCCATTCATTGTAAACGAGGGCTGGTATGGGGGGAGCTGGAGTTCGTCCTGCCGGCAGACAAAGTGGTGCGACTCCACGGGACCGAGTGGGCGGAAACCCAACGCTTCCACCATCATCTGAACACGCGCTGGCAGCAGTGGAGCCAGGAGATGAGCGTGATAGCCGCACAGGTGCTGCATCAGGTGCTGGACGATATCGCGCTAAGCAATACGCAGCAGAAGTGGCTGACGCGCCAGCAAACCGCCGGGCTTCAGCAAAAAATTGCCCAGGCGCTGACGGCATTGCCTTTACCGGTGGCGCGGCTTGAGGAATTTGATAACTGCCGCGACGCGTGGCGGAAGTGTCAGGCCTGGCTGAGCGATATCGAGAAAAGCCGTCTGGCGCATAACCAGGCCTGGACTGAGGCGATGCTTACGCAATATGCCGATTTTTTCAGTACGGTGGAGTCATCACCCCTCAATCCTGCCCAGGCGCGCGCCGTGGTGAATGGCGAGCAGTCTTTATTGGTGCTTGCAGGCGCCGGGAGCGGCAAAACGTCGGTGCTGGTGGCGCGCGCGGGTTGGCTTCTGACAACGGGCGAGGCGGTTGCCGGCCAGATTTTGCTGCTGGCCTTTGGTCGCAAGGCTGCGCAGGAGATGGATGAGCGCATTCAGGCGCGTTTGCATACCCAGGATATCTCGGCGCGCACGTTCCACTCCCTCGCTTTACACATCATTCAACAGGGCAGCAAAAAAGTCCCTGTTGTCAGCAAGCTGGAAAATGACGCTCAGGCTCGCCAGGCGCTGTTTATCAAGGCATGGCGTCAGCAGTGCAGTGAAAAAAAGGCGCAGGCGAAAGGCTGGCGTCAGTGGCTTGAAGAGGAACTCAACTGGGAGGTGCCGGAGGGCAGCTTCTGGCAGGATGAAAAACTGGCGCGCCGGCTGGGCTCTCGTCTCGACCGGTGGGTAAGCCTGATGCGCATGCACGGCGGCTCTCAGGCGGAGATGACAGAAAGCGCACCGGAGTCTATCCGTGCCGTGTTTTCTAAGCGGGTTAAGCTGATGGCGCCGATGCTGAAAGCGTGGAAAACCGCGCTGAAAGACGAAAACGCGGTCGATTTTTCCGGGCTGATCCATCAGGCCATAATTATTCTGGAGAAAGGGCGCTTCGTCAGCCCGTGGAAACACATTCTGGTGGATGAGTTTCAGGATATCTCGCCTCAGCGCGCTGCGCTGCTTTCGGCGCTGCGGGCGCAGAATAAACACACGTCGCTGTTTGCCGTGGGCGATGACTGGCAGGCTATCTACCGTTTCAGCGGGGCGCAACTATCCCTCACCACGGCCTTCCACCACTATTTTGGGGAAGGCGATCGCAGCGATCTGGACACCACTTACCGCTTCAACTCGCGGATTGGCGAAATAGCCAACCGTTTTATACAGCAGAACCCGCATCAGCTGTCGAAACCGCTTAACAGCCTGAGGTCTGGGGATAAAAAGGCCGTCACGCTGCTGGCGGACGATCAGCTGGAACCGCTGCTGGATAAACTGAGCGGCTATGCGAAACCGGATGAGCGCATTCTGGTGCTGGCGCGTTATCACCACCTCAAGCCGACGGCGCTGGACAAAGCGGCGACGCGCTGGCCAAAACTACAGCTCGATTTTATGACCATTCACGCCAGTAAAGGACAGCAGGCCGACTACGTGATTGTGGTGGGGCTAAAAGAGGGGAGCGACGGTTTCCCGGCACCGGCGCGGGAATCCGTGATGGAAGAGGCGTTATTACCTGTTCCGGAAGATTTCCCGGATGCAGAGGAGCGGCGTTTACTGTACGTGGCGATAACCCGCGCGCGCCATCGCGTGTGGCTCTTGTTCAACAAAGAGGAGCCGTCGGTGTTTGTCGATATTTTGAAAAGTATTGACGTGCCGGTGGCGAGAAAGCCGTAACGCGCCGGGCAAATTCTGTAGGCCCGGTAAGCGCAGCGCCACCGGGCAAAAAACTACTTCAGTCTCTCCGCAAGATAACGCTGATAATCCGGGATCAAAATCTCCACCGGATCGTTAAACTGCGGCGATTCAATGATGAAATCTGCCGTTGAAAGATTGGTGGCTACCGGAATGTTCCATACCGTCGCCAGACGCAGCAGCGCTTTAACGTCCGGATCATGCGGAACCGCGTTCAGCGGATCCCAGAAGAAAATCAGAACGTCAATTTTACCTTCTGAAATCTGAGCGCCTACCTGCTGGTCACCCCCCATCGGGCCGCTCAGCATGGCATTCACTTCCAGACCGGTTTCGCGGTGGATCAGGTTGCCGGTTGTTCCCGTAGCAGAAAGGGCATGATGCTGTAAAAGAGGCTGATGGCGACGAACCCAGTTAAGCAGCATTTGTTTACAGTGATCGTGCGCAACCAGAGCAATGTGCTTGCGCGCCGGAAGTGTGCGTGTTGTCAGTTCCATAATCTTATCCGTGAGGTTACCTCGCTACACGATGACGGGAACTGACTGAAGCTGCAAGAGAAAGGACGAAAAAATGTGGCTTACGACGAAGGTTGTTGTTTCGCCCATTGCAGAAAACGGGCGCGCGTGTCCGGATCGGCATTCTGGAACCAGAACTTGAGACGTTGCTCAGTAAGGGTCTGCGACTGAGGGGGGAGTACATCCAGCTCCGATACGCCCGAAAGCAGGGTACTGTCATCCGCCATCATGGTGGCGAACTGGGGCAGCGAGGCGCGCCTGCTGGCCCTGTTGTAGGTCTCGGTGTCCGCTTCATAGTCTGTTCCCTTTAGCCTTTTTGTCAGCGCCAGAATATCCAGCTTTACCGGGATGGGCATGGAGTCTCCGTCCACCAGTTCAATGCGCGGCGAGGCATCAAATGCCAGCGACTCCTTTTCTGTCTCAAGGCGCGGGAGACGAAAATTGACCTGGCTGATACGCTGGGTATTGAAGCTGACCACCAGCGGAGGCGAAATGTACACCTGCTGTTCGTTGTCGGCGAGGCGAATGGTCTTTTCCACCCGAAAAACCACCTGGTGCGGGCCGTTATCCAGCTCGATGCTGTCTGCGCCCCGCAGCAGGGAGCTGGAGACTTTTTTCCCGTCCAGCACCAGCAGGTCAATGTCGGTTGAGAGTCTGAGGGTGGTTGCGAAAACACAAACCGGCATGATTAACGCAACCACAGCCCAGGCAATGCCGGTTTTCATAGCAGACTCCTGTAGACAAACTACCCGGTAAGAATGTATCAAAAGTTTTCGATAAACACGTTTACTAACATATAGACATATTCTGCCGTTTTGCCCTCATACTTCTGTATGGGATGCGTGGTTGAGATGTCCGCTTTGACGTACACTTTGAAAAAAACCCGGAGGAAGAGCATGAAAGAGAACGACATTGTCGAGATTCTGACGTCCACGCGCACTATCGCGCTGGTCGGCGCGAGCGATAAACCGGATCGCCCAAGCTATCGGGTCATGAAATACCTTCTGGATCAGGGTTATCACGTGATCCCGGTCTCGCCGAAGGTGGCCGGGAAAACGCTGCTGGGCCAGCAGGGCTATGCGACGCTCGCGGACGTGCCGGAAAAGGTGGATATGGTGGACGTTTTCCGTAATTCAGAGGCGGCCTGGGGCGTGGCGCAGGAAGCAATTGCCATTGGCGCGAAAACGCTGTGGATGCAGCTGGGCGTGATTAATGAGCAGGCGGCCGTGCTGGCGCGCGATGCCGGGCTGAAGGTGGTGATGGATCGCTGTCCGGCAATCGATATTCCCCGGCTGGGGCTGGCAAAATAAAAAAAGCCCGTTTGACGGGCTTTTTTACACCTTTAGTTGCGCAGTCTTGGTGCCTGTAACTGTTTGCGGATGGTCTGAGCAAGCTCGTCCATAGTGGGTTGTTCCGGATGCTCATCCTGTAGTTCACCACTCAGCTGCGCTTCGGCAAGATAGGTATGGACAGGCTGACCATCGTCGCCCTCCATAACCACATGATACCAGGGCGCGGCGCGAAGCTCTGCGTCAACGGCCAGATCGTCTGCTGACGGTTCATCAAGGGAATACTCCGGGTCGATATCCACGACCACACCCAAATATCCAAGCAAGGTGTGGCGGACCTGCTGGCCGATACCGAATTTGCTGGCAATCATAGTCACCTCCCGGGAAACATTACATACACACTATGTGCGGGCAATATTTCTCTTTTCAAGTTACATGACGCGACAGGCAAACCCTTTCAGATACAGCCCTTCCGGGTAGGTAGCGATCACCGGGTGATCGGCGGCCTGACGGAACTGCTCTATAAATTGTACATCACGACCCGCATCTATTGCGGCATCGGCGATGATTTTTTGGAATAAATCTGTCGTCATCAGGCCAGAGCAGGAGAACGTCAGCAGCACGCCGCCCGGGTTTAGCAGCTGGATCGCCAGCATGTTGATGTCTTTATAGCCACGGCAGGCGCCCATCAGCTGGCTTTTGTTTTCCACAAATTTCGGCGGGTCCATCACGATGAAGTCAAATTTCTCGCCCTGGTCGCGGTATTTACGCAGCAGTTTGAACACGTCGTCGCGCACAAACTCCGCTTTGCTCAGATCCAGCTTATTCAGCTCAACGTTCTGCTTCGCCACGTCCAGCGCTTCCTGTGAGGTGTCGACGCTCACCACCTGAGCACAGCCGCCCATCAGGGCAGAGACCGCAAAGCCGCCGGTATAAGAGAAGCAGTTCAGCACGCGCTTATCGGCAACGTACTGGCGCGTTGCCAGACGGCTGTCACGCTGGTCGAGGTAATAACCGGTCTTATGGCCGCCCTGGATATCCACCAGCAGCTTCATGCCATGTTCTTCGATAGGCAGCAGGGCAGGCGGCAGTTCGCCGGTGACCGGGCCTTGCGTCAGCTCCATGCCCTCTTTTTTACGTACCGCCACGTCGCTGCGGTCGTAAATGGCACATTCCGGGAACAAGGTTTGCAGGGCGCTAATCAGCGCGGCACGCTGGTATTCCGCCCCGGCGCTCAGCAGCTGCAACACCAGGAAATTGCCGAAGCGGTCAATGGTCACGCCCGGCAGCCCGTCGGACTCTCCGGCAATCAGACGATAGCTGTCCAGCCCGTCACGCTTTGCCAGCCACTCGCGCCACTGCTGCGCCTGTTGCAGACGACGGACAAAGAAGTCGATATCGATGGTTTCTTCTTTATCGAACGTCCAGACGCGCGCGCGGATCTGAGATGCAGGCGAGTATGCGCCGCGTGCTAACCATTTCCCCTGATGGTCAACAATATCGATGGTTTCACCGAGGCTGGCTTTACCTTCCATGCGGGCAACCGCGCCGGAAAAGACCCAGGGATGACGGCGCAGTAATGACTTCTCGCGCCCTTTGGCTAACACTAAACGTACACTCATAATTTGCTATTCTGTCGATTCCAATGAAATGGCCGCCATTTTCCCGACTTCAGTGAGGAAATGCAACGCGCCAGTCGGATAAGGAGAAGGATGATGTCAAATGTTTGCACCATTGCCTGGGTCCATGGCCTTGTACAGGGCGTCGGATTCCGCTACAGCACCCAGCGCGAAGCCCTTCAGCTAGGGCTGACGGGGTATGCGCGTAACATGGATGATGGCAGCGTGGAGGTTGTGGCCTGCGGTGAGGCGGATCGGGTAGAGAAGCTGGTGGCGTGGCTGAAAGCGGGCGGACCGCGCAGCGCGCGGGTTGATAAGGTGCTAACGGAACCGCATCAACCCGGCCGGGAATACGCTAACTTCAGTATTCGCTATTAAATGCATTTTACCGGCTTTGGCAGGCCGGCGATTTTTGTCGCCTGTTTAGCCGGGCCTTTCGGAAACAGGCGATACAGATAACGGCTGTTGCCTTTCTCTTCGCCAAATTTATTCGCCATGGCTTTGACCAGCATGCGGATAGCCGGCGAGGTGTTGAATTCAAGGTAAAATTCTCGCACGAAGCGCACCACTTCCCAGTGTTCCGGGGAGAGAGTAATTCCTTCGTTTTCCGCAATTTTCTCCGCCAGCGCTTCGCTCCACTGGCTGCTCTCTTTCAGATAACCGTCGTTATCGGTTTCGATCTCTTTGCCTTCAAAACTCAACATATTCATTCACGCGTTAGTCAAAAACCGCCTCAGTCTACCAAAAAAACAAAGCCCCGCATAAGCGGGGCCATGTTCACAGCACGGTGAGTTAATCGCGGCTGGCGAAGCCCAGGATGCTCAGCAGGCTGACAAAAATGTTGTACAGCGACACATACAGGCTCACGGTGGCGCGGATATAGTTCGTCTCACCGCCGTGAATGATGTTGCTGGTTTCATACAGGATTGCGCCGGATGAAATCAGGATAAACACCGCGCTGATTGCCAGATGCAGCGCAGGCAATTGCAGGAAGATGTTCGCCAGCATACCGACCAGCACAATCACGATACCCGCCATCAGCATACCGCCAAGGAAGGACATGTCCTTACGGGTGGTCAGCACGTAGGCCGAGCAGCAGAAGAACACCAGCGCGGTACCGCCCAGCGCCATACCAATCACGTCGCCCATTCCGGCAGACAGATAGGCATTCAGGATTGGCCCCAGAATGTAGCCCAGGAAGCCGGTAAAGGCGAACGCGGAGAGAATACCCACCGGTTTATCCGCGGTTTTGTAGGTCAGGAACATCAGACCATACATACCCACTAGCGTGAGGATCAGGCCCGGAGAAGGCAGCATCAGTACGGTGCTGGCCGTCGCGGTGATCGCCGAAAACGCCAGCGTCAGGCTGAGCATGAAATAGGTATTGCGCAGCACCTTATGGGTGCTGAGTAGCGATGTGCGGTCGCGTGAAGAAGTAATTATACGATCCATGAGTCACTCTCTTATGACAGATGTAATTAACGCAAAGAATAGGAAACGGCGCGGCAGACGCAAAGTGGTTTTACCCATCTTTACTCAGCCCCTTAGGGATTATGCTGGTTTTTTATTCTGGCAAAGCCTTTGTACTCAGAATGAAGTGCGGTTTGTAGGGCGTATTCAGATCAACCTCTTATAGGTTACTGAAAAATATTGCGTTATTTCCCTAAGGCCGCTAAGAGTTATTTCCGGATCGTCATAAAAACAGACAATAAGGCGAAGGAAATGAAACCACAAACACGCACGCGCTTTACACTCTCTTTGTTAACCGCAGGGGTCCTGTGCGCCAGCACGGCAACCTGGGCGGCTAACGTGCCGGCAGGAACCCAGCTGGCAGATAAGCAGGAACTGGTCAGGAACAACGGCACTGAGCCCGCCTCGCTCGACCCGCATAAAGTCGAAAGCGATGTCGAATTCAATATTATCAGCGATTTATTCGACGGGCTGGTCAGCGTCTCTCCGGCAGGTGAAATCCAGCCGCGCCTGGCGGAGAAATGGGAAAATAAAGACAACACCGTCTGGACTTTTCATCTGCGCCCGGGCATTACCTGGAGCGATGGAACCCCCATCACCGCGGAAGATATTGTCTGGAGCTGGCAGCGGCTGGTCGACCCGAAAACCGCCTCTCCGTATGCCAGCTATCCCGGCAGTATGCGTATCCTCAACGGCACTGATATCGCAGAAGGCAAAAAAGCGCCCGAGTCGCTGGGTGTGAAAGCCATCAATGACACCACGCTGGAAGTGACGCTCACGCAACCCAACGCCGCTTTCCTGGCGATGCTGGCTCACCCGTCCCTGGTGCCGATAGATAAAGTCCTGGTAGGCCGTTTCGGTGATAAGTGGACCAAACCGGAGCACTTCGTCAGCAGCGGGGCCTATAAACTGTCACAGTGGGTGGTGAACGAACGCATTGTGGCGGTGCGTAACCCGAAATACTGGGATAACGAACATACCGTCATCAACAAGGTGACCTATCTGCCCATTTCCTCTGAAGCTGCTGACGTCAACCGCTACAAAGCGGGCGAAATCGACATTGTCTACACGGTGCCGATCAACCAGTTTGCTCAGCTGAAGAAAACGCTGGGGAGCGAGCTGGACGTTTCACCGCAGCTTGCCACCTATTATTATCAGTTCAACACCACCCGGCCGCCGTTCAACGACGCCCGCGTGCGCAAGGCGCTGAACCTGGCGCTGGATAAAGACATCATCGCCGATAAAGTATTAGGGCAGGGTCAGCGCCCGGCATGGCTGATCAGCCAGCCGGATATTGGCGGCGTCAAGCTTCAGAACCCGGATTACGCCAGCTGGCCGATGGATAAACGCATTACCGAGGCGAAAAAGCTGCTGGCCGAAGCCGGATTTAACGACAGCCATCCGCTCAGCTTTGATCTTCTCTATAACACTTCGGAATCGCACCAGCGTATTGCCATTGCCGCCAGCTCAATGTGGAAGAAGAACCTCGGCGTGGAGGCGAAGCTGCAAAATCAGGAGTGGAAAACCATGCTTGATACCATGCACACCCATAACTTTGACGCGGTACGCTACGCCTGGATTGCCGATTACGACGATGCGGCAACCTTCCTGAACAACTTCCGTACCGGGGATAGCCAAAACACCACTCAGTACAGCAATCCGGACTACGATCGGGCACTGGTGAACGCGGCGAAATCGAAAACGGCGGAGGAGCGCGGTAAGTTCTACCAGCAGGCAGAAGATCTGCTGGGACGCGATGTCCCGGCGATCCCGGTCTATCACTACGTGCGCACGCACCTGGTGAAACCGTGGGTAGGGGGTTTCACGCCAGACAAGCTCGGGTACTACTACACCAAAGATATGTACATCAAAAAGCACTAACGATCCGCGGTGGATATTATGCTGGCAAAATGGCCAATCTGTCGTCTATTCAACCGATTAAACGCATTTTGGCTATTTTTAAAGCGAACGAATGCGCGCACTCTTTACAGCGCGCGGTGAGGTGTTTATAGTTCGCCTCAATTAGGAAGCGTGGCCGAGCGGTTGAAGGCACCGGTCTTGAAAACCGGCGACCCGAAAGGGTTCTAGAGTTCGAATCTCTACGCTTCCGCCAAATTTGAAACCCCTGCGATAGCAATATCGCAGGGTTTTTTGCTTTTGCGCCAGGCTTCCGTCATGCCACCATGTTGTAGCTTATCGTGATCCCGGCATCGGCCTTGCAGACCTGAGCTTTTACGCACCAGGTATCCTCAATGTTTGCCTGCGTCAGTACCTCCTCTGGCGCGCCCGTGGCGGCGATCTGCCCGGCCTTCAGGAGGATCAGACACTGGCAATAATTGGCCGCAAGATTGAGATCGTGCAGTGCAACCACCACCGTAAGCGGCAGCTGTGAAACGAGCCGCATCAGCTCCAGCTGGTGCTGAATGTCCAGGTGGTTTGTCGGTTCATCGAGCAACAGCACCTGCGGCTGCTGGGCCAGCGCACGGGCTATCTGGCTTCGCTGGCGCTCTCCGCCAGACAAAGAGTGCCATCGCCGCTGGCGTAAGCGGCATAACTGCATCAGGCTAATCGCCTGCTCAACCGCAGCCTCATCGTCGCGGGTGGTTCTCTGGAATGTTTTCCGGTAGGGCGTACGCCCCAGTCTGACAATGTCCTCAACGGTCAGTTCTCCGTCGACCTCAGCATGTTGCGGGACAAACGCCATGTGCTGCGCGCGTTTTTTCAGCGGCATCATGCCAAGCGTTGTGCCATTAAGCGCCACGCGTTCGCTGAGTCGTGGAAACAGCCCGGCGAGACAGCGCAGCAGCGTCGACTTGCCCGAGCCGTTTGGCCCTAACAGGCCGATAATCTGCCCGGATGGCAGGTCGAGATCGATATCCTTAAGCACCGTCTGCGCTTGTCGGGTTACGGTTAACCCGGCCACAGTAATATTCATGGATGCTCCTTTCGGTTTTGATAAAGCAACGCCACAAAGACGGGGGCGCCTACCAGCGCAGTCACCACCCCGATGGGCAGAACCTGGTGCACAATCAGCGTGCGTGAGACGATATCGGCGAGGATCATAAAGTGGGCGCCGATAAGAAACGTCAGCGGGATAGATAGACGATGGCCCGGCCCGCATAGCATGCGCGTTACATGGGGAATGACCAGCCCGACAAACCCCACTGCGCCCGTGGCGCTCACCAGCGTTGCGGTAACAATGGCACAGGTCAGCAATAAGACAATACGCACGGCGGTAACCGGGATCCCCAGCGTGGTGGAGACCTCATCCCCGAAGGTGAAGGTGTCCAGCGCCCGTGAAAAGAGCAATACCACCAGTAAACCCGCAAGCGTAACGGCCAGCGCCAGCAGCGCGTCAGGCCAGCGCACGCCGCTGAGACTTCCCAGCAGCCAGAACATGACGCTACGGGACTGCTCGGCATTGGCGGATGTACTGACGACGTACGCGGTCATGGCGTTGAAGAGCTGGGTGCCCGCAATGCCAGCCAGCAAAATGCGCGACGGGCTTTCACTCATCCCGTTCGTAATCACCATGATGAGCGCAAAGGCGGCGCACGAGCCGACAAACGCACCGCTGCTTACGCCAATCACGCTCCCCCCGATGCCGAGAAGCATCACGCAGACGGCTCCCAGCGATGCGCCCGCGGAAATCCCCAGCAGATAAGGCTCGGCCAGAGGGTTACGCAGGATCGACTGCAACACCAGCCCGCACAACGCCAGGCCGCCGCCGCTGCACGCGGCCATCACTGCCCGGCTCATGCGATATTGCCAGACGATACCTTCCTCCGTTTGCGGCAACGCATAAGAGGTCAAACCCAGTCCGTTGAGGATCGCTTTCCCGGTACTGGCATACGACACCGGCATATCACCGATACTGGCGGCAAAGACCAGCATCAGCGGCAGCGCCATGGCACCGGCTGCCAGTAAACCCTGCTGGCGGCGGTCAAAAGCGAAATGACTCATTGTTCATCCTGGAAAGAAGCCAGCCGATCGCTGATAAGCTCAACCGCATCGACGTTACGCAATGAAGGGTTTAACGACATCGCTGGCACCACGATGATGTGGTTGTTCCTGACCGCAGGCATGTTCTTTGTCACCGGGTCACTGCGCAAGAACGCTTTTTTTACCTCAACGTCATCGGCAGGGTAGAGCCTGCGGGACATCCCGGCGATAACAATCACGTCCGGCTGCGATCGGGCAATATGTTCCCACGTTACAGCGGGCCATTCGTCGTGAGAGTCAATAATGTTCTTCAACCCCAGCGTGCGGCTGATCCAGCCAGGCGCGCCGTAATTCCCGGCCACCCAGGGATCGCCATTCAGACGGCTGCTGGAGAACCAGAATACAACGCTAAGCGGTTTCGCTGAGACGCGCGCCTGGGCCTTTTTAATACGCTCCGCCAGCGCACGATTGAGCTGCTCACCTCGCGCGGAAACATCAAAAATCGTCGCCAGATCCGTCACTTCCCGTGTAATTTCCGCCAGTGAAAACGGCGCGCTACGTGCTCCGTCTGCGTTTGACGTTTCCGTTACCGTTTTATCCGTGCAGTCGGCAGGGGAGATCCACGTCTTAATCCCCAGCGACGCAAACTGCTTACGGGTTCCCACTTCTCCCTGCGGACCAATGTGCCAGTGATACTGCGCGAGAACGAGTTCAGGTTTCTGCCCTGCCACGGCTTCAAAGGAGGGGGAATTATCCGCAAGCCGGGGGAGGTTTTTCCCGGCATCTTCCAGCGGGGCCGGGAGCTTGCCGAACCAGACTGACGTCGCGGCGATCGTTTTCTCCAGCCCCAGTGCGAGCAGTAATTCTGTTTCATGCTGACCCACGGTCACGACGCGCTGAGGAGCCTGCGTAAAGGTCTGCTTAACGCCGCAATTTTCAATCGTGAGGGGCCAGGTGGTAGCGGCGAAAGCGGCAGGCGTCATGGTGAGCAGTGAAGCCAGAAATAACCCATTTTTAAGTAACATAGAACGCAATCCGAAATTGTTATGTTATAACATAATACATATATTGTGACTGAGAGCAACACGCTCACCGTCGCTTGTTGCAGAAACGAAAGGCTGGACTATTCTCAACATACCCACCTGGCATTCGCGGGTTGCCTGAAAAATAACAAGATTTCTGACCTGGGGTAGTGAGGATGAAAAAGATCCTGCTCGCGTTTGCGTTCTGTTTTGCCGCCCTGAGCGCCTTCTCATCGTATGCCGCAGAGCCCCGCCAGGCGCCTACGGAGCAGGAGCGCGCCCGAACGGTCTATATCTTCCATCAGCCCATCGTCATGCTACAGGCGAAATTTGGCCTGACCACGCCGGAAGAGCGCGTTTTACGCATCCGCAATACCCTGCGCAATTTTACCGAGGCGGATGTGCGTGAGCCGCTCAGCATCGTCCCCGTGACCCGCTATAACCAGCAGGGACGGCTGATAGTGATGAACGGGAAACCTGTGATGCTGCTGACCGAAGGGGATTTGGACGAAGGGGACGATCTTACCCTCGATCAGGCCGCACAGCGCGTGCTGGCGCGCATGGAAGCGCAGAGAATGGCGCTGCGCGATCAATACGATACCGGCTGGCTGGCGCTGTCGACGGTAAAAACTGCCGCTGGCCTGCTGGGGCTGTTGCTGCTCTGCTATGGCGCGTGGCGTTCCTGGCGCTGGTTCCGGCGCGTCTACCGTCGGCGTATTGTGGAGAATCGCAGCCGGGTGCCGCAAAGCTGGCGGCGATACATTGGCGCCATTGAGATTCGGCTTTACGCCTTGCTGATGTTCCTGCTGGGGCTGATCGGCTTTTACGTCTGGCTGAGCTGGGCGTTCAGTCTGTTTCCGTGGACGCGGGTGTGGGGCACGTCGCTGGGAGACTGGACGCTTCGCGTGGTGCAGCAAATCGCCCTGGCGATTGTCTCGGCCTTGCCGGGGCTGACGATTGTGCTGATCATTTTCCTCATTACCGCTTTTATTCTGAAGCTTCTTAAGATGGTGCTCAATCAGGTGGAGGCTGGTCGTCTGCAACTTCCCGGCGTACATCCGGAAACCGTGGGGGCGACCCGTAAGCTCATTTCCGTTGCCGTCTGGCTATTTGCTCTCTCCGCCGCCTGGCCGTTTCTTCCCGGTGCAAACTCGCTGGCGTTTAAAGGTATTAGCGTCTTCTTCGGCCTGATGTTAACGCTGGGCTCGGCGGGGGTGATGAACCATGCCATGAGCGGTCTGGTCCTGATTTACTCCCGCGCGCTGCGCAAAGGCGATGTCATTCGGGTGGCGGATAACGAAGGCAAGGTCAGTGAAATTGGCATGCTGGCGACCAAAATTATTACCCGGGAAAATTATGTCGTTACCGTGCCCAACGCGGTGGTGGTGAGCGGTAAGATCACCAACCTGAGCGCGCTACAGCCCGATGGCAGCCTCAATCTGACGGTCAGCGTCACGATCGGTTATGACACCCCATGGCGTCAGGTGCATGCCATGCTGGAGCTGGCCGCGAAACGGGCAAAAGGGATTGACCTTTCCGAGCCGTCGCTGGTGCGCCAGTTAGGGTTAATGGACTGGTATATCGCTTACGAATTGCAGGTCCGCCTGCTGCCCGATCAGTCCCTCGCGGTTGCCCGCAATGAACTGCATAGCCAGATACAGGATGTGTTTAACGAATTTAACGTGCAGATCATGTCCCCGAATTTTGTTATGCAGCCAGAGGGCAGCGTGATGGTTGCCAAAGAGAACTGGTATACCGCGCCAGCCAAACCCCCTCAGGGTGAAACCTGATGTCCGGTTTTCCCGTGGTCAGGCAAAATGTCACAGCTTCTGATCGACGATTGCCGATTTTACACGGGTCATCGCCAGAATGTTTTTTGAGCGCATATTTAATTTCTCGAGGATCCTCACGCGGTAGGTGCTGGTCGTTTTTTGTGACAGTTGCAGCTTTTTCGCGATCTCATGGTTTTCCAAATGAAACAGCTTCAGCACGTCATACTCGCGTCGCGTAAAAGAGTGTGTTCTGAGCGCCCGATAAAAACGCATCAGCTGCTGAAAAGGGTGAGCAGTAAAATGCATCGACGAATAGATAATATTATCGATTCTCACCGCACGGTTGGCTTCTATCTCATGCATCAGGACAATGTAATCACGCTTAACTTTTTTGACCTGCCGAATGGTTTTATTGCGTAACTTATCCTGTTCAATCGCAATGATAAAATCCATCGCGTGATCGACCCCATCAAGGACGTGAATATCCGCGTCATCGCGAATCAAATGGGTCGATGTCAGGGCGCTTGATACGCCCTGGCAAAGGTAGTAGTTATCACTGATAAATAAAAAATTCATAATCGTCGTTAAATAAAGTCATGGCTAATTTCTTATCGCAGTGATCCACGGTTAATGGGTGTTGTACGAAAAAGAGTCTAAATGACCACCTGCGAATCTAATAAACGTTATGAATGTAAAAATAAATGTTTACATTTTAGCCAGCCGATGACGAAGAAATCAGCGGGGCGGTAGGGGACGACGCAAGACGTGTAACGTTATGCAATTTCGTGCTTTACATCATGCTCAGAGATGTTTATAGTGCGCCTCACTTTGGAAGCGTGGCCGAGCGGTTGAAGGCACCGGTCTTGAAAACCGGCGACCCGAAAGGGTTCTAGAGTTCGAATCTCTACGCTTCCGCCAAATTCGAAAACCCTGCGATAGCAATATCGCAGGGTTTTTTCGTTATTCCAGCCCCAGCGTATACTGCGCGATTTTGAAGTAGATAATCAGCCCGGTGCCGTCGATGAGCGTGGCGATAAACGGCGCGGAGACCACCGCCGGGTCGATTTTGCAGCGTTTCAGTACCATCGGGATCACCGACGAGACGATGGCGCTCCACAGCGTAATGCAGACCAGCGTCAGGCTGACGATGAGCGTGATTTCCATCCCAATGCCCATCATCCAGGCGCGAACGCAGCCCGCCAGACCCAGCGTGGCGGCAATCATGAACGAGGTGCTGATCTCTTTGCGCAGCACGCGACCCACATCGCGAAGGTGGACCTCACCCAGCGCCATGGCGCGCACCAGCGTCGAGGTGATCTGCGTCCCGCTGTTTCCGCCGGTGCCAATCAGCAGCGGAATAAAAAACGCCAGCGCGATGGCAGATTCCAGTGCCTCTTCAAAATGCTGGATCACCGAACTGGTATACGCTTCCGCAACAAACAGCAGCAGCAGCCAGACGGAGCGTTTCTTCCACAGGCTGAAGGCGCTGGTTTCCAGATAGGGTTTCTCCAGCGGCAGCGTCGCCCCCTGAAGCTGGGCATCTTCAGTAACGTCATCTTCCAGCAGATGGGCGATTTCACGCTCGGTAAGGCAGCCCACCAGCTTACCGTGGGTCACCACCGGCACCACATCCGCACCCGCGTGCGCCAGCAGCCCGGCGACATCCGCCCGCTCATCTTCCGGTTTGAGCTGAATAAAATCCGATATCATCAACCCCTTAACAGGCTGCACGGTATCCGTGGCCTGCAATAATTTGCGTACGGCGATTAAACCCGCGAGGCGACCGTTATCTTCGATAAAAATATGCGACGGAATATCATCATCTTTTAATTTTTCAAAGAACTGCTCGCGTGCCAGAGCTACGCATAATGAAATATCGATAACGATAAAATCGGTATTCATATATTGCGCGATGGCGCTGTCATTAAAAGCCAGGTTTTGGTTGTGAATAGCGTAAGACATAGTAAATTCCCTTTGAATAATAAAATCTCTCAGGGGCGAGCAAGACAGGGCATGTCGGAAAGGAGATCCCCACGTCCTGGGTTCAGCACTGTACACCGTATCCCACAAGGGAAGTTATACTGACAAAGCCTTGATTCGACAGTGCCTGTTTTACCCTGTGCCGGTTCTCTCGAACCCACCAGAGCGATAACGTGTATTTGTACAGGAGCCTCGCCATAACGAGATCGTTGTAAAACGAGAGGGATAATACGCCTGTTTAAATTTAGCGCTCAGAAAATTAAATAATGTTTAAGAACGGTTTAGATAAATCTTATTCATAAAATGTTGAGGGTTTATTTAAGGTTATTCATTTTAAATGGAGAATTAAATTATTAACGGTGGAGGGGAAAATGGCATGGGTTGATAACCTGCTGAATCATTTTGCGCTGTATCCGGCACATCTGTTCGCGCTGTTATTCGTGATGGCGCTGAGCAAATCGACGGTGCTGATCTCCTCCGTGCTGCCGCCTGCGTCGGTGATGCTGCTGGCGGGTATTACCGTCAGCCAGGGGAGCATGCATCCTGCGCTGACGTGGCTCGCCGTAGTGATGGGGGCAACGGCAGGTTCGATGCTGAATTACCATATCGGCCAGCTGATGGGGCATACCCGGATGGTCACGCGCTTCACCTCAAAGCATGCCAATAAGTTCCTGCGGGTCCAGCACCAGCTGCAAAAGAACGGGGTCATCGTGCTTTTTACGTCGCGCTTCCTGGCGGTGTTGCGTTACATTGTCCCGCTGGCGGCCGGGATGCTCAGACTGAACGCCGTCAAGGTCTACGCCGTCAGCCTGCTTTCCGCCTGTGCGTGGGCGGCGCTGTATGTCGGTGCGGTCACTGGCATCAGCGCCTTATAAAATTACAGGCTCCCCATTCCGCCGTCCACCAGCAGTTCCGTTCCTACCGTGTAGCTCGACTCGTCGGACGCCAGATAGAGCGCGGCTTTTGCCAGCTCGGTCGTCGAGCCCATTCTGCCCAGCGGCACCAGCTTGATGATGTCCGCCATCATCGCGTTAAGCGCCTCGTCGCTTAAGCCCGTTTTCGTGAACGCCGGGGTTTCCACCGGACCGGGGCTCAGGCCGTTGACGCGGATCCCGCGCGGCAGCAGCTCCGCCGACAGCGTGCGCGCCAGCGACAGCAGGGCGGCCTTGCTCGCGGCATACACGCTGCTGGTGGGCAGGCCGATGCGCGCGCTCACGGAGCCGCAGAGGATCACCGAGGACGGGTTATTCAGCAGCGGCAGCAGCGCCTGAATTAAAAAGAACGGTCCCTTCAGGTTGATGTTCATCAGACGGTCCCAGGCCTCTTCCTGCCAGGCTTCCAGCGGCGCGTGCGTCACGTCACCGGCATTGAGAAAGACCGCATCCAGGCGCGGCCAGCGGGCGGCGAGGGTCTCCGCCAGCGCTTTTTGCGACGAAATATCGCCTGCGTCGGTTGGGATCACCCAGGCCTTATCGCCCAGAATGCGCTCTGCTTCGGCGAGGGTGTCCGGGTTGCGTCCGGTCACGGCGACGCGCGCCCCTTCGGCGATAAACGCCTGCGCGGTGGCGAGACCGATACCGCTGGTGCCGCCGGTAATCAACGTACACTTATCGGTTAAACGACCCATGTTCTTCTCCTGAAATGTCTCTGGAGAAAGCACTATAGAAACGTTAGTATCGAAAGGAAACCAGGTACCAAATGGATACTAAAGAGGCAAGAGGTGTGAAATGGCAGAGATGCTGGAAACGTGCTGCGAAAAAAAATCTGAGGCGTATACCTGCCCGATGACGCAGTTTGTGAACCTGATTTCCGGTAAGTGGGCGATCCCCATTCTCTATCGCCTGATTGTGTTCAATACGCCCGTTCGCTTTGGCGATCTGCTGCGTGCTGCTGCCCCCATCACCCAGAAAGAGCTGACGAAGCAGCTGCGCCTGTTTGAGCAGCGCGGGCTGGTGACGCGAACGGTCTACCCGGAGATCCCGCCACGCGTGGAATATCAGATCACCGAGCTGGGGCTAACCCTTCAGGACGCACTCTCGCCGCTGGCCGCCTGGATGAGCGAATACGGCGACCAGCTCCAGCGTTAGGCTACTGTTTTACGTAGCGCGGTGCCAGAATGCCGGTGCGCGCACTGTTGAACAGCTCAAGGCGCGCCGCTCCGTAGCGCGTCGCGAACAATCAGCAGCGACCACCAGTCGCCGATAATATCCAGCGAACGGGCGACGGGGCAGGTGCTCTCTTCAAGGCGGGTACGTTTCACAGCGAATTCTCCGGTGGGGTATGGTTTTTTTATAAAACTCATCGGCACACGCCGTAAGCACGTTAATCATCAGTTTGAGAAATGCTTCCCGAAAAACCTGTCACGGATCTGTCACACTCAGGGCGACATTAAAAACGTGTGAGGAATTAGGGATGAGAAAAGCACTACTCGCAGTTGCCGTGGCAGGTACCCTTTCCGTGACCTTTGGCGCACAGGCGCAGGACACGCCGGATGGCTATCAGCTGGAACAGGTGCTCATCATGAGCCGCCACAACCTGCGCGCGCCGCTTGCCAATAACGGCAGCGTGCTGGAGCAGTCCACGCCGAAGCAGTGGCCGGAGTGGGACGTCCCGGGTGGACAGCTCACCACCAAAGGTGGCGTACTGGAAGTGTATATGGGTCACTATATGCGCGAGTGGCTGGCAGAGCAGGGGATGGTGAAGACGGGTGAATGCCCGCCAGCGGATACCGTCTATGCCTACGCCAACAGCCTCCAGCGCACCGTGGCGACCGCGCAGTTCTTTATCACCGGCGCGTTCCCGGGGTGCGATGTTCCTGTGCATCACCAGGAAAAAATGGGCACCATGGACCCCACCTTCAATCCGGTCATTACCGATAACTCCCCTGAGTTTCGCGAGAAAGCGCTGAAAGCGATGGAGACGGAACGGCAGAAAATGCAGCTGGATGAAAGCTACAAACTGCTGGAACAGCTGACAAACTACAGCGACTCGCCGTCCTGCAAGGAGAAAAAAGTCTGCTCCCTGACGGAGGCGAAAGATACGTTCAGCGCCGATTATGAAAAAGAGCCGGGCGTCTCCGGGCCGCTGAAGGTGGGTAACTCGCTGGTGGATGCGTTTACGCTTCAGTATTACGAAGGCTTCCCGACAGACCAGGTGGCCTGGGGGGAAATCAAAACCGATCAGCAGTGGCGCGTGCTGTCGAAGCTGAAAAACGGCTATCAGGACTCGCTGTTTACGTCGACGGAGGTGGCGCAGAACGTGGCTAAACCGCTGGTGAAGTACATTGATAAAGCGCTGGTGACCGACCAGGCAAAAGCGCCAAAAATCACCCTGCTGGTGGGGCACGACTCAAACATCGCCTCGCTGCTGACCGCGCTGGACTTCAGGCCTTACCAGTTGCACGACCAGCAGGAACGCACCCCGATTGGCGGTAAAATTGTCTTCCAGCGCTGGCATGACAAAAACACTAATCAGGAGCTGATGAAAATTGAGTATGTCTACCAGAGTTCAGAGCAGTTACGTAACGCCAGCGTACTGTCGCTGCAATCCCCTGCGCAGCGCGTGACGCTGGAACTGAAGGGCTGTCCGGTGGATGGCAACGGCTTCTGTCCTGTCGATAAATTCAATGCGGTGATGAATAACGCGGCGAAATAGAAGATAACCCCCCGCGCGGGCGGGGGGAACGTTCAGACGTTTTTACGTTCGATGGTTTGCTCGCCCCAGAACAGCGAGTCTTTGTCGGTTTTTTCGAAGGCGCGAACCAGCACTTCATCGTTGCCTTCTTCCCAAATCTGCTCAGCCAGCTTTTCGTCATAATTGGCGACTTCAAAGATGGCTTCGGCAATCTCCGGAGAGGTATTGCGTAAACTTGCCCATTCGCCCACGTGGTGAGCTTTGGATTCTTGAGTTGGCATACTTGTCCTCCTGTTGGGTTAGCCGTTCAGTTTTTTGGCAAGACCCGCGACGTATTCACCCTGATAGCGGGCGATAGAAAGTTCTTCATTGCTTGGCTGACGTGAACCATCCCCACCGGCAATGGTTGTCGCGCCATACGGTGTCCCGCCACGAACCTGGGAAACATCGAACAGTTCCTGCGCGCCGTAGCCAATCGGCACAATCACCATCCCATGATGGGCAAGGGTAGTCCAGGTGGAGGTGATCGTCTGCTCCTGGCCGCCGCCCGTGCCGGTAGAGCTGAACACGCTGGCCAGCTTGCCGTATAACGCGCCGGAGGCCCAGAGCCCGCCCGTCTGGTCGAGGAAGGTGCGCATCTGGCCGGACATATTGCCGAAGCGGGTCGGGGTGCCGAAGATAATGGCATCATAGTCCGCGAGCTCCTGCGGGGTGGCGACCGGGGCGTTTTGTGTTTTCCCCCCGGCTTTGGCGAAGGCTTCCGCCTGCATGGTTTCCGGTACGCGTTTAACCACGACCTCAACGCCGTCTACTTTGTTTGCGCCTTCTGCTACTGCGTGAGCCATGGTTTCAATGTGTCCATACATGGAATAATAGAGCACCAGAACTTTTGCCATTTTGCATCACTCCTCGTTGGTTTTTCTTACAGCGGATCGCTGCGTTCCTTTAAAGATATGACATCACAGCCAGACTGCAAAAATGAACGGCATTTCTTTGATATATAACAATATCTTTTGGATACGCGCCTTGTAGCAAAATGAAACAACTTTCGCGGCGCGGATTTTTCAAAATATAAGAACGGCTTATGAATGACTTCCCCGATATTTCATACGAAAGGCTGAGATCATGTTGCAGAATATTACCTCTCGCTTGCCGGATAGCCGCATTACACTAAGCTTAGTTTCACGCGGCACAGATAAAGGCACTGTCCTTGAGCCGCGAGGTGAAAGAATCCTCTTTTACTGAATGCAATATGATGTCTAATGTTTCACACTCTGGAGGTTAGAGATGGCAAACCATCGTGGTGGTTCAGGTAATTTCGCTGAAGACCGTGAAAGAGCATCAGAAGCAGGTCGTAAAGGTGGCCAGTCTAGCGGGGGCAACTTTAAAAATGACCCTCAGCGCGCATCAGAGGCTGGTAAAAAAGGGGGTAAAAATAGCCACGGCAGCAACAAGTAGTACGCCGGGTTAACTCCCTGCCGCCGGGTTTCCCGGCGGTTTTTTTATGTCTGCTACATTGAACTGTCATCAAAGGCATCGCACACTACAGGATTGATTCTTCGTGCTGGTGTCCCATGTCCGTTTCCCGTTTTACCTTCTCCATTAAGCCTCAGGAAGCCATCCTGATTTTGATCACCATGTTCTGGGGCGGAACCTTTCTTGCCGTTCAGTACGCGGTCACGATGAGCGATCCGTTTTTCTTTGTAGGGCTGCGCTTTGCAACCGCGGCGATTGCCGTGGCGCTTATTTCGCTGAAGACCCTGCGCGGGTTGACCCTGAGAGAGCTTAAAGCGGGTGTCGCCATTGGCGTGGCGATTGCCATGGGCTACAGCCTGCAAACGTGGGGGCTCCAGTCTATCTCCAGCAGTAAATCCGCCTTCATCACCGCCATGTACGTACCGCTGGTGCCACTGTTGCAATGGCTGTGCCTCGGCAGAATGCCGGGCCTGATGTCGTGCATTGGCATCGTGCTGGCGTTCATCGGCCTTATTTTATTAGCCGGGCCGGAAAATAATCTGCTGGCGCTGGCGCTGGCGCTGGGGCCGGGGGAGATCATCACTCTGGTGGGGGCCGTCGCCATTGCGGCAGAAATTATCCTGATTAGCGCCTGGGCAGGAAAAGTGGACGTCAAGCGGGTGACGGTGGTGCAGCTTGCCACCGCGTCGCTGGTGGCGTTCGCGACGATGGTGCCGGCAGGGGAGTCCGTCCCGCCGATGTCTACCGGGCTTATCGTCGTGGCGCTGGGGCTGGGCATTTTCAGCGCCATTATCCAGGTCACCATGAACTGGGCGCAGCGCAGCGTATCCCCGACACGGGCGACGGTCATTTATACCGGTGAACCGGTGTGGGCGGGTATTTTCGGGCGACTCGCCGGGGAGCGTCTGCCGCTGCTGGCGCTGGTAGGTGCGGCGTTTATTATCGCCGGGGTGCTGGTGAGCGAGTTGAAGTTAAAAAAACGACGTAAGGCGACTGCCGGATTGAGTGCTGAACAAGGGGCAGATAGCTAACAACGCGCACCCTGCCCGTTTAGCCCGGCGGCGCTTCGCTTGCGCGGGCCTACTTGCCAATTGTAGGCCGGGTAAGCGTAGCGTCACCCGGCAAGAAAACGGCACGTATTTCAGGTGGAGGGGGTGATGGCTTTTCCTTGCGGTACATCCCTTTTCCGGCGGCTCAGCAGAGCATTGAGCAGGATCGCGCCGAAGGTCGCCGTGCCAATCCCGCCCACCGTAAACCCGCCCAGCGTCAGGGCGAAATCACCCGCCCCCAGCACCAGCGTCACCGCCACCATGATCAGGTTACCGTTCTGGCTCAGATCAACATGATTCTGCACCCAGATACGTGCCCCCGCGACGGCAATCAGACCAAATACCACAATCGAGGCGCCGCCAATCACGGGTGCCGGGATGGTGTGGATCAATGCGCCGAATTTTGGGGAAAAGCCGAGCAGCATCGCCATCACCGCCGCCGCCACGAAGACCAGCGTCGAGTAGACTTTGGTCACTGCCATCACGCCGATGTTTTCCGCGTAGGTCGTCACGCCGCTGCCGCCGACCGAGCCGGAGAGCATGGTCGCCAGTCCGTCTCCCACAAACGCCCGCCCCATATACGGATCCATATTGCGCCCGGTCATTCCCGCTACGGCTTTCAGGTGGCCCAGGTTTTCAGCCACCAGAATCACCGCGACAGGCGCGATGAGCATCATCGCCTGAGCGTTAAAGGTGGGTGAGGTCATCTGCGGCAGGCCGAACCAGGCGGCCTGGTGAATCAGTGTGAAATCAACCGGTTTGCCGAGGCCGAACACGTTCGCCAGCAGCGCGTAGACCAGACAGGCCGCAATCAGCCCGACCAGGATCAGCAGCCGCTGGATCATGCCGCGCGTAAAGACCGCCACCACGCCGATGCACAGCACCGTAATCACCGCCATCCAGCTTTCAAACGGTGAGCCGGAAACGCTCTTCACCGCAATCGGCGCGAGGTTCAGGCCTATCGCCATCACCACCGCCCCGGTGACGACGGGGGGCATCATCCGCTCGATCCAGCGCGTGCCGACTTTCATCACCACCAGACCGGTCAGGGTGTAGACCAGCCCACAGGCGATAATACCGCCGAGGGCCACGCTCAGGTTGGGGTTAATACCCTGACCGTTAAACCCAGTCGCTGCAATGACTACCCCAACGAAGGCGGCGCTGGAGCCCAGATAGCTGGGCACACGCCCGCCGGTGACAAAAAAGAACAGCAGGGTACCCATACCCGACATCAAAATGGCGAGGTTAGGATCCAGCCCCATCAGCATGGGCATCAGCACCGTCGCCCCAAACATCGCGACCGCATGCTGCACGCCCATCACCATGGTCTGCCCGAGCGGGAGCCTTTCATCCGGCGCGACCACGCCTGCTTCTGTGGAGGTCGATTTCAACTGCCAGTGGGGAAGTCCGAACATGATCTGTCTCCTGAATGCGGATTAACAGGCGGGTCGCATAAGCGCGTGATAGCCGCGGTCGAACCACACCAGCCCTTGCGGCGCCGGGTGGCGTACGATGGATACAATGTCGCAAAACAGAATGTCGTGAGTGCCAACGCTCACCACCTGGCTGATGCGGCAGTCGAACGAGGCCAGCGCATTTTCCAGACGCGGGCAGCCCGTGTCGCCTGTCTGCCAGCGGGCAGCGGCAAAGCGTTCCGCCATCGGCGTTTTCCCGCCAAACAGGTTGGATAACGGCTCCTGTCCGGCACTCAGCGTGTTAACGCACAGGGTGCGGTTCTCGCTGAAAATCGGCCAGACCGACGCGCCGCGGTTCAGGCACACCAGCAGGGTAGGCGGGGAATCCGTAACGCTGCATACCGCGCTGGCGGTGAAGCCCGCCATTCCCGCCGGGCCGTCGGTGGTGATGATATTGACCGCTGCGCCGACGCAGGCCATAGCGTCGCGAAAGGTTTGTTTATCCGGTGTCATCACGTTCGCTCCTTACGCCAGCCCGCAGGCATCGTCAAAGGCCAGACGCGGCAGGCGTCCGTACAGTTTGGTCGCATCGCCGTAGCCGATGTTGATCAGCAGGTTGCTTTTGAGCAGCGTTCCCGTGAAAAAGGCCGCGTCCACTTTTTCCCGGTCAAAACCGGACATCGGCCCGGTGTCCAGCCCGAGCGCGCGGCAGGCGAAAATCAGGTACGCGGCCTGCATTGAGCTGTTGCGAAAGGCGGTCTCTTCCGCCAGCGCGGGGCTTGCGGTAAACCAGCTTCTGGCATCGCCGTGCGGGAACAGTTCAGGCAGGCGCTCATAAAACTCGCTGTCCCAGGCGACAATCGCCGTGACCGGGGCAGTGAGCGTTTTCTCAAGGTTGCCGCTGGAGAGCGCCGGGCGCAGCTTCTCTTTTCCTTCCGGGCTTCGCACAAACACAATGCGCGCCGGGGAGCAGTTGGCGGACGTCGGCCCCCATTTCATCAGGTCATAAATCTCGCGCAGCGTCTCGTCACTGACCGGTATATCCAGCCAGCCGTTATGGGTACGTGCGCCGGTAAACAGCGTTTCCAGCGCGGCGGGCGTGATGGCTTCGCTCATTCAAGCTCCTTACAAAGCGGGTTCTGGGCTGTGCAGCAGGCTGGCAAGCCCGTTCAGCAACAAAGTGTTAAAGGTGTCCGGCTCGGTCACATTGCAGGCATGCCCGCCCTGGCGCATGACCGTTTTGCGGGCGTGCGGGAGGGCGGCGTGCAGTTCAGCGGAGCAGACGGACGGCACCAGCAGATCGTCGGTGGAACAGATAATCTGCACGGGGCAGCGAACGCGTGCAGCGTGGCGGCTGAAATCGGCCTGTTTCAGCGCATCCAGCCTGCGCAGCAGATTGGCTTTGCCCTGAAAATGGGCCAGCGCCAGCGCGTCCTCGGCCTCCAGCCGCGGGGCGCGGGCGGCCATCCAGTCTGCCGGGTAGAGGAACAACGGCTGTGCCTCTACCCACGCCTGCGCCCCGCCCGCATGCAGCAGACGTTCGCGAACGTCAAAACAGCGGCGGGTATGGGCATTGAGGGTCAGCCAGCCGTTGACGCAGACCAGCGCGGTGAGGGCGTCGGGCTTATCGATGGCCAGCCGCAGGCCGACCAGCGCCCCCAGCGCGTGGCCGACCACGCAGTAACGGGCGATCCCGGCCCCGGCTAACGCCAGTGCAAGCTCGTCGGCCATGTGTGCGAGGGTGTAGTCTTCCGGCAGGATATCCGGGTTATTCCCCGTGCCCCGCTGGTCGTAGCACACCACCTGATACTCCTGCCCCAGCACGGCGAGCTGGGGCAGCCAGTAGCTGCCGCTGCCGCCGAGCCCGGCAATCAGTACCACCACGGGCGCGCCCGCAAAGGGGGGCGGTGAAATGGACAGTTTCATGGCCGCCTCACTTCGCGATGTGCGCAACGGTGGCAATTTCAACCAGCGCTTCGGGCTTTACCAGCCCGCACTGGATGCAAAACCGCGCCGGTTTATCGCCGGGGAAAAACTCCGCGTAGATTTCGTTAATCGCGGCGTAGTTTTTCCAGTCGGTGATAAAGATGCTGTTGAAGGTCACGTCCTCCATCGTCCCACCCGCCGTTTCGATCACGGTTTTGATCGTCTCCAGCACGTGGCGGGTTTGCGCCTTTGGGTCATCGATAAACACCACGTTGTTATCTTTATCAAACGGCAGCGTGCCCGAGACATACACAACGCCGTCAGCGAGGGTGCCGGGGACAAACGGGGCAATCGGGGTGCTGGTGCCCGGCGGAATAATCACGGATTTCGGCATAGCGGTTCTCCTCAGGCGATGCGGGCGAGCGGCGGCGTCAGCGCGTCGCAGAAATCATTGACGTTACTGACCCAGCCAAAAAAGGTTTCGATATTGAACAGGGCGGCTTTCTGGGCAAAATCCGGTCCGGCCTGATGGGTGGCGTCTTCCAGCACCACCCCAAAATACTCGAGGAAAAAGCCGTCGCGCAGGGTCGACTCCACGCACACGTTGGTGGCTATGCCCGTAAAGACCAGATGACGAATGCCCCGGCTGCGCAGCAGGCTGTCGAGCGGGGTATTGAAAAAGCCGCTGTAGCGCGGTTTCGGCAGCACGATATCGCCGGGTTCCGGTACCAGCTCATCCACCAGCTGATAATCCCAGCCGCCTTTCGCCAGCAGCGTGCCCTGGAGTTCGGGCCGTTGGCGCATGGTTTTCAGGGCGTTGGATTTGTGAAAGTTGGGTGAGCCGGGACCGCCAGCCTCGACGTACTGGTCGTCCCAGCCGTTCTGGAACCAGACGATCAGCATGCCCGCAGCACGCGCGGTGCTCACGGCGGTTTTGATATTCTCAATCACCGGCTGCGTGGTGGAGACGTCAAACCCGGCCAGATCCAGATACCCGCCTTTACTGGCATAGGCGTTTTGCATGTCTACCACGATCAGCGCGCTGCGCTGCGCGTCAAAGGTAATGGCTTCCGGGCGAGCGTTGAGGGTCGTCATTACGCCACCTCCTTCGTCACGGCAGGGATGTGGGCGCGGCACTGCATCAGCGGCTGGATGCGCTCGCCGAAGGTTTCCACGCCGGTGAGAAAATCATCGAAGGTCAGCAGTACGCCTTCGGCGCCGGGCACGGCAGCCACTTCGTCGAGCATTCTGGCGACGCTGGCATACGAGCCAACCAGGGTGCCCATGTTGATATTGACGGCAGACGTCGGGTCGGCCATCTGGCGCACATTGGTGTCCGCGCCGGAGTGGGTATCCTTCTGGCTCTGCTCGGTCAGCCAGCGCAGCGCTTCGTCATCCGCGCCGTCCTTGTATCGTTCCCATTTGGCGCGCGCGGCGTCGTCGGTTTCGTCGGCAATCACCATAAACAGCACGTAGGAGCCCACGTCGCGCCCGGTTTTGTCGGCGGCCGCTTTCATGCGTGCCGCGGTGGGCGCGAAGGCGGCCGGGGTGTTAACGCCTTTGCCGAAGCAGAAGTTGAAGTCGGCGTATTTCGCCGAGAATTCCATTCCCGCGTCGCTCTGTCCGGCGCATATCACCTTCATCGGCACCGACGGCTGCGGGCTGACGCGGCAGTCGTTCATGGTGAAGAAGTCGCCTTTGAAATCGCTTTTGCCGGTGCCCCACAGATCGCGCAGCACCTGCACATATTCAGTCAGGTAGTCGTAGCGACGGGAGAAGTAATCGTCCCCCGGCCAGAGCCCCATCTGCTCGTACTCCGGCTTTTGCCAGCCGGTGACCAGGTTAACGCCAAAGCGCCCGCCGGAGATGGAGTCGATGGTGGAGGCCATCCGCGCCACGATCGCCGGGGGAAGGGTAAGGGTGGCGGCGGTGGCGTAAATCTGGATGCGCGAGGTTACTGCCGCCAGGCCCGCCATCAGGGTAAAGGACTCCAGGTTGTGGTCCCAGAATTCGGTCTTACCGCCGAAACCGCGCAGCTTGATCATCGAGAGCGCAAAGTCGAAGTGGTAGTGCTCCGCTTTCTGCACGATGGCTTTATTCAGCTCAAAGGTCGGCATGTATTGCGGGGCAGTGGTCGAGATAAGCCAGCCGTTGTTGCCGATCGGTACAAATACGCCAATTTTCATCACGAACCTCTCTTCATTACGTCGCAGGTGTCACGGTGTTTTTGCAAAGGGAGTGCCAGTTTTGAAAATTACTTTGTTATTAAGGTGTTAAATGACGGTTGTAAAAATTAACAGCGAAAATGTGGACTGGATGGTCAAAATCATTGCACAGAAAACAGGCACTCATGCGCGCTGAGGGTGCAGAAGGTCGTGGCGAGACGGGGGTTTTGCTATGCTGAGCGCAGGACAAAAAATGGAGAGCGAAAATGACACAAGGCGCAGTGAAAACACCCGGTAAACGTTCGCAGGCGGTGAGCGCCAAGAAACAGGCCATCCTCAGCGCCGCGCTGGAGACATTTTCGCAGTTTGGTATTCACGGCACGCGCCTTGAGCAGGTGGCCGAGCAGGCCGGGGTGTCCAAGACCAATCTGCTCTACTACTACCCGTCGAAAGAGGCGCTGTATGTGGCGGTGATGCAGCAGATCCTCGATATCTGGCTCGCACCACTTAAAGCATTTCGCGAAGAGCTGGCCCCGCTGGTGGCGATAGAGGAGTACATACGCCTGAAGCTGGAGGTGTCGCGTGATTACCCGCAGGCATCAAGGCTGTTCTGTCTGGAGATGTTGCAGGGCGCGCCGCTGTTGCAGGCGGAGCTGACGGGAGATCTAAAGCAGCTGGTGGACGATAAATCAGCCATTATTGCCGGATGGGTCGCCAGCGGAAAACTGGCGCCCGTCGATCCGCATCATCTGATCTTCATGATTTGGGCCTCAACCCAGCACTACGCTGACTTCGCGGCCCAGGTCGAGGCGGTGACCGGTAAAACGCTCCAGGACGAGGCGTTTTTCCAGAGCACCCTGGAAAACGTACAGCGGATGATTATCGAAGGGATCCGCGTGCGCTAGTTCCCCGGCGGAAGAGGGCAGCTTAAGTCGCCCTCTTCACACTGCATCAGCGTGGCCAGAAACGCTTCGCGCTCCGCGGTTTTCTCCGCCAGACACTGGTTAACGATCATTGGCTGAACGCTCCCGCCTTCCGTACCCGAACCGATAAACGCACAGTCCGCATCGCGCAGGCTAATCCACGCCTGCTGCGCCTTTTTCAGCAGATCGCGCTGAGGCGCTGGCGCACGTTTGATGGCGGCCTGATACGTCTCGTTGAGCTTTTTATCGGCGGCCTGGTACTGCTGCGCGCTACAGGTGTTCAGTTCAAGCTGGGTGGTCGCGTTGTCGCACTCGTCGGCCAGCGCGCTGGCGCTCATGAGCAGGGCTGCACCTGCGAGAAATACTCTTTTCATCATCCCCTCCATGTAAAAAAGCCGGATACGCTGTGCTTATCCGGCCTGGGCTGTTTTGTCGCCCCGGTAAGCGTAGCGTCACCGGGGAGAGTTTACACGATTAACCGATTGTCATCAGGCTGGCGTTACCGCCCGCCGCCGCGGTGTTGACGCTGAGCGAGCGCTCAACGTACAGGCGCTCCAGCAGCAGGTTGGTCTCCCCGCGGGCGAAGCCCTGCACCGAGACAATCGCGCCGCTGCGGGCTGCCACCTGCTCGCACAGTTCGCGCAGCTGGTCGGAATCACCGTGGTAGATCACCGCGTCAAACGGCTGGGTCAGCAGGGCATCGGCCTTCGCAAAGCGAATGCGGGCCGAGACCGCTTTTGGCAGCTGTTTGGCGAGGTCGCGATGCAGGGCATCTTCCGGCCACAGCACCTCACAGCCCGTTGCCGTTGCGGCTGCCAGCTGCACCAGCGCATCCTGCTCGTTATCCGCCACGCACAGCACACGCTCGCGCGGCATCAGCGTCCAGGTGTTGCGCTCGCCGGTAGGACCCGGCAGCAGACGCTGTGTTCCCGCCTGCGCCAGCTCGCCGTACTGCTGTGCAATCGCACGCAGCTCAGGACGATTTTCAGCCCACTTAATCAGCGCATCCAGCGGCTGGGTCAGCACGGCTTTCACCTGCGCATCCACCGGATATTCCGCGTCCTGACGCGCCAGCGTCACGCTCAGCGCATTTTCCGGACGGTTTGCCAGCAGGCGGTACAGATAGAGCGGACCGCCCGCTTTCGGACCGGTGCCGGAGAGACCTTCACCGCCGAACGGCTGCACGCCCACGACCGCGCCAACCATGTTGCGGTTGACGTACAGGTTGCCGACTTTGGCATTGCCGGTCACCTGGGCAATGGTTTCGTCGATACGGGTATGCACGCCAAGCGTCAGGCCGTAACCCGAGGCGTTGATCTGATCGATCAGCTCGTTGAGGTTGTTACGGTTGTAGCGCACCACGTGCAGTACCGGACCGAAGACCTCTTTTTTCAGCTCGTCGAAGCTTGCCAGCTCAATCAGCGTTGGCGGCACGAAGGTGCCGGTCTGCCACTCGCGGGCATCTTCGCTGTTCTCGCGCACCGCCTGGAACACCGGACGGCCTTTGGCACGCATGGTCTGAATGTGGTTTTCGATGTTGGCTTTGGCTTCCGCGTCGATCACCGGCCCGATGTCGGTGGTGAGACGGCCCGGGTTGCCCATGCGGCATTCCGCCATCGCACCGCGCAGCATCTTCAGCGTGTGGTCAGCCACGTCATCCTGTAAGCACAGTACGCGCAGGGCGGAACAGCGTTGGCCCGCGCTGTCGAAGGCAGAGGCCAGCACGTCAACGACGACCTGCTCGGTGAGGGCAGAGGAGTCCACGATCATGGCGTTCATGCCGCCGGTTTCAGCGATCAGCGGGGTAGGACGGCCCTGCGCATCCAGACGGGTGGCGATGTTGCGTTGCAGCAGGGAGGCCACTTCGGTCGAACCGGTAAACATCACGCCGCGCACGCGGTTATCGGAGGTCAGTTTGGCGCCGACCGTTTCACCGCGCCCTGGCAGCAGCTGCACCACGCCCGCCGGTACGCCCGCTTCCAGCAGAATGTTAATGCCCTGGGCGGCAATCAGCGGGGTCTGCTCTGCCGGTTTTGCCAGCACGCTGTTGCCTGCGGCCAGCGCTGCGGCAATCTGGCCGGTGAAGATCGCCAGCGGGAAGTTCCACGGGCTGATACACACCACCGGGCCGAGCGGACGGTGGGTTTCGTTGTCGAAATCATCGCGCACCTGACCCGCGTAGTAGTGCAGGAAGTCGACCGCCTCGCGCACTTCGGCGATGGCGTTGCTGAAGGTTTTACCCGCTTCACGCACCAGAATGCCGATCAGCTGCTGCATCTGATCTTCCATCAGCACCGCCGCGCGTTCCAGAATGGCGGCACGCTCCTGTGGCGGGGTGGCAAACCAGATTGGCGCATTGTTCACCGCGCTCTCCAGGGCCTGCTCCACTTCCGCTTCCGTGGCTTCGCGCACGTAGCCGACGATATCCTTCGGCTCTGCCGGGTTGATCACCGGCTGCATTTCACCGTCCTCAACGGACTGCTCAAGGATCGGCCTGGCCTGCCACTTCTGCAATGCGCTGTTAAGCAGGGCGGAAGAGAGCGACGCCAGACGGTGTTCGTTGGCGAGATCCAGACCCGCCGAGTTGACGCGACCTGCACCATACAGCTCGCGCGGCAGGGCAATCTTCGGATGCGGCAGACCAATCTGGCCTTCCTGCGCCGCCATCTTCTCAACGGCCTGTACCGGGTCGGCCACCAGTTCGTCCAGCGGCAGGGTGGTGTCGGCGATGCGGTTAACGAAGGAGGTGTTCGCCCCGTTCTCCAGCAGACGACGCACCAGGTAGGCCAGCAGGGTTTCGTGTGTCCCTACCGGGGCATAAATTCGGCACGGACGGTTCAGCTTGCCGTCGGCCACTTTACCGGTCACCTGCTCGTACAGCGGTTCACCCATGCCGTGCAGGCACTGGAACTCGTACTGGCCCGGATAGTAGTTCTGCCCGGCCAGGCTGTAGATCGCCGCCAGGGTGTGGGCGTTGTGGGTGGCGAACTGCGGATAAATCAGGTTCGGCACGCCGAGCAGTTTTTTCGCGCAGGCGAGGTAAGAGACGTCGGTGTAGACCTTGCGGGTATAGACCGGATAACCTTCCAGACCTTCCATCTGGGCGCGTTTGATTTCGCTGTCCCAGTAGGCGCCTTTTACCAGGCGGATCATCAGGCGGCGACGGCTGCGGCTGGCGAGGTCAATCAGGTAATCAATAACGAACGGACAGCGTTTCTGGTAGGCCTGGATAACAAAACCAATCCCGTTCCAGCCCGCCAGCTCCGGCTCAAAGCACAGTTTTTCCAGCAGATCGAGGGAGATCTCCAGTCGGTCGGCCTCTTCGGCGTCGATGTTGATGCCGATGTCATACTGGCGCGCCAGCAGGGTCAGGGACTTCAGGCGCGGGTAGAGTTCTTCCATCACCCGATCGTACTGCGCGCGGCTGTAGCGCGGGTGCAGGGCGGAAAGCTTAATCGAGATGCCCGGGCCTTCATAAATACCGCGGCCGTTGGACGCTTTACCGATGGCGTGGATCGCCTGCTGGTAAGAGACCATGTAGGCCTGCGCGTCGGCGGCGGTCAGCGCCGCTTCACCCAGCATATCGTAGGAGTAGCGGAAGCCTTTATCTTCCAGCTTGCGGGCGTTCGCCAGCGCTTCGGCAATGGTTTCCCCGGTGACGAACTGCTCGCCCATCAGGCGCATCGCCATGTCCACGCCCTTGCGGATCAGCGGCTCGCCGCTCTTGCCGATGATGCGGTTCAGGGAGCGCGACAGGTTGGCTTCGTTATGGGTGGAGACCAGCTTGCCGGTGAACAGCAGGCCCCAGGTGGCGGCGTTAACGAACAGGGACGGACTACGGCCAATGTGGGAGTGCCAGTTGCCGTTGCTGATTTTGTCGCGGATCAGGGCATCGCGGGTGGCTTTATCCGGAATACGCAGCAGCGCTTCCGCCAGACACATCAGCGCCACGCCTTCCTGCGAGGAGAGGGAGAACTCCTGCAACAGCCCCTGCACCATACCGGCGCGTCCGCTGGCGGTTTTCTGATTACGCAGCTTGTCGGCGAGCTGATACGCCAGGCTGTGCGCCTGAGCGGCAACGGCTTCCGGCAGGCGCGCCTGCTCCAGCAGCATCGGCACAGCGTCGGTTTCGGCACGGCGGTAGGCGCCGGTAATGGCGGCGCGGCTGACGGACTGCGGCAGGATCTGCTCGGCAAATTCCAGGAACGGCTGGTGGTTCTCTTCAACGGCCGTCGCGGCCTCTTCGCTTTCGTTCGCTGCGCCCGCCAGCAGGGCAGGCAGCTCCGGCGGACCTTCTTCACTCTCCAGTCTTTCCAGATAGTTAAAAATCGCCTGCTTGATTAACCAGTGCGGTGTGCGGTCAATGCGGGTCGCAGCGGTTTTAATCCGTTCGCGGGTAGCGTCATCCAGCTTAACCCCCATGGTGGTCATCCCCATGCCAAAACTCCTGTTGTTCTGTAGTAGCGTTCTGTTGATAGCGTGAAATATCCACCATGTTGCAACTTTGTGCAACCGTGTTAAATGTGACCTGGTCTGCAAGCTGGAAAATGAATGGATTGTTAACGATTAGTTAGCCGTGAAAAAGAACGTGCGGCGGTTTCTGAGCCCAGTTTTTATGCGGTGCTTAACACTTTTTAAAGGTGCAACCCGTAAAAGCGTGAGCGAGTGCAACCTATAGGAAAGACGTATAAAACCAGGGATGAAATTCATGTAAATGCAGTGTTAAATCGTTTGTCAGTGGGATGCGTATACGGCAGGATAGCGCGCCCAACGGAAACACATACACACATCACTACGTTCCGGTGATGACATAACAAGGCAACCCGGACGGTTGTCGCTCGACATTTTGGAGAATTTGAATGGCTATTAGCACACCGATGCTGGTGACATTTCTCGTTTATATTTTTGGCATGATCCTGATAGGGTTTTTGGCATGGCGTTCCACTAAAAACTTTGACGACTACATCCTCGGCGGGCGCAGCCTAGGCCCGATGGTGACCGCGCTCTCTGCGGGCGCTTCCGACATGAGCGGCTGGCTGTTGATGGGCCTGCCGGGTGCGATTTTCATCTCCGGTATCTCCGAAAGCTGGATCGCCATCGGCCTGACCGTTGGCGCGTGGATTAACTGGAAGCTGGTGGCAGGCCGTCTGCGCGTGCACACCGAAGCCAACAACAACGCCCTGACGCTGCCGGACTACTTCACCGGACGCTTTGAAGATAACAGCCGTATCCTGCGCATTATCTCGGCGGTGGTGATCCTGCTGTTCTTCACCATCTACTGTGCTTCCGGCATCGTGGCGGGCGCGCGTCTGTTCGAAAGCACCTTCGGCATGAGCTATGAAACGGCGCTGTGGGCCGGTGCGGCCGCGACCATCCTCTATACCTTCGTGGGCGGATTCCTGGCGGTAAGCTGGACCGATACCGTGCAGGCGAGCCTGATGATCTTCGCCCTGATCCTCACTCCGGTGATTGTCATTTTCACCGTCGGCGGCTTTGGCGAATCGCTGGAAGTGATCAAGCAGAAGAGCATCGAAAACGTCGATATGCTGAAAGGGCTGAACTTCGTCGCCATCGTCTCTCTGATGGGCTGGGGCCTGGGCTACTTCGGCCAGCCGCACATTCTGGCGCGCTTCATGGCGGCGGATTCCCACCACACCATCGTTCACGCGCGTCGTATCAGCATGACGTGGATGATCCTGTGTCTGGCGGGGGCGTGTGCGGTCGGCTTCTTCGGTATCGCGTACTTCAACAACAACCCGGCGCAGGCGGGCGCGGTGAACCAGAACGCCGAGCGCGTATTCATCGAGCTGGCGCAGATCCTGTTCAACCCGTGGATTGCCGGTATTCTGCTCTCCGCGATCCTCGCGGCGGTGATGTCCACCCTGAGCTGTCAGCTGCTGGTGTGCTCCAGCGCCATCACCGAAGACCTTTACAAAGCGTTCCTGCGTAAGGGCGCGAGCCAGAAAGAGCTGGTGTGGGTAGGGCGCTTTATGGTGCTGCTGGTTGCGCTGGTGGCGATTGCGCTGGCGGCAAACCCTGAAAACCGCGTGCTGGGGCTGGTGAGCTATGCGTGGGCGGGCTTTGGCGCCGCATTTGGTCCGGTGGTGCTGTTCTCTGTACTGTGGTCACGCATGACCCGCAACGGCGCGCTGGCAGGGATGATTATCGGTGCGGTTACCGTTATCGTCTGGAAACAGTTCGCGTGGCTGGGCCTGTACGAGATCATCCCGGGCTTCATCTTCGGCAGCCTCGGTATTGTGGTGTTTAGCCTGCTGGGTAAAGCGCCGTCTGCCGCGATGCAGAAACGCTTCGCGGAGGCGGACGCGCACTATCACTCAGCGCCGCCGTCTAAGCTCCAGGCTGAGTAAAAACATACCCCCTCACCCTAACCCTCTCCCCGGTGGGGAGAGGGGATAGTCCTTTCACCTATGTGAGTCTTCATCAATGAGAATTAAAACAGGGTTAATGGTGGCAGCATTCGTGATGCTGGCGGGCTGTAGCGCACCCGCACAGCATGCGGCGGTGGAAACCTGCAAAGCAGAAAATCAGATGCAGCAGACCACGCTCTATTTCGGCTTGAATCGTCCGGCCGGGGCGCAGATTACCGGCAGTGAGTGGCAGCAGTTTGTCGACCAGGACGTGACGCCGCGCTTTCGCGATGGCTTAACGGTGTTTGATGCGCGTGGGCAGTGGCTGGGTAACGATGGCAAAGTGGCACGCGAACCCAGCAAGGCATTGATGCTGATCCACGGTAAAGATGCGCAGAGCGAGAAGAACATCGAAGCGTTACGCGGAATTTATAAATCCCGCTTCGCGCAGGAGTCGGTGATGCGCGTCGACCAGCCGGTGTGCGTGCAGTTCTAATAAAAACGGCGGGATAACCCGCCGTTATTGTATCGTAGGCCCGTGCAAGCGAAGCGCCGCCGGGCATTAACCGCACAAAACTTACAGCACCAACCCCGCAAAGCTCGCCGACAGCAGGCTCACCAGCGTCGCGCCGTACACCAGACGCAAACCAAACCGCGACACCACGTTGCCCTGCTGCTCGTTCAGGCCCTTAATCGCCCCGGCGACGATGCCGATGGAGGCGAAGTTCGCGAACGATACCAGGAACACGGACAAAATACCCAGCCCACGCGGTGACATTTGATGGGCTATTTTTTGCAGCTCGATCATCGCTACAAATTCATTCGCCACCAGTTTAGTTGCCATAATGCTCCCCGCGTTTAAGGCATCGCTCAGCGGAATACCAATAAGCCACGCCAGCGGATAAAACACATAACCCAGAATTTGCTGGAAGCTCATGCCAAATATGCTGGAGAAGAGGGCGTTAACGGCGCTAATAAGGGCGATAAAACCAATCAGCATCGCCAGAATAATCATCGCCACCTTAAAACCGGCCAGAATATACTCGCCCAGCATTTCAAAGAAGCTCTGGGATTCGTGCAGTTTTTCCAGCCTGATATCCGGCTCCGCTTCCGGGCGGGTCGGGTTAATGACCGAAAGAATAATAAAGGTGCTGAACATGTTCAGGATCAGCGCCGCGACGACAAATCTGGCGTCGAGCATAGTCATATAGGCCCCGACAATCGACAGCGACACCGTCGACATGGCCGTGGCAGCCATCGTAAACAGACGACGCGAGGAGAGATCCCCGAGTACGCCCTTGTAGGCAATGAAGTTTTCCGACTGACCGAGGATCAGTGAGCTCACCGCGTTAAAGGATTCAAGCTTGCCCATGCCGTTCAGTTTTGACAGTAGCGTCCCGATCACCCGAATAAAGATCGGCAGAATGCGCCAGTGCTGAAGAATACCAATCAGCGCCGAGATAAAAATAATGGGGCAGAGCACGCCAAGGAAAATAAATGCCAGCCCTTTTTCACCCATCCCGCCAAAGACAAAATTCGTCCCTTCGGCAGCGAATTTAAGCAGCGACTCAAAGAAACCGGAGACGTATTTAATAATAAACAGACCGCTTTCTGCGTGGAGGAAAAAGAACGCCAGCGCAATTTCAATCACGATCAGCTGTAAAACGAAACGAATACGAATTTTTCGGCGGTCGAAACTCACCAGCCAGGCAAGCGCAAGAATAATCACCAGCGCCAGCAGGAAATGGACAATTTTAAACATGGTTTATTTTCAGTTGGTTTTCGAGGTGGACATTTAGCCACAGCCCCGGTTAACCGTAAATGGGCATTTTCGTTATACCTTATAAACGTAACGGTTACTCAGGCAATTATTACTCCGCAATGCGTTTACATCTGGTCATCAAAACGCAACACATTTCGCTTGTTTTTCTTCTTGCCGTAATGATAATCACTATCACAAGAATTTACCTTTCTTTGCATCAGTTGACCGCGATAAACATTTAAGGTGTCGGCATGTTTGTTCCATTTCTCATTATGTTACGTGAAGGCCTTGAAGCGGCCCTGATTGTTAGCCTTATCGCCAGTTATCTGAAGCGTACCCAGCGCGGACGCTGGATTGGCGTGATGTGGGTTGGCGTTTTCCTTGCCGCGGCGCTCTGCCTGGGGCTGGGTATTCTTATCAACGAAACCACCGGTGAATTTCCGCAGAAAGAGCAGGAGCTGTTTGAAGGTATCGTCGCCGTAATAGCGGTGGTGATCCTCACCTGGATGGTGTTCTGGATGCGCAAGGTCTCCCGTAACGTGAAGGTACAGCTTGAGCAGGCGGTGGATAACGCCCTGCAAAAAGGCAACCACCACGGCTGGGCGCTGATCATGATGGTCTTTTTCGCCGTGGCGCGTGAAGGCCTGGAGTCTGTGTTCTTCCTGCTCGCGGCTTTTCAGCAGGACGTGGGCATCTGGCCGCCGCTGGGCGCGGTGCTCGGGCTGGCCACGGCGGTTGTGCTTGGCTTCCTGCTCTACTGGGGCGGCATTCGTCTTAACCTCGGGGCGTTCTTCAAGTGGACCAGCATGTTTATTCTGCTGGTGGCCGCAGGGCTGGCGGCAGGGGCGATCCGCGCCTTCCACGAAGCGGGCCTGTGGAACCACTTCCAGGACGTGGCGTTCGATCTCAGCAACGTCCTGTCGACCCATTCACTGACCGGTACCCTGCTCGAAGGGATCTTCGGCTACCAGGAAACGCCGAGCGTCAGCGAAGTGGCGATGTACTTTATCTATCTGGTTCCGGCGCTGATCCTGTTCGCTATGCCGCCGCGTACCGGCTCGCAGACGTCGCGGGTAGCGCCGTAAGTGCTGTTTTAGTTACAACATACTTTTAAAGGGAAGAGTCATGGCCATTCAGTTCCGTCGTAGTGCGTTATGCGCAGGCATTGCCGCGCTGTTCGTGTCTGCCTTCACCGCTCAGGCGGCAGATATTCCGCAGGTAAAAGTCACCGTCAACGATAAACAGTGCGAGCCGATGACCATCACGGTTAACAGCGGTAAAACGCAGTTTATTATTCAGAACCACAGCCAGAAGGCGCTGGAGTGGGAAATCCTGAAAGGCGTGATGGTGGTGGAAGAGCGCGAGAATATTGCGCCGGGCTTCAGCCAGAAGATGACCGCAAATCTTCAGCCCGGGGAATATGACATGACCTGCGGCCTGCTGACTAACCCGAAAGGTAAGCTGATCGTCAAAGGCGCAGCGACGGCGGACGCGGCCAAAGGCACGGCGCTGCTGAGCCTCGGCGACGCCATTACCGCCTATAAAGCCTACGTCACCAAAGAGACGGCGGACCTGGTGGCAGGCACCAAAGCCTTTACCGATGCGGTGAAAGCGGGGGATATCGAAAAAGCGAAATCCCTGTATGCGCCTACCCGTCAGCACTACGAGCGCATCGAGCCGATTGCCGAACTGTTCTCTGACCTTGATGGCAGCATTGACGCCCGCGAAGACGACTACGAGCAGAAGGCCGCCGATCCAAAATTCACTGGTTTCCACCGTCTGGAAAAAGCCCTGTTTGGCGATAACTCCACCAGTGGGATGGAGAAATACGCCGATCAGCTCAACAGCGACGTGCTGGAGCTGCAAAAACGCATCAGCGAGCTGGCCTTCCCGCCGTCGAAAGTGGTGGGTGGTGCAGCGGGCCTGATTGAAGAAGTGGCCGCGAGCAAAATCAGCGGTGAAGAAGATCGTTACAGCCACACCGACCTGTGGGACTTCCAGGCCAACGTCGACGGCGCACAGAAAATTGTCGATCTGCTGCGGCCTCAGCTGCAAAAAGAGAACGGCGAACTGCTGGCGAAAGTGGATGCCAACTTTAAGAAAGTTGACGCTATCCTGGCGAAATACCGCACCAAAGACGGGTTCGAAACCTACGACAAGCTGACCGATGCAGACCGTAACGCGCTGAAAGGCCCGATTACGACGCTGGCGGAAGATCTCTCCCTGCTGCGTGGCGTACTGGGTCTGGATTAAACGATGAACAAGCATGACGAGTACGACGTGGCGGAACCTTCCCGACGTCGGTTGTTAAAAGGGGTAGGGGCGCTGGGCGGCGCGTTTGCCCTGGCGGGCGGCTGTCCGGTGGCGCATGCGGCAAAACCGCAAAGCGCCCCCGGCACGCTCTCCCCGGATGCGCGTATGGAAACGCAGCCATTTTATGGTGAGCACCAGGCGGGGATCCTGACGCCGCAGCAGGCCTCGATGATGCTGGTGGCTTTCGATTCGCTGGCGAGTGATAAGGCCGACCTTGAGCGGCTGTTCCGCCTGCTGACGGCGCGCATTGCGTTTCTTACCGCGGGCGGTCCGGCACCGGAAACACCGAATCCGCGCCTGCCGCCGATGGATTCCGGGATCCTCGGGGCGTTTATCGCTCCCGATAATCTGACCATCACCGTGTCGGTGGGGGAATCGCTGTTTGATGATCGCTACGGACTGGCGAAGCAGAAGCCGAAAGCGCTGCAAAAAATGACGCGATTCCCGAATGACTCTCTCGACGCGGCGCTGTGCCACGGCGATCTGCTGTTGCAGATCTGCGCCAATACCCAGGATACGGTGATCCACGCCCTGCGCGATATCATCAAACACACCCCGGATCTGCTGAGCGTGCGCTGGAAGCGGGAAGGTTTTATCTCTGACCACGCCGCGCGCAGTAAAGGGAAAGAGACGCCGGTCAACCTGCTGGGCTTCAAAGACGGCACCGCCAACCCGGACAGCAGCAATACCGCGTTGATGAAGAACGTGGTATGGGTGACGGCGGATCAGGGCGAACCGGCCTGGGCGGTGGGCGGCAGCTATCAGGCGGTGCGTATCATTCAGTTCCACGTGGAGTTCTGGGACCGCACGCCGCTGAAAGAGCAGCAAACTATCTTCGGTCGCGATAAGCAAACCGGCGCACCGCTCGGCATGAAGCACGAGCACGATGAACCCGACTACGCCCGCGATCCGAACGGGGATGTCATCGCGCTGGACAGCCATATTCGCCTCGCCAATCCTCGCACCAAAGAGACGCAATCCAGCCTGATGATGCGCAGGGGCTACAGCTACTCGCTGGGGGTGACCAACTCCGGTCAGCTTGATATGGGACTGCTGTTTGTCTGCTATCAGCACGATCTGGAGAAGGGATTCCTCACCGTGCAGAAACGGCTCAACGGCGAAGCGCTGGAGGAGTATATCAAGCCCATCGGCGGCGGCTATTTCTTTGCCCTGCCCGGCGCGCGTGACGCGAACGACTGGCTCGCTCAGGGTCTGATAGAAGCCTGATAATCGTCCCTGCGACAGTTCGCAGGGACATTATTTTTTCGGGGGGACTATCTTATTGTTATATTTCTGTAATATTTCTATATAAGACTGATTTTCCATGTAGGGGCAGTCTGAAAAGTTGCATTCAGGTAAAATAAATGTTGCATTTATGATAATCCCTGATGTACTTAAGATAAGACAGCGGTAGTTCCCGGCAGTGATGTTAACTCACTATGGAGATCGCGAATGGTTGCGTCCTGTACTGGACAAGGTAAACACATCAACCGCAGTATCCGGCGCGGAGGCTCAGACTCCGGCAGCGATTTCCTCACCACCAAATTCTCTCATTCACCTCAAGAACCTTTTTCTACCGACGTGCATAACGGTGCGCGTAGCCGTTGTATATCGTCATCCGGTAATGCAAGCAATGGCTTACAAGGAAGCCAACCCTCTGATGTTCGTGCGCATAATCGTGCCGATGCTGGCGCGTGTGATGAATACCAACAACTCAAGGTGCTATCCATGGGAAGACAGAAAGCAGTGATCAAAGCTCGTCGTGAAGCAAAACGTGTGCTGAGACGGGATTCACGTAGCCATAAACAGCGTGAAGAAGAATCGGTCACCTCGCTTGTGCAGATGAGCGGCGTAGAATCCATTGGCATGGCGCGGGACAGCCGCGATGCATCGCCAATTGTGGCGCGGAATGAAGCTCAGGCGCACTACCTGAATGCTATCGAGAGTAAACAGCTCATCTTTGCAACCGGGGAAGCCGGATGCGGGAAAACCTGGATCAGCGCCGCCAAAGCGGCGGAGGCGCTGATTCATAAGGACGTGGAAAGGATCATCGTTACCCGTCCGGTACTGCAAGCGGATGAAGATCTGGGCTTCCTGCCCGGCGATATTTCCGAGAAGTTTGCCCCGTACTTCAGGCCCGTCTATGACGTGCTGGTGAAGCGGTTGGGCGCTTCCTTTATGCAGTATTGCCTGCGACCAGAGATTGGCAAGGTGGAAATCGCGCCGTTCGCCTATATGCGCGGACGTACATTTGAAAATGCGGTCGTTATTCTTGACGAGGCTCAGAACGTGACCGCTGCGCAAATGAAGATGTTTTTAACGCGCCTCGGGGAGAACGTGACGGTTATCGTCAACGGCGATATTACCCAATGTGACCTGCCGTCGGGCGTGAAGTCCGGCCTGAGCGATGCCATGTCACGTTTTGAGGAAGATGAGATGATAGGGATGGTCCGCTTCACCAAAGATGACTGTGTGCGCTCAGCGCTATGTCAACGAACGCTGGAAGTGTACTCCGACTAAGATCATTTCATATTTTAAGTCATTACTTCCCGGCGTTATGCCGGGAAGCTTCCTTTATTCCCTCTGCACGCGTGGCTTTTTTTAAATCATATTTATTTCCTATAGCATTCAACGGGATTTACGCACCGTTTTGCGGTAATAATAATATTACTGTTAATTTGCTGCGAACGCTTTTTATACAGATCACGGAAATGTGATATGTATTTATAATACCCACAAAATATCGATGAATATAATGATCATGCTAATTATTGGTTTAAAATTAAACGTGAATGTTGTCACAGAACATGACTAAGCAGTAAAAATTAAGTTGGTGTCTTTTGGGTAATTATCTATGTTTCGTACTTGTTCAGACAAAATTCTAAAAAGAAACTCGCCAGGGGATCGTTTCCTCTGGAACATCACGCTAAGGGTCATACATGAACGAACTGGTTAGTGCAATTAACGGTGTTATCTGGAGCCCGGCGTTAATATTTTTATGTCTGGGTGTCGGCCTCTATTTCTCGCTGCGTAGTCGCTTTCTACAATTACGGCATATAAAACTTATGATTACCCTGATGTTTCAGGGGCGTCCTACCGAGGCAGGCGTGTCGTCGTTTCAGGCGCTGACGATGACGCTGGCGGGCCGCGTGGGGACAGGGAATATTGCCGGTGTAGCGACCGCCATTACCTTTGGTGGACCCGGTGCGCTTTTCTGGATGTGGATCGTGGCATTTTTGGGGGCAAGCTCTGCTTTTGTCGAATCCACGTTAGGTCAGGTTTATAAAGAGAAAATTAACGGCGAATATCGTGGTGGTCCTGCCTTTTATATTGAGAAAGGGTTAGGCGTGAAGTGGTACGCATGGTTATTTGCCATCGTAACGATTTTCTCCTGCGGATTATTACTGCCAGGTGTGCAGGCAAACTCTATTGGTGCGAGCCTGGATATTGCCTTTGGTCTGAGCCCAAATGTCACGGCGGCGTTACTTGCTGTGCTGTTGAGTTTTATTATTTTTGGTGGCGTAAAAAGGATTGCCAGCTTTAGCAGCATGGTGGTTCCGTTTATGGCGCTCGGCTATATTATTGTCGCGTGCGTGATTATCGCTATCAATATTGATCAGCTTCCTTCAGTTATATTGCTGATCTGGAAAAGTGCTTTTGGCCTTGAAGCTGGGTTTGGCGCTATTCTGGGCCAGGCCATCATGTGGGGCGTGAAGCGTGGCGTCTATTCCAACGAGGCGGCGCAGGGTACCGGGCCACATGCCTCCTCGGCGGCGGCCGTAAGCCATCCGGTGAAACAGGGGCTGGTTCAGGCGTTCTCCGTGTACATCGACACGCTGTTTGTCTGCTCCGCGACCGGGTTTATGCTGTTGATCACCGGGCTGTATAACGTGCAGGGCGTCGACGGCGCAGCGCTCTATACCGGAATAGCAGGCGTGGCCGCAGGACCGGGATATGTCCAGACGGCAATGGAAAGTATGATGCCGGGCTTCGGTAATTACTTTGTTGCCATCGCGCTGTTCTTCTTTGCCTTCACCACGATCATTGCTTACTACTACATCGCTGAAACGAATATCGCCTACATCAACCGTAAGATTCATCGCCCGTGGCTGACGTTCCTGCTCAAGCTGTGTCTGATGGCGTCGACGGTATATGGCACGGTACGCACCGCGGATCTGGCCTGGGGATTAGGGGATATTGGCGTAGGGCTGATGGCATGGCTCAACATTATTGCCATCGTTCTGTTGCATAAAAAAGCGTTTGCCAGCCTGAAGGATTATGAAATCCAGAATGCACAGGGGCTGGATCCACACTTTGACCCGGTTCGGCTGGGGATTAAAAATGCGGATTACTGGCTGGAGGAGCGTAAGGATGAAGCGGGTGCTCAGCCTGAGCAGGTTTTATCTCCTGAAGGAAAGGAGTCGGTAGGGAAGTTGAATAGCTGAGGAATGGTTGAGACAGGCCCGTACTTTTGTACGGGCTTTCTTTTTTTGTAGGTGAGGCAGCTCGTGTCGCACCGGGGGGGATTGACTCGCTTCGCTCGCCCTGCGGGCAGCCTGTTCGCTACGCTCTCAGTCTGTCCAACTGGCTGCGCCAGTTGTCGAACCCCGGTCGGGGGTTCTCATCCCCCCCTTACGAGAATATAAAAGAAAAAAGCCCGTACTTTCGTACGAGCTCTTGTCTTGAATATGGCGGTGAGGGGGGGATTCGAACCCCCGATACGTTGCCGTATACACACTTTCCAGGCGTGCTCCTTCAGCCACTCGGACACCTCACCATATTGTTTTGCTGCCTGACCGCTTGGGGGGCAACGGGGCGCTACTATAGGGAGTTGCGCTAAAACGGTCAAGCAGATTTTCAGCATTCGTGCTTGTTCGATTAAGCCTTAATCAGCTTATGTCGCAGCGCGCAGGATTAACGCTGCGAATCGAGCACTTCGCTATTTTTCACCACGTCCTGCGCTTTGCTGTAGCTTTCGATCAGCAGCTGGTAGGCCGGGAAGATGTGTGTGTACACCTCAGCCCATTCACCCGCATCTTCACGGTTCCACGTGCGCTGAATTTCGGAAGCAACAGCAGCCGTGTCCATTGGCACCACGCCTGCCTGCACCACGCGCGCCAGGGTGATCTCCTGCGCCATTTTGCTGTAGGTGCCGGAGGCATCAATCACCGCAAACACTTTATATCCGTCCGCCACCGCGCTGATAGACGGGAAGGCCATGCAGACGCTGGTGATCGTCCCCGCGATAATCAGCGTTTTGCGCCCGGTGGCTTTCACCGCTGCCACGAACTCCGGGTTATCCCAGGCGTTGATCTCACCCTTGCGTGCCACATACTGTGCGTGCGGCGCGTTGGCGTGGATCTCCGGGATAAGCGGGCCGTTCGGTCCCTGTGGAACCGACGCCGTGGTGATCACCGGGATCTTCGCCAGCGAGGCGATTTTTGCCAGCGCCGCTGCACGGGCGCGCAGCTCAGGCATTGGCATGTCTCCTACGGTCTGGAACAGCCCGCTCTGGTGATCGATAAGCAGCATAACGGCATCGTTTACGTCAATAACGGGACGTGCACCGTTGAAGTTTGCAGGGGTAGACATAATGCGCTCCTTTATTACGTTTAGATTTGGCCAAAGCGGCCGGAATTGAAATCGCGAATAGCCTCGGCAATTTCGGTTTTACTGTTCATAACAAACGGGCCATAGCCCACGATGGGTTCATTCAGCGGCTCCCCGGCCATCAGCAGCACTTTGGCATCACTGCTGGCTTCGAGATGCAGTTTGTCACCGCTCTGACTCAGCACGACCAGTTGCGCCTCACCGGCAGGCGTGGTGCCGTTCACCGTCACGTTGCCTTCAACGACAACCAGCGCCGTGCTCCAGCCTTCGGGCTGATTAAGCGTCAGGTGGTTACCCTGGTGCAGCGCGAGATCCCACACGTTCAATGGTGAGAAGGTATGCGCCGGGCCGGTTACCTCTCCAAAGCGGCCAGCAATCACGCGCAATGTTCCGCTGTTATCCGGCAGGGTGACCACCGGGATATCCGCCTGAGTGATGCTCTGGTAGCCAGGCGTCGCCATTTTGTCTTTAGCGGGCAGGTTGACCCACAGCTGCATCATTTTTAGTTCACCGCCTTTCTGCGAAAACGCGCTGGAGTGGAACTCCTCGTGCAAAATGCCTGCGCCTGCCGTCATCCACTGCACGTCGCCTGGGCCAATAACGCCGCCTCTGCCGGTGGAATCACGATGCTCCACTTCGCCTGAGTAGACGATGGTCACCGTTTCAAAACCGCGATGAGGATGCTCGCCCACGCCGCGTTTCGCGCCGTCCGCCGGGAAGGTATGCGGTCCGGCGTAGTCCAGCAGCAGGAACGGACTCAGGGGCTCGCCGTGCGTCTGGTAAGAAAACATCGAACGAACCGGAAAACCGTCACCGACCCAGTGCGGACGAGGTGCGGTATACACGCCTGTTACGTTTTTCATGATTAACTCCTGATGTCCTGTTGATGGAATTAGCTTATATTCAGGGTTAATATCCCGGTAGATAGCAAAAATGACATTCACTGTTCCTTAAATGGAACAATGGAGGCGTATGCAGGATCTCAATGATTTCGTATGGTTTGTGAAGGTGGTGGAGCATGGCGGCTTTGCGGCGGCGGGGCGGGCGCTCGATCAGCCTAAGTCGAAACTGAGCCGTCGGATTGCGCAGCTGGAAGAACGCCTGGGCGTTCGGTTGATACAACGTACCACGCGGCAGTTTGCGGTGACGGAGGTGGGGCAGACGTTCTATCAGCACTGTAAAGCCATGCTGGTGGAGGCTGAAGCTGCGGAGGAGGCGGTGGCTGCTTTACAGGCTGAGCCGCGCGGTATGGTCCGGATCACCTGTCCTGTCACCTTGCTGCACGTTCACGTGGGGCCCATGCTGGCACGGTTTATGGCGCGCTATCCGGGGATCAACCTCCAGCTTGAAGCCACCAACCGCCGGGTCGATCTGGTGGCGGAGGGGGTGGATGTGGCGATCCGCGTTCGTCCGCGCCCGTTTGATGACAGCGATTTAGTATTAAGGGTGCTGGCGGACAGGGGGCACTGTCTGGTTGCCGGGCCGGCACTGATTGAACGGATGGGCAACCCGGCGGTGCCCTCTGAACTCAGCGAGTGGCCGGGGTTAAGTATGGGGGCGGGCAAGCACCTGCATAAGTGGGAATTGAGCGGGCCGGAGGGCGCAAAGGCAGAAATTCACTTCACGCCGCGTCTGGTGACTACCGACATGCTGGCGCTGCGGGAGGCGGCGATGGCGGGCGTGGGCGTGGTACAGCTGCCCATTTTGATGGTGAAGGATCAGCTGGCTTCAGGTGAACTTGTTCGGGTGCTGAATGCCTGGGAACCCAGACGGGAAGTGATCCACGCGGTGTATCCTTCCCGGCGCGGCCTGCTGCCGTCGGTCAGGACACTGGTGGATTTTCTCACCGAAGAGTATGCAAAGATGGTTGAAGACTAGCTTTTTGTAGGTCGGGTAAGCGTAGCGCCACCCGACATAAAGGGCGCAGGGAGTGCACTGAACCCCCTTACGGAGAATATAAAAGAAAAAAGCCCGTACTTTCGTACGAGCTCTCGTCTTGAATATGGCGGTGAGGGGGGGATTCGAACCCCCGATACGTTGCCGTATACACACTTTCCAGGCGTGCTCCTTCAGCCACTCGGACACCTCACCATATTGTCATCCCGTTGTTGTCGGGACGGGCGCTAATGTAAGGAAAAGCCGTACTGCCGTCAACCCACTTTTTCAGTAATTTAGCGTGTTTAGACAAACTTCAGGCAACCTGATTCCGAAATGTGCGAAATGCGCCTCTTTTATCAGCAACGCGGTTTAGCGATAAATTTGTTATGCTGGCAAGCCAGTTGAAAATGAAAATAAAACAGCGCAATAAAAGGCAATGACTATGGATATTATCTTCTATCACCCCACTTTTGATACGGCTTACTGGATTAACGCGCTCACGGCGGCACTGCCTGGCGCACGCGTTCGCGAATGGAAACAGGGCGATAATGAACATGCCGACTACGCGCTGGTCTGGCATCCCCCGGTCGAAATGCTTCAGGGACGCCGTTTGAAGGCGGTGTTTGCTCTTGGTGCGGGTGTGGATTCCATCCTCAGTAAGCTGAAGGCACACCCTGAAATGCTGCCGGAGGATATTCCCCTGTTTCGTCTGGAAGATACCGGTATGGGGCAGCAGATGCAGGAATATGCCGTGAGCCAGGTGCTGCACTGGTTCCGCCGCTTCGACGATTATCAGGCGTTCAAACAGCAATCCCACTGGGAACCGCTCCCGGATTATCAGCGTGGAGATTTCACCATCGGCATCCTCGGCGCGGGTGTACTGGGCTCAAAAGTCGCCGAAGCGCTCGCCCCGTGGGGCTTCCCACTGCGCTGCTGGAGCCGGAGCCGTAAGGATTATCCAGGCGTCGAGAGCTTTGCCGGAACGGACGAACTCCCGGCGTTCCTGAAAGGGACTCGCGTCCTCATTAACCTGCTGCCGAATACGGCGGAAACGGTCGGCATTATCAATGGCACGCTCCTCAACCAGTTGGCAGAGGACAGCTACTTAATGAACCTGGCGCGCGGGGTACACGTTGTGGAAGACGATCTGCTGAAAGCGCTGGATAGCGGTAAACTGAAAGGCGCAATGCTGGACGTGTATAGCCGCGAACCGCTGCCGACAGACAGCCCGCTCTGGGCACATCCGCGCGTGGCGATGACGCCCCATATTGCGGCCGTGACGCGACCGGCGGAGGCCGTGGCGTACATCTCGCATACCATCAGCGAAATAGAGAAGGGCAACACGGTGACCGGACAGGTCGACAAACAGCGAGGCTACTGAGAGAAACCCGGCGTTCGCCGGGTTTTTGCTAATATTCGCCGCTGATAACTGCTATCCTTTGGAAAAACCGCAGAGGAGAGAAAGATGTATCCCGTTGACCTGCATATGCACACCGTCGCCAGTACCCACGCTTACAGTAACCTCCATGATTATATCGCTCAGGCGAAGCTGAAAGGCATTAAACTGTTTGCGATAACCGATCACGGTCCGGATATGGCGGATGCGCCGCACTACTGGCATTTTGTGAATATGCGTATCTGGCCACGCCTGGTGGACGGTATCGGGATACTGCGCGGCATCGAAGCGAACATCAAAAACACCGACGGTGAGATTGACTGCACCGGCCCGATGCTGACCTCGTTAGATCTGATCCTCGCCGGCTTCCACGAGCCGGTCTTTGCGCCCCAGGATAAAGAGACCAACACCGCAGCGATGATTGCCACTATTGCCAGCGGCAATGTGCACATTATCAGCCACCCGGGTAATCCGAAATACCCAATTGATATTCAGGCCGTGGCGCAGGCGGCAGCGAAGCACCGCGTGGCGCTGGAGATTAACAACTCCTCCTTTGTTCACTCGCGCAAGGGCAGTGAAGCCAACTGCCGCGAAGTGGCGGCGGCCGTGCGTGACGCGGGCGGCATGGTGGCGCTGGGCTCTGATTCACATACGGCCTTCACGCTGGGTGATTTCAGCGAGTGCCTGAAAATATTGCGGGACGTGAATTTCCCGGAAGAACAGATCCTGAACGTCACGCCGCGTCGTATGCTCGATTTCCTTGAGTCGCGCGGCATGGCGCCGATTGATGAATTTGCCGATCTTTAATTAATAACGGAATAAAAACATGAATGAGTTTTCCATCCTTTGCCGCGTGCTGGGCACCTTATATTACCGCCAGCCGCAGGATCCGCTGCTGGTTCCGCTGTTTACCCTGATTCGTGAAGGTAAACTGGCGCAGAGCTGGCCGCTGGAACAGGATGAGTTGCTGGAACGCTTGCAAAAAAGCTGCGATATGCAGCAGATTTCAACGGATTACAACGCGCTGTTTGTGGGGGAGGAGTGTCGCGTGTCGCCGTATCGTTCTGCCTGGCAGGAAGGTGCGACCGAAGCGGAAGTTCGGGCGTTTCTTTCAGAACGCGGCATGCCGCTGACGGATATGCCTGCCGATCATATCGGTACCCTGCTGCTGGCGGCCTCCTGGATTGAAGATAATGCAGGTGATGATGAGAACGAGGCGATTGAAACCCTGTTCGAAACGTATCTGCTGCCGTGGGTTGGCACCTTCCTGGGTAAAGTTGAAGCCCACGCCACTTCGCCGTTCTGGAGAACGCTGGCTCCGCTGACGCGTGACGCTATCGCAGCCATGTGGGACGAGCTGGAAGAAGAGAACGAAGAGTGATTTGAATCACAAAAATTCTGCAACGATACATTTCAACTTGCACGTAATGTGCTTCTGATCTCATTTCTATGGTGCGCATCTGCTAAGATGCGCACCATGAACATATTACTTTGTATTGCAATCACGACTGGCATTCTCTCCGGCCTCTGGGGTTGGGTGGCGGTATCTCTCGGCTTGTTGAGCTGGGCCGGTTTTCTTGGCTGCACGGCCTATTTCGCCTGCCCGCAGGGGGGGCTCAAAGGGCTCTTTATTTCAGGCTGCACGTTACTGAGTGGCGTGGTCTGGGCGCTGGTCATTATGAAAGGCAGCGCGCTGGCGCCGCATGTGGAAATCCTGGGGTACGTCATGACCGGTATGGTGGCCTTCCTGATGTGCGTTCAGGCAAAACATCTGCTGTTGTCCTTTGTGCCCGGCACGTTCATGGGTGCCTGTGCGACCTTTGCAGGGCAGGGGGACTGGAAGCTGGTGGTCCCTTCGCTCATGCTGGGGTTACTGTTTGGCTACGCCATGAAGAACAGCGGTCTCTGGCTTGCGGCCCGGCGCGAGAAGAGCCAGAGCGTTCCTGCGGTAAGCAAATAAAAAAAGGCGAGACGTAAATCTCGCCTTTTTTATGCGCCGCCTATTATGACTCTGGCGGCACCGACATCTCACGGTATTTCACCAGCACCGCATTACTCACATCACTTTTATTCTGAAGATCCCACAAGCCGCGATCGATACCGTCATTAATGAGGAAAATCACGCCGGTTTCGATGGCCGACATCAGACACAGCATGACCGGCTCGTTAGAGGTATAGCCAATTTCACCCTCCAGCAGACGCTGGTAATCGATAAAGCGGAATACCCCGGCCTGCACTTCATAAGAGAGAATCGTTTTGCTGGTGGTCACGGAGGATAATATCTCACCCGTGCTCACGTTAACCACGCGCAGGTTGACGGCAATCTGATCCAGCTGATACTGCGTGTCGGCCCCGATGCCAAAGTAACGCGCACCCGCGCCGCCAGATTTCACGTTACTTTCGTAGCCGATAATCGACCCTTCCACCATGATATTGGCAGCGGTGAGAGACTGTAGCGGCATGCGGTTATTGACGCCAACGGTACCATTCTCCTGCGCGGCACGAATGATTTTTCGTTCGTTAAGCAGGTTTTGCAGCCCCTGACGTTCCAGCGGGATAAACCAGCGAGAATCTTTCAGGGCGGTAACCAGCATCGCGGTGGCGCTCTGCGGTACGGCCGTCGAGAAGTTACTGGCCGGATACGGTTTGAACTGACCCGTCTCATCCTGAATATTATACACCGAGACGAATATCTTCCCGGTAGGGACCGGCAGATGCGTCAGATCCCGGTAGCTCTGGGCACGAGGCATCAGGGTCGGTTTAGCGGCTTCTTTTGGCGGGGCAGTTAAACAACCGCTTAATAAGCACACTGCAACTAAAATAAAAAAGCGCTGCATAATAATTGTCCTTATTTCGGGGTTGTTTAGAAATCAGTTGAACTGGTCTGCAAACCGGAAACCTGGATTGTCGACGTTTTACCGGTTTTTCGGTCTGTCACATTTAACTGAAGCTGCCCGTCTTTATTGGCAATATCGACGATAAAGTCGTTAGTGACCATCCGGCCGGGTTTTCCGGTATTAATGTTGGTTAATAAGCCACCTAATATTTGCGACTGGATGGCCTGAGTAAAATTGTCCAGGGCTGACGGGGTCTCGATACCGAAATCATCGTCATAGCTGGGGTCTTTATAGGAGTTTTGAGCCTGAGCCTGGTTAAGCATAAAGGCTCCGTTATTCGGGTTGCCGCCAAAATTAGGGTTGCGGAACTGGAATGTCATATTTCCGGCCCAGCTCAACGGCGCAATGAGCATTAACGAAATCACTGTGTGTGCGAGACGCATTACAGCCTCCGAAATAGGTGTCGTTGCTAGAACTCATCTTTTGCTAAATCGCCTGTGCTCAAAAGGGCTTTGTCTAACTGTAGGCGGTTAATAGCTTCTTCTGTTTGTGCCAGCGCGAAAGCGACGTTCTGATCGAAGTCTCTTTTCGTTGGGAATAAAAAAGTCTGGTAAATAACGTCCTGATTAGCGGTTATTGTGATCCAGCTTCCCCACCGCGCACTGGGCCGTTCGTTGATGGTTAAGTTACCCGGATAATCGCTTTCCCACTTATCGCTGAAGGCACGATAAAAATCGTGTCCGACAGAGGTGACGGTGTGGTCGGTCAACAGTCCGGGAACTTCCACCTCAACGGCCTGAAGGTTTCCGGCAGCAAGCATAATGCCTGCGGCGGCAATCCAACTTAGGGTGCGTTTCATGCTATTAACGCCTGAGGTTATCGTTTGCCCACGACACCGCCTGCGTGCGATTTTTAACAGCTATCTTTTTGAAAAGATTATAAAGATGCGTCTTAACCGTATTTTCGCTGATAAATAACGAACGGGCGATTTCAATATTTGAAGCACCAATACGCAGTTTGTTCAGGATCTCTTTCTCACGGTGCGTCAGAAGGGCCGATTCTGAACTGTTATAGCGATAATTTCCGGAGTGGGTAATGAGGTAGCTGGCCAGTTTTTGCGAGAAATAACACTCCCCGCGCAATATGCCCTGCAAACCTTCCACGACACGGTTTTCTTCTTCAGTGACGTAAAATACGCCGTTAATATGCGGCCAGCTCTCAATTTCGCGGAAAGGATACTCATCAGGCGTATTTAATAACAATACGCGGATATTATTGTTTTTCCTGCTTAAATTATCTTGCCAGTAATGAATGAGTTTTTTATCCGCTTCCATCATATCGAGAAGAATGATGCTGCCAGGAGCGATGTCATCAAAAGAACGTTGAATATTATGCAGTTTCCCGTTAAGGGACAGGCATTGCTTTAAATGCTGCAATAACGCTGTCGCTTGTAAGGAAGGTTTTGTGATCAACAATAATGTATGACCGGGTAAGCTATGGACTTCATTAAACATGATGAAACCCCACGTTATTTATGACACCCGGCAGCTGCCCTCGTATTATTGAAAAGGGCACCAGAAGTACTGACAGGTGTGGCACTGCTGTGTGTAGTTAAAAAACCTCCTCCAAAGGAGGCGGTAAAATTAAAAACAAATAACGTACTGCTGTTTTCAATCTAGCTATTGCAAACTTTAAAGCAAGTGTTAATCGTGTAACAGAATGTAAAATTCGATATTAAGTTGTGTATTTTGCAGGGCTAATAGATTTTAAGGTAAGGGGAAAGTTGTACAGGTGTATAAACGTGCATAGATTTTAAAAACCATACACTATATTATAATGAGTTGAATTATCTGGCTTTGTATTATTGTAAGCCAGCCGGTAAAAAGTATGAACTCTGCTAAAAACATAAGACTTCCCTAAGCCAGAATGTTTTCTTAAGAAAACTTGCTTCGTGTCACGCACGTGGCAAAGGGTATTGTCGTTTTTGTCTGAAGAAGCCAGTGCAGGTTGGACAGCCTGTCTCGCTGTTGTACAAGCGCAGGAAGACATTTTTGGTATCTGCCTTAGGCGTGTATCGCATCGTATCAGGCGAGATTTACGACTTTGAGGTGAAGGAGAATATAAAAATAAGGCGCACGGGTGAGATATTAAACATGTTTCGGCAGACATACTCTTTTCCGTAACGCGGCGTTAACAAAACGAATCGCGTTAACGGAGTCAGGAATACCTTTTATATAGCCAGGTCCAGGGTGACAGCATGAAAAACAAAGCGTTGTTTATGATGTTTACATTACTGGGTGCGCCTGGGTTTGTCATCGCAGGTGATTCAGATTTAGCCAGTTCTGAATATAATTTTGCGATAAATGAATTAAGTAAAGCTTCATACAATCAGGCAGCCATTATTGGTCAACAGGGCTCAGGTAATAATGCTGATGTACGCCAGGGCGGTTCTAAATTGCTGTCCGTTATTTCCCAGGAGGGCGGGAATAACCGCGCGAATGTTGATCAGTCAGGGACGTATAACCTTGCTTATATCGATCAGACCGGCAACGGGAATGATGCGAGTATTAAGCAGGGCGCTTTTGGCAACACCGCCATGATTATCCAGAAAGGCTCGGGTAACAGGGCGAATATAACGCAGTATGGTACGCAGAAAACAGCAGTTGTAGTACAGAGACAGTCGCAAATGGCTATTCGCGTTATTCAACGCTAGCGATGTGTGACGCCTTAATCAATCCGATGGGGGTTTACCATGAAACTTTTCAAAGTGGCAGTTATTGCAGCAATCGTAGTTTCTGGCAGTGCTTTCGCAGGTGCGGTACCACAATTTGGCGGCGGCCACGGTGGTGGCTGGGGTGGCGGCAATAACGGCCCTGACTCAACCCTGAGCATTTACCAGTACGGCGGCGGTAACTCCGCGCTTGCTTTGCAGACGGACGCCCGAGATTCTGAATTGACCATTACCCAGCATGGTGGCGGTAACGGCGCAGATGTTGGCCAGGGCTCTGATGACAGTTCTATCGATCTGCTGCAAAAAGGCTTTGGTAACAGCGCTACCATCGACCAGTGGAATAGCAAAGACTCTGTTATCAACGTGAAACAGTTCGGCGGCGGCAATGGCGCGGCGGTAGACCAGACAGCGTCCGGCTCAACGGTGACTGTGCACCAGGTTGGCTTTGGCAACAACGCGACCGCACACCAGTACTGATTCATTTCTGTACCAAAAAACAGGGCATGCGCCCTGTTTTTTTTCGGGAGGATCTCATGAGTACCTTCATTCTCCTTGCCGCGCTTGCCAGTCAGATAACGTTCAGCACCTCACAGCAGGCAAATATGACAATCATTATTCCTCAGGTCACGCTGGCAGACGCCTGCGAATGTCAGGTTGAGGTGTTATCTGTCCGACAGGGGCAGGCGGGACAAAGTACATCGCGGCAGAAAAATACTCTTTTTATACCCGCTAATCAGCCGATTGATTTAACGCGAATCAGTTTAAATATTCGCTCAGGGGATGCGGTAAAAATAATCGTCACCGTTTCCGATGGAAAATCGCTTCATTTATCACAGCAGTGGAACGCACCGGCAAGTACGCTTTAATCATTCCTGAAATCAATGGGTTAATAGAGTGGCGGCGCTGCACAGGTAAGCTATGCTGATATCAAGAACCCAGCAATCGGGTTGCTTAAATTGATACGTCATAACGGAGCGTTTTTACCCCTCAAGGACGAATTTCATTGAGGAGTACAAATAATGTTCAAATCCGCAGCGTGTATTATTTCTGGTCTGGGACTGATCCTGTCCTCTTTTTTTTCTCCGGCTTATTCAGCAACTATAGAAAATGGTGGGGTGATTCATTTTCGTGGCGCGGTGGTCGCTGACCCGTGCGAAGTCACGCCCCGGCATCAGCAGTTCGCAATCTCCTGCCCGGAAAATAACCGTATGAAAACGCATACCATCAGTTATGACGAGGCGCTCCGGGGCCATCATCCTCATTCAGCTCTGGCCGCTGTCAGCATGAAATACCTGAATGAACAGAAAACGCTTGCGGTCGTTCAGGTAGATTACCGTTAACCGCCGTTTTTTTTGCGGCAGTTTTTCTCCTTCTCCCTCTGCGATACACTGAATAAAAAGGCGGGTTGCAGAGGGTGTTTATGAGACCGCAAATCGACGTTATTCATGGCGATATCACGACGGTGCACGTTGACGTGATTGTCAACGCAGCCAATTCCTCCCTGCTGGGTGGGGGCGGGGTGGACGGTGCCATTCACCGGGCCGCAGGCCCTCAACTCCTTGAAGCATGCAAAACCGTGCGTCAGCAGCAGGGGGAGTGCCCGCCGGGGCATGCTGTTATTACGCTTGCGGGCGATCTCCCGGCCAAAGCGGTGATCCATACCGTTGGACCCGTCTGGCACGGTGGCGACCGCCAGGAGGCTGAGATTCTGGAGCAGGCGTATCGTAACTGCCTGCGGCTTGCGGCGGATAACGGCTATAAGACCATGGCGTTCCCTGCCATTAGCACCGGGGTGTACGGTTATCCAAAGGAAGCGGCAGCTACGATCGCCGTGAATACCGTTTATCACTACCTTTCCCTCAAACCCATGCCGGAAAAAGTCATTTTTGTCTGCTTCGATGAGCACACCGCCGACCTGTATCAGCGGATTTTGACCGCGCGCAGCCAGGCTTTTTGATGTCTGAAATGCAAAAACGGCGCCCTGAAGGCGCCGTTTTGTTATCCCGCTTTAACCTGAGGTTTGCCTGAGAACAGGAAACGCAAAAGCGGGATCCGCAGGTGGATTTCATACAACACGATGGCAATGCCAACCACAAAGACCAGGCCGGTAAAGAAGCCCAGCGCATTCGAGGCGATATGCGGCGTAATGTACGCCCCGAAAAACAGCGTCAGCGGATGGTGAACCAGGTAGATAAACAGCGAAGCATTAACGAAATAGGTGACGCGGCTGGATTTAAAATTCAGCAGACGATGGCCAAGGGCGAACACCACGTTAACCATCCACAGGCCCATCAGCATCGTTATCACGCTCTCTGTCTCATACATCCACGCGTCCCCGCTGCCATAGCGCTGATTGAGAAGATAGGCGGCAAAGGCCAGCGCAGCACCCACCGCACACCAGGGGGAGGGGGTGGTAAACAGCGCTTTAAGCCGGGGATGAATAAATGCCAGCGCCCCGATCAAGAAGAAGGGAATGTAGAACAGGGTCTGCATCACCACGAAATTAAACAGCCCATCGCTCAGAATGGGAGGGTAGACAATGAGCAGGGTGCGCCTGACGGCGGCATACGCGACCCCCAGCGCAAGAAACAGCAGCGACAGCTTGCCCAGGGTGATGTTGGCGAAGAAGGTCGAGGATGCGCTACTCGCGCGCTGGCGCAGCCGGCTGAAGATCAGCAAACTCACCGTGGTTAGCACCACCAGTACCAGCAGGAACCAGAGGTGGGAAATCAGCTCCCAGACCAGGGTGTTGTATTTCTCATAGAAGGAGAGATTCGGCCAGTTTTCCGCCTTGCCTTTAACATGCTGCAACATGATGAACTGCGGCAGCGTCAGCAGCGGAATGGCCGTCAACATCGGTATGCCCACGCGCTCCACGCGCACTTTCCACCACCGCTTGAGGGGATAGCGCAAGAAGAGCATGTAAGAGAAATAACCGGAAATGACAAAAAACACCTGCATGCGGAAGGCATGGATAAAATCATTAAACAGCGTCAGCCACCAGGAGGGCATCTGGCTGTTCACGTGCCAGGTGTGGCTGGAATAGATCAGTGAAATATGAAAAGGGATCCCCAATAGCATGAGCCATGCGCGGATCGAGTCGAGGAAATATTCACGTTGTACAGGGGTTGTGCTCATATAACTTTGCGCATTCTCAGACTTTTCGCCTTATCCCTAAGGCTCATAATGGTTACATTCGGAGCCAACCCTACACCAAGACCGACACCCTGTCTCCAGGATAAGCACGCAAAGTGAAAAGCGGGTTCTTTCATTTGCTTAATCCATGAGCCAGCGAGCTGAACAAAGCAGTGATAATGTTGTCGGATTGCCTGAGTTTCCATTAAAATGGATCGGATCGATATAAGCACACAAAGGGGGAAGTGCTTACTTATTATGAAACATAAACCACAAATGATGAAAATGCGTTGGTTGGGTGTAGCAGTGCTGTTGTCACTGTATACCTCATCTGCACTGGCCTTTAACATCGATGATGTCGCAAAACAGGCTAAATCGATGGCGGGCAAGAGCTACGAAGCGCCAAAAAGTAACCTGCCCTCCGTTTTCCGCGACATGAAATACGCGGACTATCAGCAGATCCAGTTCAATCACGATAAAGCGTACTGGAACAATATTAAAACCCCGTTCAAGCTTGAATTTTACCACCAGGGTATGTACTTCGACACGCCGGTTGCCATCAACGAAGTGACGGCGACCGCGGTACGCAAAATCAAGTACAGCCCGGATTATTTCAATTTTGGCGATGTGCAACACGATAAAGACACGGTGAAAGACCTCGGCTTCGCAGGCTTCAAGGTGCTTTATCCGATTAACAGCAAAGATAAAAACGACGAAATCGTCAGCATGCTTGGCGCCAGCTACTTCCGCGTGATTGGCGCGGGGCAGGTGTACGGGCTTTCTGCGCGCGGTCTGGCAATTGATACCGCGCTGCCATCAGGTGAAGAATTTCCACGTTTTCGCGAGTTCTGGATCGAACGTCCAAAACCAACCGACAAACGTCTGACAATTTATGCGCTGCTGGACTCCCCTCGTGCGACAGGCGCTTATCGCTTCGTGATCATGCCAGGGCGTGACACGGTGGTTGACGTACAGTCTAAAGTTTACCTGCGCGATAAAGTGGGCAAACTGGGCGTCGCGCCGCTGACCAGCATGTTCCTGTTCGGGCCGAACCAGCCGTCTCCGGCGACCAACTTCCGTCCTGAACTGCATGATTCCAATGGCCTCTCCATTCATGCGGGTAACGGCGAGTGGATCTGGCGTCCGCTGAACAACCCGAAACACCTCGCTGTCAGCAGCTTTACGATGGAAAACCCGCAGGGCTTTGGTCTGCTGCAACGTGGCCGTCAGTTCTCCCGCTTTGAAGATCTGGATGACCGCTACGATCTGCGTCCAAGCGCCTGGGTGACGCCGAAAGGCGACTGGGGTAAAGGCAAAGTTGAGCTGGTTGAAATTCCAACCAACGATGAAACCAACGATAACATCGTGGCGTACTGGACACCGGATCAGCTGCCGGAAGCCGGTAAAGAGATGAACTTCAAGTATGCGATCACTTTCAGCCGTGACGAAGACAAGCTGCACGCGCCGGATAACGCGTACGTGATGCAGACGCGTCGTTCGACGGGTGACGTGAAGCAGTCCAACCTGATTCGTCAGCCGGATGGCACGCTGGCATTTATCGTGGACTTCACCGGGCAGGATATGAAAAAACTGGCGCCGGATACTGCCGTGACGGCACAGGCCAGCATTGGCGATAACGGTGAAATCGTTGAGAACGCCGTGCGCTACAATCCGGTCACCAAAGGGTGGCGTTTGACCCTGCGCGTGAAGGTGAAAGATCCGAAACAGACCACTGAAATGCGCGCCGCGCTGGTCAGTAACGATAAGCCGCTGAGTGAAACCTGGAGCTATCAGCTACCTGCCAATGAATAATACATCTGAATATATTGATGCCATGCCGCTGACGGACATTGAAAAAGCGGCACTCCCTGCGAGCGACATCCGCGCGGTTCACACCGCGCTGGATGGTGAACATCGTCACTTTTCCCGTGATGATGATACGCCGCTGGGGTCAGTGAAGGCACGTCTGGAGCAGGCATGGCCGGACTCGCTGGCAGAAGGGCAGTTAATCAAGGATGACGAAGGGCGTGACCAGCTACAGGCGATGCCGAAGGCCACGCGTTCCTCCATGTTCCCCGATCCGTGGCGCACCAACCCGGTGGGCCGCTTCTGGGATCGCCTGCGTGGGCGAGACGTGACGCCGCGCTATCTGTCACGTCTGACCAAAGAACAGCAGGCGTCCGAGCAGAAATGGCGTACCGTAGGAACGATTCGTCGTTACATTTTGCTGCTGCTGACGCTGGCGCAGACGGTTGTCGCCACCTGGTACATGAAAACCATTCTGCCGTACCAGGGCTGGGCGTTAATTAACCCTGCTGACATGATTGGCCAGGATATCTGGGTCTCCTTCATGCAGCTGCTGCCGTATATTTTACAGAGCGGCATTCTTCTGCTGTTCGCCGTGCTGTTCTGTTGGGTCTCCGCCGGGTTCTGGACGGCGCTGATGGGCTTCCTGCAACTGCTGATGGGGCGTGACAAATACAGCATTTCCGCGTCGACGGTCGGAGATGAACCCCTCAATCCTGAGCACCGTACCGCGCTGATCATGCCTATCTGTAACGAAGACGTTGACCGCGTATTCGCCGGGCTGCGTGCCACCTGGGAGTCCGTGAAGGCGACCGGTAACGCGGCGCATTTCGACGTCTATATCCTGAGCGACAGCTACAACCCGGATATCTGCGTGGCAGAGCAAAAAGCCTGGATGGAGCTGATTGCCGAGGTGCAGGGCGAAGGGCAGATCTTCTACCGTCGTCGTCGTCGTCGTGTTAAGCGTAAGAGCGGAAACATCGATGACTTCTGTCGTCGCTGGGGTAACCAGTACAGCTACATGGTGGTACTGGATGCAGACTCCGTGATGAGCGGCGACTGCCTGAGCGGGCTGGTCCGTCTGATGGAAGCCAACCCGAACGCGGGTATTATTCAGTCCTCGCCAAAAGCGTCCGGTATGGACACGCTGTATGCGCGCTGTCAGCAGTTTGCGACCCGCGTCTACGGGCCGCTGTTTACTGCCGGTCTGCACTTCTGGCAGCTGGGTGAATCTCACTACTGGGGCCACAACGCCATTATCCGCGTGAAGCCATTCATCGAGCACTGCGCCCTGGCGCCGCTGCCGGGTGAAGGGTCGTTTGCCGGGTCCATTCTGTCGCATGACTTTGTGGAAGCCGCGCTGATGCGTCGCGCAGGGTGGGGCGTCTGGATTGCCTACGATCTGCCGGGCTCGTATGAAGAGCTGCCGCCGAACCTGCTGGATGAGCTCAAACGCGACCGCCGCTGGTGTCACGGTAACCTGATGAACTTCCGCCTGTTCCTGGTGAAAGGAATGCACCCTGTTCACCGTGCGGTGTTCCTGACGGGCGTTATGTCCTATCTGTCTGCGCCGCTGTGGTTTATGTTCCTGGCGCTCTCAACCGCGTTGCAGGTTGTGCATGCCCTGACGGAGCCGCAGTACTTCCTGCAACCGCGCCAGCTGTTCCCGGTGTGGCCGCAGTGGCGTCCGGAGCTGGCGATCGCGCTGTTCGCGTCGACCATGGTGCTGCTGTTCCTGCCTAAGCTGCTCAGTATCATTCTGATCTGGTGTAAAGGTTCGAAGGAGTACGGTGGTTTCTGTCGCGTGACCCTTTCACTGCTGCTGGAAGTGCTGTTCTCGGTCCTGCTGGCGCCGGTGCGTATGCTGTTCCATACGGTGTTTGTGGTGAGCGCGTTCCTGGGATGGGAAGTGGTGTGGAATTCACCGCAGCGTGACGATGACTCTACGCCGTGGAGTGAAGCCTTTATGCGCCATGGCTCTCAGCTGCTGCTGGGCCTGGTGTGGGCCGTTGGTATGGCCTGGCTGGATCTGCGTTTCCTGTTCTGGCTGGCGCCAATCGTCTTCTCGCTGATCCTGTCGCCGTTTGTGTCGGTGATCTCCAGCCGTTCCACGGTGGGCCTGCGTACCAAACGCTGGAAGCTGTTCCTGATCCCGGAAGAGTATTCTCCGCCGCAGGTGCTGGTGGATACCGATACCTATCTGGAGCAGAACCGCAAACGCACGCTGGATGATGGCTTTATGCATGCCGTGTTTAACCCGTCATTCAACGCGCTGGCAACCGCGATGGCGACGGCGCGTCACCGCGCCAGCCAGGTGCTGGAGATCGCCCGCGATCGCCACGTTGAGCAGGCGCTGAACGAGACGCCAGAAAAGCTTAACCGCGACCGTCGTCTGGTGTTGTTGAGCGATCCGGTGACGATGGCACGGCTTCACTACCGCGTGTGGTCCGCGCCGGAGAGATACTCTTCGTGGGTGAACTACTACAAGGACGTGAAGCTGAATCCGCTGGCACTGAAGGCGAAGTAACGCTTCTTTGCCCGCCAAATAAAATACCGGCTTAAGCGCCGGTATTTTTTTAGAGGTTTAACAATGAAAGTCGTCATTGTAATCATGATGGCATGCCTGCTCAGCGGCTGCGGCAGCATTATCAGCCGCACCATCCCCGGGCAGGGCCACGGGAATCAATACTACCCCGGCGTACAGTGGGACGTTCGCGATTCCGCATGGCGCTATCTCACCGTGCTCGATCTGCCGTTTTCGCTGATTTTCGATACGCTACTGCTGCCCATCGATGCCAGCCACGGCCCCTACAAGTAGCGGTAACTTATCGCTCGTCCCATTCGTCCGCTGCGGCCTGACCCTCTTCGGTATCCAGCGGCGGTTCGAGCTGAAACTCACCTTCGTCCCATTCGTGCAGCGTATTTTCTTCCAGCCACTCCTGACGTAACTCAATTTCGTCATAGTCGCCGTCAAATACCGCCTGCGCACCTTCACCACTCAGTATCGGCAGACATTCACTGTCTTCACCTTCATCAGCAAAGAATTCGGCCTGCCACATAATATCGCCGTCCTGTAGGACGTATTTTTGGATATTGAGTTGTTGCACGTCAGCATCTTCTTCCTCAATGCCGGGATTATCGGCGAGGAACTCTTCGCGAGCGGCATCAATTGCTTCTTCCAGCGTGGCGTACATGGTCATTGGTGTCTCCCTGTTTTTCGTGAAGGTATTCAGGGAAAGAATAGCTGATTATGTGATTTTGCAAGTATGAATGCGAAAATTAGCCGTCACGATGTTGTCTTATTCGCGCCGGGCGTAGCGCCCGGGATAAGCTGAGCCACGAATAAACGGCGTTGAACAGCACGACGCCTGCCGTCACGATAAAGACCGCCCGGAAACCGAAACTGGCCGAAATCCCCGCGCCGACCAGCGGTCCGGTGACGTTACCCAGATCGCGAAACGACTGGTTATAGCTGAAAATACGACCGGCTATCTGGTTGGTGGAGTTATAGACCAGCAGCGTCTGTACAGCCGGGAGTAGCGCACCATCCGCAGCCCCCAGCAGGAAGCGCAGGACGCCGAGTTGCCAGGGAGACTGCACCATCGCCATGGGGATCAGCAGCAGGACGGAGACGATCAGGGCGCAGATCAGGATCTTTTCCGGGCCGATACGGTCTCCAAGCTTGCCGAGCCGCGGCGCGCTCAGTAGCGCCGCCACGCCGGGAACAGAGGCGATCAGGCCGCTGATAAAGGCGATATTGCTGACGTTTCCTGCCAGATCGCGGACATAGAGCGTCAGAATAGGCGCGATTGAACCGGTGGCCACCTGGATAATCATGGTGGTTACAAACAGGCTCAGCACCAGCTTTGGGTTTTTCAGCGAGGCCAGCACATCCCGGGCGTGCAGCATCTCTTTTTTGGCCACGGGCGTGAAATTCTCGCGGATGCAGATAAGCGTCACCAGGAAGCAGAGGAACAGCACGCTGGCGGTAATGAAGAATACCGGCCGCAGTCCGTAGTGGTCGGCCAGCAGCCCGCCCGCCAGCGGACCCAGCAGTGCGCCGCTTACGCCGCCAGTGGAGAGCGTGCCCAACGCCCAGCCGCTTTTCTGGCGCGGAATTTGGGTGGCGATCAGGGCGTTGGCGTTAGGGATAAATCCCCCGAGCAGGCCCAGAAGCGCGCGTAATATCAGGAACTGCCAGACGTTCTGCGCCACCCCCATCAGCAGCATAATGATCGCCATGCCGAGCGCGGAGCGCAGCAGCATAATTTTGCGGCCTTTGCGATCTGCCAGCCCACCCCAGAACGGGGACGCAATGGCGGAGAACAGGAACGTAATGCTGAACACCAGGCCGGACCACATATTCAGGGCGCTATGGCCAGTGACGCCGAGCTGTTCAACGTAGAGGGGCAGAAAGGGCATCACCAGGCTAAAGGCGGCGCCAGTAAGAAAACAACCCAGCCACGCAACCGTCAGGTTACGTTTCCAGTTTATGGGAGCATCTGTGGGGGACATAACTATCCGCATAATGAGGTGCAGGGCACCATGACCAGTGAGGTAGTAAGCCTGCTAATTATGCGCCCGGGGTATGATTGCCGCAATGACGGGGAGCTTTTAAAGCTAAAACAACATGCGGCCCGGAAGGCCGCATGCAGGTTAATACCGGGAAGGGACGCCCTGAGGCCGGGTTTTAAAGCGGCGATGCAGCCACATGTACTGCTCCGGGGCGAGCATGATGCATTTCTCGACAACGCCGTTCATCCAGCGGGCGGTGGTTTCCGCATCAATCAGCGGCGGCGCGAGTTCCGGCTCCAGCATGATGAGCTGATAGCCTGAACCGTCTGGTTTACGGCGCGGCACAAACGGCACGATAGCCGCTTTGGACATCCGCGCCAGCATCCAGGTCCCGGTGGTCGTCGCTGCATCTTCCACCGCAAAGAACGGAACAAACACGCTGGATTGCGGGCCATAGTCATGATCCGGGGCATACCAGACCACTTCACCTGATTTCAGGGCGCGGATCATCCCTTTCAGGTCTTTGCGATCGATCATGCTTTTATTGGAGCGCATGCGTCCGTTGGTCTGGATCAAATCGATCACCGGATTATCGTTAGGACGATAAACCCCAATTCCCGGCGCCTGCATGCCGAACATGCGCGCGCCAATTTCGAGCGTCAGGAAATGAACGCCAATCAGCAAGACGCCAGTCTGGTTGGCCTGAAGAGTATGCACCGGCTCCATGCCGGTCCCGGCCACTTCCGTCCAGCGCGCCATGCGCTTATCCGACCAGAACCAGGCCATACCGGTCTCCATCAGCCCCATGCCGACAGATTCGAAGTTTTTAACCACCATGTCGTGGCGCTCAGATTCACTCATCTGAGGGAAGCAAAGCTCAAGGTTACGATACGCGATCCTGGCGCGACGCTTCATAAACTGCTGAGCAATGCGGCCCAGTCCTTTACCCATGCGGAAAATGACGGGATAAGGCAGCTGTACAATTAGCCACAACAAGCCAATGCCTGACCATGTTAACCAATAGCGGGGATGCAAAAGCGCGGCAGTAAATTTCGGTAACTGGGTCATGTCTGTCCTGTGTTCTAACGTCCTGAAAGGCTATTGTCTCATTTTTTAAGGCATAGCCAAAATGTCTGTCATCGAAACATGAAAGAATATGCAAATGTTAAGTCTGATTAATCAGGTTGACTGAAATGTAGCGTAAATTGTGTGGATGTAAATTGTCTTTGTTTGCTATATCATGCCGACCGATTTTTAATTCTCAACGATTGCAGGACTTGTACACCATGCCAGTGTTACACAACCGCGTTTCGAATGAGATGTTGAAAGCGCGTATGTTGGCCGAAACCGAACCGCGCACAACGATCTCTTTCTATAAGTATTTCACCATCAACGATCCCCAGGCGACCCGCGATGCACTTTACCAGGCTTTCACCGCCCTGAACGTGTTTGGTCGCGTCTATCTGGCGCGTGAGGGGATTAACGCGCAGATCAGCGTGCCGGAAAGCAAGGTCAGCGCCTTCCGCGACCTCCTTTACGGGTTTGATCCGGCGCTTAACGGCTTACGTCTGAACATTGCGCTGGATGATGACGGTAAATCATTCTGGGTGCTGCGCATGAAGGTCCGCGAGCGTATTGTGGCGGATGGCATTGACGATCCAAGCTTCAATGCCGCTAATGTGGGGGAGTACCTCAAGGCCGCTGAAGTGAACGCGATGCTCGACGATCCGGAAGCGGTGTTTATCGATATGCGTAACCACTACGAATATGAAGTGGGGCACTTCGAGAATGCGATGGAAATTCCTGCCGACACCTTCCGCGAGCAACTGCCGAAAGCGGTTGAGATGATGCAGGAGCATAAAGACAAAAAGATCGTGATGTACTGCACCGGGGGGATCCGCTGTGAAAAAGCCAGCGCCTGGATGAAGCACAACGGGTTTAATAAAGTCTGGCACATTGAGGGTGGGATCATTGAATATGCCCGCCGCGCCCGTGAGCAGGGTTTACCGGTGCGTTTTATCGGTAAGAACTTTGTGTTTGATGAGCGTATGGGCGAGCGAATTTCAGAGGACGTGATCGCGCACTGCCACCAGTGCGGTACGCCTTGCGATACGCATACCAACTGCAAAAACGACGGGTGTCATCTGCTGTTTATTCAGTGCCCTGCATGTGCCGAGAAGTTTAACGGCTGCTGTAGTGAGCTGTGTAGTGAAGAGAGTATGTTGCCTGAAGAAGAGCAACGTCGTCGCCGTGCCGGACGCGAGAACGGGAATAAGATCTTTAATAAATCCCGGGGCCGACTGAATACCAAACTGGGTATTCCGGACCCGGAGTAAAACACTGCCCGGCGGCTCGCAAGCCTGCCGGGCCTGTTTTATGACTTCTGCTGAACGCCTTCCACCGAAATAATCAGCTCTACATCCTGCGATGCCGGGCCTAAATCCGTGGTGATATTAAAATCTTTCAGATGAATTTTGCCTGCGGCTTCAAAGCCAGCACGTTTTCCGCCCCATGGATCGTCGCCCTGTCCAATTAATTTGGCATCCAGTGTGACCGGTTTTGTTACGCCGTTCAGCGTCAGATTACCGGTAATAGCGAGCTTATCACCGTCTTTCTTCACCTCTGTCGACGCGAAAGTAGCTTGCGGGAATTTGCCCACGTTCAGGAATTCAGCGCTGCGCAGATGTTTATCACGCTCGGCGTGATTAGTGTCGACGCTGTTGGTATTAATGGTGACGTTCACTTTATCGGCAGCAGGGTTTTTCTCGTCGAAAGTAAATGTGCCATCGAAATCATTAAACGTGCCATATAACCAGCTGTAACCCAGATGCTGAATACGGAAATTGACGAAGGCATGCTGGCCCTCTTTATCAATTTTATAGTCGGCGGCCAGGGCCGAACCGGTGGTAAATAGCAGCGAACCTAATGCGATACCCAACAGGCGTTTTTTCATTTTATGCTCCAGAGTCAACTGACGAACGGCCAAGCATGCGCTTCAGCGTATCGTCTTTATCAATAAAGTGGTGTTTCAGGGCCGCAAGGCCATGCAGGACAGAAAGGATTACTACGCTCCATGCCAGCCACAGATGAACCACACCTGCGGTGTCAGCCTGGGAACCGGCGTCAGCCAGCGTGGCTGGGACGTCAAAAAGCCCAAACACGCTGATCGGTTTACCGTCTGCGGTGGAAATGAGATAGCCGCTGATCAGAATGGCGAAAAGCAGGGCATAGAGTGCGATATGCGCGCCAACAGCGCTTATGCGGGTAAGTCGGCCATGGCTTTTGGGCGCTGGAGGTGGTGGAGAGATATGTCGCCAGATCACGCGAAAAACCAGACCCATCATCAGCAGAACCCCAATGCTTTTGTGCAATTCGGGGGCCTGATGATACCAACCGTCATAATAGCTTAATGTCACCATCCACAGGCCGAGACCAAACATGGCATAAACGGCAAGTGCAAATAGCCAGTGTAAACACATGGATATTATTCCGTAGCGACGGGAGGAGTTACGCCATTGCATATGAATTTCCGTTCTCAAATGACTGAGCAATAAAAATGGACGGGTTAAATAAATAATGCAACTGAAAAAAATGAATAATGTATTTTATCTAATTTATTTCAGCGGATTTGAATATGTTCCCGCAATGTATTTCAATCGCTTCGTTCAATAAATTTGAGGTGACGTTTTTTTAAAAAATATAAGTTAAATAAGTTTAAAGGAGTGTCAATAAACGTCAGCACGAACTTTCAGAAGAATACAATATAGATAACGTCAATGATCGCCAGCAGCGACCAAAGAACAATGTAGAGCATGAAATGCTCGCGGATGTTATTGATAAGGTAATTTACCAGTCTGCGCATCATGCCCCTCTCGCTAAACAGGCTCCGGTTATTCGGAGCCTGTAGAGGTATTATCGGTTAAAGCGCGAGAGCGCGAAGGGCTTGAGATCAAACGAAGGCGCGATCCCCTGCGCAAACTGGGCGGCGATTTCACCTAACACAGAGGCAAATTTAAACCCGTGACCGCTGAGCCCGGTTACGAGCAGGGTGTTGTCGTGTCCCGGCAGGGTGTCGATGATAAAATGTTCATCCGGGGTGTTGTCGTAGGTGCACGCTGCGCCGTAAAGCAACCCGCCTACGCCCGGCAGGATATTACGCAGGAACGTGAAGGCTTCGGAACCATCCTGCGGATAAGCGCCGTACGGCTTGCGTTCTTCCGCAGAGGAAATTACCTGTCCGCCGTTATGTTTGCCAATCTTGAGCGCGTCTTTTTCCGAGGGGAAACCATAGAACTGGTCGCCGTTGGGTAACTCGCCTGTAAACGCCGGGAATTTGTTCTGACTGCTGTAACGCCCGTCAGACTGGAACCAGGAGAAGACTTTTCGCACCGGCTGGATGGGCAGGTCCGGCAGCAGTTTCGTCACCCACGTTCCCGCACTCACCAGCAGGCGCGTGGCGGTATATTCACCTTCAGCGGTGGTGACGGTTGAACCCTCTGCATGGTGGGTGATGCCCGTGACCGGACAGTTGAACAACTGCGCGCAGCCCGCTTTGGCGGCGAGATCAATCCAGGTCTTAATGGCCGTTTCGCTGTGCAGCACGCCAGAGTTGGCTTCAAACAACCCAATGTAGTCGTCAGGGACAGAAATTTCCGGCCAGCGCGCCATGATGCCGTTCGCATCCAGGCGCTCGACGTCCAGGCGGTAGGCTTTCGCGCTCTCCTCGACGGTCGCCAGAAAGGTGGAGCTGGCTGGCCCCAGGTTAACGACCCCGGTGCGCTCAAAAATGCGATCTTCGGTGAGTGTGGCCAGCTCATCCCACAGCGTCTGAGCCCGAAGCACCAGCGGTACATAACGTTCACCTTCACCGTAAGCGTGACGGATCAGACGGGTATCGCCGTGATGGCTTCCTTCAGAGTGGGGGGGAAGGTGGGCGTCAATCATCAGCACTTTCAGACCCGCCTGCGTGGCGTAATAACCGGCGGCAGATCCTACGGAGCCGCTTCCGATAATGATTAAATCGTATTTCATAGGCTTCTCTTTACTAACGCTTTGTTAGCAGAGTAATTAACTATGTGGGCTTATACAAGAACGAAATAAATAAGGCACCGCGAGGGTGCCTGTTGAGTGAAAAGGGGCATAAGGTCAATGCCGTTTATACTCATTTTCCTGATAGTCGCCAGATTCTATTTTTGCGATGCCTGCTTCTAAAATAGAGATAAACTGACGGGCGACGTCTGTTGTAAGCCACAGCGTCTGTCCAACTTCCGCTTCATCACGGTTTTGCTGATTTGGGGTCTGGTAGTGCAAACGCAGCATCAGCGCATCGTAGCTGTCTACGGTGCTGATATCCCAGCCAACAAGCGGATGGGTCTGGATGACTTCACTATTCTTTTCCATTATAACCCCCTTAATGCGTGTTAGAAGACAACGACTTTGAGGTTCAATGCATGTTTTTCTGAAAGCAATTTCAGTATATCAATTAATAAGGGTTCAGAAGGAAAAAATAAACGGGTAGCAACACATTTTTATGCTTTTTAGGATTGTTCGAACAATAAAACGCCATCTTGTTCACGATTTTCTAAGAAGATGCTGAAATATTTTGAACTTTCAGGAGACGAAACGAAAAAAAGCCGGGGCGACCCGGCAAAAAAACACAATGAGGGAGCAAATTTTAATCAGTGATGAACCAGTCGTCGGCGCTTTCCCATGTTTCCTGCAAAATTTCGCTGATGCGTTCTTTGTCTTCTTTCGCGCCGCCGATGACGGAAAGATGGTTTGCTGTCGCATAACGTACCGTTACGGCGCCATCGTTTTCAGGAAAAGTGCTGTTAATACGTCGGGATAGTTCACCCGCCAGAGCGTCGAGTGCGCCAGCAGGCAGGACGGTGGATTTGGCTATGGTGACTTCGATACGCATAAATGCCCCCTGTGTAATATACTGTTTATTTATACAGTTATATTGTCGCTTTGACAACAGGGGGCGCGATTTTTTTAGCGTTTTACCGTCCAGTTTACGGTTTCACCGGCCAGGAAGGGGATCAGCGTATCGTCGGTGAGCGCAATCGACGCTTCAACCTGGCTTTCTTTGCGCTCAAGCTCAATGAACGTGTCATTAACCGGCAGACCGTAGAAACGCGGGCCGTTAAGGGAGCAGAAAGCTTCGAAATGGGCTAACGCATTCATCTCTTCAAACACGGTTGCGTAACTTGCCAGGGCGGTCGGGGCGTTAAAGCAGCCTGCACAGCCGCAGCTCGCCTCTTTACGGTGACGGGCATGCGGGGCGGAATCCGTGCCGAGGAACGCGCGTGGAAAGCCGCTGGCGACCAGCTCACGTAGCGCCTGCTGGTGGATGTTGCGCTTGAGGATCGGCAGACAATACAGATGTGGACGAACGCCGCCCACCAGCATGTGGTTACGGTTAAACATCAGGTGCTGCGGGGTGATGGTGGCGGCAATCAGCTCGTTTCCATCCCGGACATACTCTGCGGCATCTTTAGTCGTAATGTGTTCAAACACCACTTTCAGCCCCGGAAGACGCTGGCGCAGCGGTTCCATGACCGTTTCGATAAAACGTGCTTCGCGATCGAAAATATCAATGTCAGCGTGGGTCACTTCCCCGTGCACCAGCAGCGGCATGCCCAGTTTTTGCATACGCTCCAGAACGGGCATGATGGCATCAATGCTGGTCACTCCATGGCTGGAGTTGGTGGTGGCATTCGCCGGGTAGAGCTTCGCGGCGGTGAATACACCTTCGTTAAACCCGCGCTCAACTTCATTCGGATCCAGCGAGTCCGTCAGGTAGCAGGTCATCAATGGGGTAAAATCGTGTCCGGCCGGAACGGCGTCAAGGATACGCTGGCGATAGGCAATCGCGGCCTCGACGGTAGTGACTGGCGGAACCAGGTTAGGCATAACAATCGCACGGCCATAAATTTCGCTGGTATACGGCACGACGGTTTTCAGCATGTCGCCATCACGAAGATGGATATGCCAGTCGTCTGGGCGGCGGATTTTGAGAACCTGGGATTGTACAGTCATGGAAGCTCCGGCTTGAAAGAGATCAGTCATTAGAGGGCTGTTTTTGCCGGACACAAATCATAAGCGGAAACGTTTTCGTTTGCACACTATTCCGTTAAAAAAAACGGGCGCCTGAGCGCCCGGAGTGTTTAGTCGGTGAAAGGGATGATGATTTCACCCGGTTTCACCTCTATCCCTTTGGCATATTTTTTCGCCAGAGATTCGCCTTTGCTCTTGTCTTCGCTCAGAACATAGGCAGGCTGTTGGTTAAAGTAGTTCTGCAAGGACTGGTTGAGATACGGCATCAGCGTTTGCAGCACCGGTTTCATTTTTTCCGGCGTCACAACCGCATCGACGATTTCCATCTCTTGCAGGAATATTGCCCCTTTCTCTTTATTAAAGACCGGCAGCGCCTTGAGCTTCAGCTTGATATCCGCTTTCTGATTGCCGAAGAGCGAGGTCATATCGAGGCTGGCATCGCCGGAAAGGGTGACTTTGTTAGGCTCCTCGCGCCCAATCTGGCTGGCGAGATTCGTCAGGACGATATGCGCGTCAGCAAGGCCGGGCACGCCGATATCTTTTGAAAAGTTATTATGTTTTTCCAGCGCCTGATTAATTTCCTGCTCACTGACGGTGTACTGCGTAAGCTGGTTACATCCCACCAGCAGACCACTGACAATTAACGCAGCGGCAATAACGATCTTTTTCATGGCGTTCCTCAACATAAAATCGGCGCATCTGTCCTGATACGCCAGTATGTCAGGGTGATCCAACAGAAACCAGCAGAAAAAACTGATAGTGAAAGAGGGTCAGGCGCCAGGCTCCAGCATCCCGCGGGTGCTGCGTTTATCACTGAACTGCCACCAGAGGGCAATCAGCGTCATAAAGCCGACCATGCCGAGCATGACCCACGGCAGCTCCGGCTGATGGAGCGCTTTTCCGGCATCAAACAGCCAGCCGCCACCGGTGTAACCCAGTGCGCCGCCAAGCGCCAGCCCGAGACGGCTGAAGCCCATGTAGCTGCCCCGGGCCCGGGCATCGGCAAGTGACGCGCTCAGCGTTTCACGGGCTGGCTCGGCAATGATTGAGCCAATATAGAAGGTGCAGATCAGCATAAACAGTTGCTGAAGCGAACTCACCAGGCCGATGGGCATCATGCTCAGCGTCATCAGCAACAGCCCGGCCATCAGACGGTGCTCAAGCCGGAAACGGCGCTCGCTCCAGCGGGCAATCGGATAAAGCAGCGTCAGTGAGAGGCAGGCCTCTATGGCATACATCCACTTCACTGCCGCTGGCGTGCCGGCAATATCGTTAACCATAATGGGCAGCATCAGCATGACCTGCACGGTGAGCATGTAGTAGCCGGTCAGGGTTAACACATAGGTGACGAAGCGTTTATCGCTCAGCACGCGGTCAAGCCCTTCCCGCACAGGCGCCTTCACCGTCGACAGCTTCCACGCGGGCAGAAACAGACCGTTAAACAGCGCGCAGAGAATAAACAACATCGCGCCGGTGGCGCAGACCAGGCGGAAATCGTATTGCAGCAGCCAGCTTCCCAGCAGGGCGCCCACCACCGCGCCAGCGCTGTCCTGCATCATCAAAATCGAGAAGAAGCGCCCCCGGTGTTGCGGACGGATAAGCTTAACCACCAGCGCGGTACGCGGTGGGTCGAAAAGGGTGCCGCCAATCCCGGAAAGGAAACAGGAGAACCACAGCAGCCAGGGTTCATGAGCGATAGCCATGGTGGCGAATCCCGCCGCACGTAACAGCATGCCGGTGACGATCATCGGTTTCGCGCCGAAGCGGTCGGCTATTGCGCCGCCAAACACGCCCAGACCCTGTTGTACAAACTGGCGTAGACCCAGCGCGATCCCGACCATCAATGCCGCCCAGCCCATTTGATCGACAAAACGAATCGATATAAGCGGAAAAACGACAAAAAAGCCGAGCACGACCAGCATGTTATCGACGAGCAGGAAATATTTACCCAGGCTCCTGGCCTGTGATACGCGGGACATTTTCCCTCCAGGGAAAATAAAAGGTGAGCACGCTAACATTCTGCGGTGTCGCCGGGCTTTTTCCCATACCCGCTGGCGACAATATTTTTTTATCAAAAAGGTGCTTTGATAGAGAGTTCTCATCGAAAAATGTGAAAAGCGATCAAAATGGTATGTCACTGTTTTCACAGAAGGCACAGGCGCAGGTATAGTAAAGCTAACAGGCAGAGCAGAAGCGACGGGAAGGAGTGGTAACGATGTTTGGCTATCGCAGTAATGTGCCAAAAGTGCGTCTGACGACGGACAGGCTGGTCGTTCGTCTGGTGCATGAGCGTGATGCCTGGCGTCTGGCGGATTATTACGCCGAGAATCGCCAGTTTTTAAAACCCTGGGAACCCGTTCGGGACGAGAGCCACTGCTACCCCTCTGGCTGGCAGGCGCGCCTCAGTATGATTGCGGAATTTCATAAACAGGGAAGTGCGTTTTATTTCGCGCTTCTCGATCCGGAAGAGAAAGAGATCGTTGGCATCGCCAATTTTTCAAACGTGGTACGCGGGTCGTTTCACGCCTGTTACCTCGGGTATTCCATCGGTCAGAAATGGCAGGGGCAGGGGCTCATGTTTGAGGCGCTGACGGCGGCGATTCGCTACATGCAGCGCACGCAACATATCCATCGCATTATGGCCAACTACATGCCGCACAATAAGCGCAGCGGCGATCTGCTGGCCCGCCTGGGGTTTGAGAAAGAGGGCTATGCCAAAGATTATCTGCTGATTGACGGCGAGTGGCGGGACCATGTGCTCACCGCGCTCACCACGCAGGAGTGGACCGCGGGTCGTTAAGGAGAAAAAATGAAATATCAGTTAAATGGCGCCGAAGCGCGCGTGGTCGGCTGCCTGCTGGAAAAGCAGGTCACCACGCCGGAACAGTATCCTCTGTCCGTGAATTCCGTCACGATGGCCTGCAACCAGAAGACGAACCGTGAGCCGGTGATGAACCTTGGCGAGCACGAGGTGCAGGATACCCTTGACGAGCTGGTGAAGCGCCACTACCTGCGCACCGTCAGCGGCTTCGGCAATCGCGTCACTAAATATGAACAGCGCTTTTGTAATTCCGAATTTGGCGATTTAAAACTCAGCGCCGCAGAAGTGGCGGTGATCACCACGCTGCTGCTGCGCGGGGCGCAGACACCGGGGGAACTGCGCACGCGCGCCTCCCGCATGTATGAGTTTCAGGATATGCAGGACGTTGAAAAGACGCTGGAGGGGCTGGCCTCACGCGAGGACGGTCCTTACGTGGTGCGTCTGCCCCGCGAGCCGGGCAAGCGTGAAAGCCGCTACATGCACCTGTTTAGCGGCGACGTTGAGCCCTCTGCGCTGGCCGTAGAATCCGACACGCCAGCATCAAACGACAGCCTGACCGCGCGCGTGGCAGCCCTGGAGGACGAGGTTGCCGGGCTGAAGCAGCGTCTTGATGCGTTACTCGCACATCTGGGAGATTAATCGTGACAACATTACGCATTGGTGTTGTGGGGCTGGGAGGGATCGCGCAAAAAGCCTGGCTGCCCGTTTTAGGCGCCGCGTCCGACTGGACGCTGCAAGGGGCGTGGTCGCCCACCCGCGAGAAAGCAGAGTGCATCTGCAAAACCTGGCGCATCCCTTATGCCGGTTCGCTACAGGATTTAGCCCGTGAATGTGATGCGGTATTTGTGCATACCTCAACCGCGACGCACTATCAGGTGGTGAGCGAGTTGCTGAACGCAGGCGTTCACGTCTGCGTGGATAAACCCCTGGCGGAAAATGTACAGGATGCTGAACAACTGATTGAGCTGGCCGCGCGTAAAAAGCTGACGCTGATGGTCGGCTTCAACCGCCGTTTTGCGCCGCTCTATCAGCAGCTTAAAGCGCAGTCCGGCTCGTTTGCTTCTCTGCGTATGGATAAGCACCGTACCGACAGCGTGGGGCCGAACGATCTGCGTTTCACGCTGCTGGATGATTATCTCCACGTCGTGGATACGGCCCTGTGGCTGAGTAATGGAAAAGCCCAGCTGCAAAGCGGCACGCTGCTGACCAACGAGCAGGGCGAGATGGTTTACGCCGAACATCATTTTGCCGTTGAGCATTTGCAGGTGACGACCAGCATGCATCGTCGGGCGGGCAGCCAGCGCGAGTCCGTGCAGGCCGTTACGGATGGCGCGCTGTATGACGTCACCGATATGCGAGAGTGGCGGGAAGAGAAGGGCAATGGCGTGGTCGCGTTACCCGTTCCCGGCTGGCAAAGCACCCTGGAGCAGCGTGGCTTCGTGGGCTGCGCGCGTCACTTCATCACCTGCGTGCAGAATCAGACGGTTCCTGAAACGTCCGGGGAGCAGGCTATTCTGGCGCAGCGCATTGTGGAACGACTCTGGCGCGAAGCCATGTCGGAATAACGCGTTGTAACATCTGCCGATAGTAATTCGTTGAAATCCGGTTAGACTAAGCGCCGCTTGTTGGCTTTGCCGGGTGGCGCTAACGCTTATCCGTCCTGGAAATCCGTAGGGTTGTGGAACTTCACGTTAATGAACTTATTAAAATCGCTGGCGGCCGTCAGCTCGATGACCATGTTTTCCCGCGTGCTTGGCTTTGCGCGCGATGCCATTGTGGCAAGGGTTTTTGGCGCCGGGATGGCGACTGACGCCTTTTTCGTCGCTTTTAAGCTGCCAAACCTGCTGCGCCGTATTTTTGCCGAAGGGGCCTTCTCACAGGCATTCGTTCCGATCCTCGCAGAATATAAAAGCAAGCAGGGCGAAGATGCCACCCGCGTCTTTGTGGCCTACGTTTCCGGATTACTGACGCTGGCGCTGGCGATCGTGACCGTCCTGGGGATGCTGGCAGCGCCCTGGGTGATCATGGTGACGGCGCCGGGTTTTGCTGACACGGCGGATAAATTTGCCCTGACCACGCAACTGCTGCGTATAACCTTCCCCTATATTCTGCTGATTTCGCTGGCGTCGCTGGTGGGTGCCATCCTGAATACCTGGAACCGCTTCTCCGTTCCGGCCTTTGCCCCCACGTTCCTCAACGTCAGCATGATTGGCTTTGCGCTGTTCGCCGCGCCGCATTTTAACCCACCGGTGCTGGCGCTGGCCTGGGCCGTGACCGTCGGCGGCGTGCTACAGCTTGCTTACCAGCTTCCGCATCTGAAAAAGATCGGCATGCTGGTTCTGCCGCGCATTAATTTCAAAGATGCGGGCGCCATGCGCGTTATTAAACAGATGGGACCGGCAATACTCGGCGTGTCCGTCAGCCAGATCTCGCTGATCATCAATACCATCTTCGCCTCTTTCCTGGTGTCGGGCTCGGTGTCCTGGATGTACTACGCCGATCGTCTGATGGAGTTTCCATCCGGGGTGCTGGGCGTGGCGCTGGGGACTATTCTGCTGCCGTCACTGTCGAAAAGTTTCGCCAGCGGCAACCACGATGAATACTGCCGCCTGATGGACTGGGGCCTGCGTCTCTGTTTTCTGCTGGCGCTGCCAAGCGCGGTGGCGCTGGGGATCCTGGCAAAACCGTTGACGGTGTCGTTGTTCCAGTATGGAAAATTCACCGCCTTTGATGCCGCCATGACCCAGCGTGCACTGGTCGCCTACTCGGTGGGGCTGATGGGGCTGATTGTCGTGAAGGTGCTTGCGCCCGGTTTCTATTCACGTCAGGACATCAAAACGCCGGTTAAGATTGCCATTGTGACGCTGATCATGACGCAGCTGATGAACCTGGCGTTTATTGGACCGCTGAAACACGCGGGGCTGTCATTGTCGATTGGTCTGGCGGCCTGTCTGAACGCCGGGCTGCTGTACTGGCAGCTGCGCAAGCAGGATATCTTCACACCGCAGCCGGGCTGGGCAGGCTTCCTGCTGCGTCTGGCGATCGCGGTAGTGGTGATGGCGGCCGCGCTGGTTGGCATGTTGTATGTCATGCCTGAGTGGGCGCAGGGCACCATGCCTTACCGCCTGATGCGTCTGATGGCCGTGGTGGTGGTCGGGGTGGTGGCGTACTTTGCCACGCTGGCGGTGCTTGGCTTCAAGGTGAAAGAGTTTACCCGCCGCACGGTATAAACGCCAAAAGGGGAGTTCACCAGAAGGTGCTCCCCGCTTCATGACGTGCCGCTACTGCGTCAAATCGAAATCTTTTTCCCGCCCGTGATACGTGCCGTGGCCGTCTGACCATCCGCACCGTACAGCCCCGGCTCTTTATAGGGCTTTAACACCTCAAGCGCCTGCTGATTACGGATAATCTGACCTTCCAGCAGCCAGCCGTTATGCTGGTTGAGATCGCGAAGATGCTGGGTTTTTTCTGTAATGGTCTGCCAGCGTTCGTTGATCTCATCATTGGCGCTGCGTTTCGCGTCTTGCTCAGCGCGTCGCTGTTTTTCCAGATAATCCAGGGTCGCCAGCAGCGAACTTTTATCTTCAGTAATGCGTTGCAACGCGCTGCCGTTGATTTGACCAGAAGAGAGGTGGTGCTGTTCGGCATCCATCACCGTTTTCAGGTCGTTCAGGACCACCGTCATCTGATCCAGTATTTCTGACAGTCGACTCATACGGTTAGTTACTCTGGAGGAAACTCTGTGCGTCCTGAATCAGCGCATCAGCGATTTTGCTGGTATCCATTTTCAGTTCGCCGTTACGGATAGCCGTTTTCAGCGCTTCAACACGTTCCATGTTGATATCGCTGCTGCCTGGCTGCATCAGCTTCGACTGGGCATCGCTCAGCGTGACGCTGGTGCTGTTAGCCGTCGACGTTTTTTCCAGACGCGTTTTTTGCGGGGCAGCCTCATTCGTTTCGCGAGGTTGTACAGTGCTAACCGGCTTCAGGGCTGATGTACGATCAATGCTCATAGTGTTGTCCTCATCGAGGGTTCGCGGCGTTTGCGCCTGACATCATCATTTGTTGAATATTTATCGGCAGTCGCCGCGAAATCTTTAAAAAGATTACAGGTTAATCAGAATATTCCCATCAGGACCGACCGTGCCGCTGACCACCTGGCCTGAGGACATTCTGACCCGGGCATTTTGTGCCACTGCGGCATTATTCAGCGCTTTTCCTTCACTGTTGATACTAAAGCCTTCGCCATTGGCGACCACCATCACCTGTTGTCCCGCTTTCACCCGCCACGCCTGGCGCAGCATGGATAGCTGTATCGCCTGTCCAGGAGCGACATCGCGCAGGCTGACCGCCTCCTGAGCCTGGTTGATATCCAGCATCGTCCGCGGTGGAAGCTGATCCAGACGGCCTCGCTTCAGCGTTACGCTGTCAGGTTGCAGCAGGCTGCCCCGGGGAATGGGAACGGCGGCGACAACATAATTGCCCGTCGCCTGAACCGCAACCTGTAAATAGCGTTTTTCATTGGCGCAACGCGCCAGCACGTTCACGTTGCCCCACAAGCGGGTGCTGCCGGTCACGCTAAATGACGGGGCTTCGCAGGAAGGGTAAAGGTTAGGCGGGGTGCGCACGGTCACGCGTACGTCATCGCTGAAACCGGCCAGCTTCTGCGCAAAGAATGCATTGAGCTGATCCTCTAACCCCTCAGCCTGCACCAGAGGGCTCAAAAGCAGTAGGGCCGCCGCCAGGCCACGTTTAAAAGTCCGCATCGCACGTTCCACCATGTCCAGAATTTAGCAAATTCTACCCGCAGTGGTTTTCCATCAACGCAACAAATAGCGACGCATTTTGCGCTTATTCCGTCGATAGGGGAGACGGGGTGAGATTTAAGCTGTGAACTGAAATTTTCTCATCAGCGGAGGAGACATGCTCGATAAACTCGACGCCGCGTTACGTTTTCAGCAGGAAGCGCTCAACTTACGCGCCCAGCGGCAGGAGATTTTAGCCGCCAATATCGCCAACGCGGATACTCCCGGGTACCAGGCGCGCGATATTGATTTTTCCAGTGAACTCAAAAAAGTGATGGAGCGTGGACGTGCCGAAGGAACGGGTGTCTCACTGGCCCTGACATCCTCACGTCATATTCCCGCTCAGGCGATGACCGCGCCAACGACCGACCTGCTTTACCGTATTCCCGATCAGCCCTCGCTTGATGGCAACACCGTCGACATGGACCGGGAGCGCACACAGTTTGCCGATAACAGCCTGCAATACCAGACAGGTCTGACGCTACTCGGCGGGCAAATTAAAGGCATGATGACCGTCCTACAGGGGGGCAATTAGTAAATGGCCTTGCTGAATATTTTTGATATCGCCGGTTCGGCATTAACGGCGCAGTCCAAACGACTGAACGTGGCCGCCAGTAACCTGGCCAACGCCGACAGCGTGACCGGCCCTGACGGGCAACCGTATCGCGCTAAACAGGTTGTCTTCCAGGTTGATGCTGCACCGGGTGCGGCAACGGGCGGCGTAAAAGTGGCGGACGTGGTTGAGAGCCAGGCACCCGACAAGCTGGTTTACGAGCCAGGCAACCCGCTCGCGGATGCCAGCGGCTACGTGAAAATGCCGAACGTGGATGTGGTCGGGGAGATGGTGAACTCTATGTCCGCGTCGCGCAGCTACCAGGCAAACGTCGAAGTGCTCAATACCGTGAAGAGCATGATGCTCAAAACACTCACTCTCGGCCAGTAAAGGAGACACGCATGTCCATCGCCGTAAACGTGAATGACCCGACAAATACCGGCGTCAACAGCACCAGCAGTGCGACCGGTTCCAGCTCTCTCACCGGGAGCAATGCCTCCGATTTACAGAGCAGCTTTCTGACCCTGCTGGTGGCGCAGCTGAAAAATCAGGACCCGACCAATCCGATGCAGAACAACGAACTGACCACGCAGCTTGCGCAGATCAGTACCGTCAGCGGCATTGAGAAACTGAACACCACGCTCGGCTCGGTCTCCGGTCAAATCGATAACAGCCAGTCCTTGCAGGCCGCCAACCTGATCGGTCATGGGGTGATGATCCCGGGGACCACGATTCTGGCGGGCACCAGCACTACCGATGGCACGTCCACCACCACCACGACGCCGTTTGGCGTTGAGTTGCAGCAGCCGGCCGACAAAGTCACCGCCACAATCAAAGACGCCAGCGGCAACGTGGTGCGCACGATTGAGATTGGCGAGCTTAAAGCGGGCGTTCATACCTTTACCTGGGATGGCAGCCTGACCGACGGCACTAAAGCGCCTAACGGCTCGTATCAGGTTGCGATTAGCGCCAGCAACGGCACCACTCAGCTGGTGGCTCAGCCGCTACAGTTTGCCCTGGTTCAGGGCGTCATCAAAGGTAGCGATGGCAACAAACTGGATTTGGGTACCTCCGGTACCACCACACTCGACGAAGTTCGGCAGATTATCTAAGCCTTCATACTTATCAGGAGTAAGTCATGGCCTTTTCTCAAGCGGTCAGCGGCCTGAATGCTGCGGCCACCAACCTGGACGTCATTGGCAACAACATCGCCAACTCCGCGACCTATGGTTTTAAATCCGGTTCTGCGTCTTTTGCAGATATGTTTGCAGGCTCTAAAGTGGGCCTGGGCGTGAAGGTTGCGGGTATCACCCAGGACTTCACCGACGGGACGACCACCAACACCGGTCGCGGTCTGGACGTCGCCATCAGCCAGAACGGTTTCTTCCGTATGGTGGATGCCAACGGTTCCGTGTTCTACAGCCGCAACGGCCAGTTCAAGCTGGATGAAAACCGTAACCTGGTGAACATGCAGGGACTTCAGTTAACCGGTTATCCGGTTGCCGGCACGCCGCCTACGGTGCAAACCGGTGCGAATCCGCAGGCGATCTCCATCCCAACGACGCTGATGGCGGCGAAGTCCACCACCACGGCCTCTCAGCAGATCAACTTGAACTCCACCGATACCGCGCCAACCGTCGCCTTCGACCCGGCCAACCCTGACTCTTACAACAAGAAAGGTACCGTGACGGTGTTTGACAGCCAGGGTAATGCGCACAACATGAACCTGTTCTATGTCAAAAACGCGACGCCAGCTAACTCCTGGAAGGTGTATTCGCAGGATGGCAGCGTAGCGGGCAGCGCGGTGAAGGAAGAAACTACGCTGATCTTTAATGAGAGTGGTGTACTGACGGATGGCGGGAGTATTGATATCACCACGGGTACCGTTCCGGGCGCGACGCCAGCCACGTTTGCCATGAGTTTCGCCAACTCCATGCAGCAAAACACCGGTGCAAACAACATCGTGGCGACGAGCCAGAACGGCTATAAGCCGGGCGATCTGGTGAGCTACCAGATCAACGATGACGGTACCGTTGTCGGTAACTATTCGAACGAACAGACCCAGGTGCTGGGCCAGATCGTGCTGGCAAACTTCGCTAACAACGAAGGCCTGAAATCCGAAGGGGATAACGTCTGGTCTGCCACGCAGTCTTCCGGTGTTGCCCTGCTGGGTACCGCGGGTTCCGGTAACTTCGGCACGCTGACCAACGGCGCGCTGGAAGCCTCCAACGTCGATCTGAGTAAAGAGCTGGTGAACATGATCGTCGCGCAACGTAACTACCAGTCCAACGCGCAGACCATCAAAACCCAGGATCAGATCCTCAACACGCTGGTTAACCTGCGTTAAGCAGCTGACGGGAAAGCGCAATGGATCACGCAATATATACAGCGATGGGCGCAGCAAGCCAGACGCTCAATCAGCAGGCTGTTACCGCCAGCAACCTGGCAAACGCCTCCACGCCAGGTTTTCGTGCGCAGCTCAACGCGCTGCGTGCGGTGCCGGTAGAAGGGCTGTCATTGCCCACGCGTACGCTGGTCACCGCCTCCACGCCGGGCGCCGACATGACGCCAGGCCAGATGGATTACACCGCGCGTCCGCTGGACGTTGCCCTTCAGCAGGACGGCTGGCTGGCGGTGCAAACGGCGGACGGCGGGGAAGGCTATACCCGCAACGGTAATATCCAGGTGAGCGCCACCGGGCAGCTGACGATTCAGGGGCATCCGGTGATGGGCGAAGCCGGTCCGTTGACGGTGCCGGAAGGGTCAGAGCTGACCATTGCGGCAGACGGGACGATCTCGGCGTTAAACCCGGGCGACCCGGCGAACACCGTTGCGCCTGTCGGTCGTCTGAAGCTGGTGAAAGCGGAAGGCAACGAAGTGCAGCGTGGTGATGACGGGATGTTCCGTCTGACCCAGGCGGCGCAGGCCATGCGTGGCGCCACGTTACAGGCCGACCCGACCATCCGCGTGATGTCCGGCGTGCTGGAAGGCAGTAACGTCAAACCGGTAGAAGCCATGACCGACATGATCGCCAGCGCCCGCCGCTTCGAAATGCAGATGAAAATCATCAGCAGCGTCGATGAAAACGCAGGCAAGGCTAACCAACTTCTGGCTATGAGTTAACAGGACTTCCTATGATCAGTTCTTTATGGATCGCGAAAACCGGTCTGGACGCACAGCAAACCAATATGGATGTGATTGCCAACAACCTGGCAAACGTCAGCACCAATGGTTTCAAGCGCCAGCGTGCGGTTTTCGAAGATTTGCTTTATCAAACGATTCGTCAGCCAGGGGCGCAGTCTTCTGAGCAAACCACGCTGCCGTCCGGTCTGCAAATTGGTACCGGCGTGCGCCCGGTCGCCACCGAGCGTCTGCACAGCCAGGGCAACCTGTCCCAGACCAACAACAGTAAAGACGTTGCCATTAAAGGTCAGGGTTTCTTCCAGGTGCAGCTGCCTGACGGGACCTCCGCCTATACCCGCGATGGTTCTTTCCAGGTGGATCAGAATGGTCAGCTGGTGACGGCGGGCGGTTTCCAGGTTCAGCCTGCGATCACCATCCCGGCGAACGCGCTGAGTATCACCATTGGTCGTGACGGTATCGTCAGCGTCACTCAGCAAGGTCAGGCCGCGCCGGTCCAGGTTGGACAGCTTAACCTGACCACCTTCATGAACGATACCGGACTGGAAAGCATCGGCGAGAATCTCTACACCGAAACGCAGTCTTCCGGCACGCCAAATGAAAGTACCCCGGGCCTGAACGGGGCGGGGCTGTTGTATCAGGGGTATGTGGAAACCTCGAACGTTAACGTGGCGGAAGAGCTGGTGAATATGATCCAGGTCCAGCGCGCCTATGAAATTAACAGTAAAGCAGTGTCGACGACCGACCAGATGCTGCAAAAACTGACGCAACTCTAAGGTGTAGCCCGGTGCGGTAAACGTCGCACCGGCTCCCTGTTTTCGAAGATGAAGGCAATGCAAAAAAACGCGGCGTTTCGTTATCCGATCCTGACTGTTCTGGCCGTCACCCTCAGCGGGTGTGCCTGGATCCCGTCTAAACCATTGGTACAGGGTGCGACTACCGCCCAACCCGTTCCCGGCCCCGCGCCGGTGGTGAACGGCTCTATTTTCCAGACCGCGCAGCCGATTAACTACGGTTATCAGCCGCTGTTTGAAGACCGTCGTCCGCGTAACGTTGGCGATACGCTGACCATTGTGTTGCAGGAAAACGTCAGTGCGAGTAAGAGCTCGTCGGCGAACGCCAGCCGCGACGGCAAAACCAATTTTGGCTTCGACACCGTACCGCGCTATCTGCAAGGGCTGTTCGGCAACGCCCGTGCGGATGTGGAAGCCTCCGGCGGCAACACCTTTAACGGTAAGGGTGGCGCTAACGCCAGCAACACCTTCAGCGGAACGCTGACGGTAACGGTTGACCAGGTTCTGGTGAACGGCAACCTGCACGTGGTGGGCGAAAAACAGATCGCCATTAACCAGGGTACGGAATTCATTCGCTTCTCCGGTGTGGTTAACCCTCGCACCATCAGCGGCACCAACACCGTACCGTCCACCCAGGTGGCGGATGCGCGCATTGAGTACGTCGGCAACGGCTACATCAACGAAGCGCAAAATATGGGCTGGCTGCAACGCTTCTTCCTTAACTTATCGCCGATGTAAGCGAGGTGACCTATGTATAAATTTCTCTTCGCCGTGGCGCTGTCGCTGGTCGCTACCGTTGCGCAGGCCGATCGTATACGCGATCTCACCAGCGTGCAGGGCGTGCGCGAAAACTCCCTGATTGGCTACGGCCTGGTGGTGGGGCTGGACGGGACGGGTGACCAGACGACCCAGACGCCGTTCACCACCCAGAGCCTGAACAACATGCTCTCGCAGCTCGGTATTACCGTACCGGCCGGAACCAACATGCAGCTGAAAAACGTGGCGGCCGTGATGGTGACCGCGTCTTATCCGGCCTTTGCGCGTCAGGGGCAGACCATCGACGTGGTTGTCTCGTCGATGGGTAACGCCAAAAGTCTGCGCGGCGGTACGCTGCTGATGACGCCGCTGAAAGGCGTCGACAGCCAGGTGTATGCCCTGGCGCAGGGCAACATTCTGGTTGGCGGGGCAGGCGCGTCGGCGGGCGGCAGCAGCGTGCAGGTGAACCAGCTGAACGGGGGACGTATTACCAACGGCGCGATCATCGAACGTGAGCTGCCGACCCAGTTCGGTACCGGCAACACCATTAACCTGCAACTGAATAACGAAGACTTCACGATGGCGCAGCAGATCGCTGACACCATCAACCGCAGCCGGGGCTACGGCAGCGCCACCGCGCTGGATGCCCGCACCGTGCAGATCCGCACGTCAACCGGCAGCAGCAACCAGGTGCGGATGCTGGCCGATATCCAGAATATGGAAGTGAACGTGCCGGTTCAGGATGCGAAAGTCATTATCAACTCCCGTACCGGCTCGGTGGTGATGAACCGCGAAGTGACGCTGGACAGCTGCGCCGTGGCGCAGGGCAATCTTTCCGTCACGGTTAACCGCTCGGCCAACGTCAGCCAGCCGGATACCCCGTTTGGCGGCGGTCAGACGGTAGTGACCCCGCAAACGCAGATTGATTTACGGCAGAGCGGCGGTTCGTTGCAGAGCGTGCGCTCCAGCGCCAACCTGAACAGCGTGGTGCGTGCTCTGAATGCGCTGGGTGCAACGCCAATGGATCTGATGTCCATTCTGCAATCCATGCAAAGTGCAGGCTGCCTGCGCGCCAGACTGGAAATCATCTAAATGCTGACCGATAGCAAACTGTTGACCAGTGCCGCCTGGGATGCCCAGTCGCTCAACGAGCTGAAAACCAAAGCGGGCAAGGATCCGGCGGCGAATATCCGCCCGGTTGCCCGTCAGGTGGAAGGCATGTTCGTACAGATGATGTTGAAAAGCATGCGTGAAACCCTGCCGAAAGATGGCATGTTCAGCAGTGATTCCACGCGGCTTTACACCAGCATGTACGATCAGCAGATTGCCCAGCAAATGACCGCCGGAAAGGGGCTCGGCCTGGCGGACATGATTGTGAAGCAGACCGCAGCCGCTCAGGGGCTCCCGCCTGAAGAGGCCCCGCCGCATGTGCCGCTGAAGTTTGATCTGGAAAAGGTGACCAGTTATCAAAATCAGGCGCTGACGCAGATGGTGCGTAAGGCGATGCCGAAGCCGACAGAAACGCGTGACGAGCCGCTCTCCGGTGATAGCAAAGACTTCCTGGCGCAGCTCTCCCTCCCGGCGCGTCTTGCCAGTGAAGAGAGCGGCGTGCCGCACCATCTGATTCTGGCGCAGGCGGCGCTGGAGTCGGGCTGGGGGCAACGTCAGATCCGCAGGGAGAACGGCGAGCCGAGCTTCAACATCTTTGGCGTGAAGGCCACCTCCAGCTGGAAAGGGCCGACCACGGAAATCACCACCACCGAATATGAGAATGGTGCGGCAGTGAAGGTGAAAGCCAAATTCCGCGTCTACAGCTCGTATCTGGAAGCGTTGTCGGATTATGTCGGGCTGTTGAGCCGGAATCCGCGCTACACCGCCGTGACCCAGGCCGCCACGCCAGAGCAGGGCGCTCAGGCATTGCAGAATGCTGGCTACGCGACCGATCCAAACTATGCGCGCAAGCTGACCAGCATGATCCAGCAGCTGAAATCCATGTCTGAGAAGGTCAGCAAAGCGTATAGCACAGATCTCGAAAATCTGTTCTGAAAGTTCTCAAGTCCCGGTGGAGGTTGCCGATAACCTTCATCAGGACTCGTGTCTGAACGTATAAAAGGAACCCCCATGTCCAGTTTGATTAACAGCGCCATGAGTGGCCTCAGTGCTGCGCAGTCGGCACTCAATACCGTCAGTAATAATATTTCAAGCTACAACGTGGCAGGTTATACCCGCCAGACCACCATTCTGGGGGCATCAAACAGCACCCTGACCGGCGGTGGCTGGGTGGGTAACGGGGTCTATGTCTCCGGTGTTCAGCGTGAATATGATGCGTTTATCACCAACCAGCTGCGCGCGGCGCAGAACCAGAGCAGTGGGCTGACCACGCGCTACCAGCAGATGTCAAAAATTGACGACGTGCTTTCTGATACCACGAACTCGCTTTCTGCCAACCTCCAGGATTTCTTTAAAAGCCTGCAAACGCTGGTGAGTAACGCAGAAGATCCGGCTGCACGCCAGACGGTACTCGGGAAGGCGGATGGTCTGGTAAACCAGTTTAAAACCAACGATCAATATCTCCGCGATCAGGATGCGCAGGTCAATACGGCGATTTCTACCAGCGTCGATCAGATCAATAACTACGCGAAACAGATTGCCAATCTTAACGATCAGATCTCCCGGCTGACTGGCGTCGGTGCGGGCGCATCCCCGAATGAACTGCTCGATCAGCGCGATCAGCTGGTGAGTGAACTGAACAAGATTGTCGGTGTGGACGTCACCGTACAGGACAGCGGCACCTACAACATCTCTATCGCCAACGGTTACACCCTGGTACAGGGCAGCAACGCCAGCCAGCTGGCGGCGGTGAAATCCAGTGCGGACCCAGCGCGTACAACAATTGCGTATGTGGATGCCGCAGCGGGCAACGTGGAGATCTCAGAAAAACAGATCACCACGGGGTCGCTTGGCGGGCTGTTAACGTTCCGTTCTCAGGATCTGGATCAGGCGCGAAACACGCTTAACCAGATGGCGCTGGCGTTTGCCGATGCCATGAATACCCAGCACCAGGCGGGCTTTGATGCCAACGGGGATCCAGGCGGCAAGCTGTTTGATTTTGGCTCGCCGGCAGTGCTGAGTAACGGTAAAAACACCGGAAGCGCGTCCGTTACGGCCACGATGACGGACAGTACAAAGGTCCAGGCGACAAACTATAAAGTTGAGTACAACGGTACTGACTGGACAATCACGCGTCTGTCGGACAATACCAGCTTCACGGCCAAGCCTGACGCCAGCGGTAATCTGTCGTTTGATGGTCTCAACGTTAAGATTAGCGGCTCAGCCGATAATAAAGACAGTTTCATCGTCAAACCGGTGAATGACGTCATTGTGAATATGGACGTAGCGATCAGCGACGAATCCAAACTGGCGATGGCCTCCGCGAAAGGAAGCGGCGAAAGCGACAATACCAATGGCCAGAAGCTGCTGGATTTACAGAGCGCCAAATTGGTGGGAGGGAACAAAACCTTTAACGATGCTTATGCCGCGCTGGTCAGTACGGTAGGCAGCACCACGGCGTCGCTGAAAACCAGCAGCGAAACCAAAGTTAACGTGGTAACGCAGCTGACCAAACAACAGCAGTCAATCTCCGGGGTTAACCTGGATGAAGAGTATGGCAACCTGCAACGCTATCAGCAGTACTATCTGGCGAATGCGCAGGTGCTGCAAACGGCGAGCACGCTGTTTGATGCATTGATCAATATCCGCTAAGGCTGAGGCATAAAAAATGCGTATTAGTACTCAAATGATGTATGAGCAAAGCATGCGCGGCGTGACGAACTCCCAAAGTCTCTGGCTCAGCTACGGCGAGCAGATGTCTACGGGTAAGCGCATCAACCGTCCGTCTGACGATCCGATTGCCGCCTCGCAGGCCGTTGTGCTCTCTCAGGCTCAAACGCAAAACAGCCAGTATGCGCTGGCACGCTCCTTCGCTACGACGAAAGTGTCGCTGGAAGAGAACGTGTTATCGCAAGTGACAACCGCCATCCAGGCTGCTCAGGAAAAGATTGTCAATGCGGGCAACGGTACGTTAAGTGACGATGACCGCGCTTCGCTGGCAACGAACCTGCAAGGTATTCGCGATCAGCTCATGAACCTCGCTAACAGCACGGACGGTAACGGTCGCTATATTTTTTCCGGTTACAAGACCGAAGCGGCGGCTTTCGACCAGGCGACGGGTGATTATAAGGGCGGCGGAACGCCAATCAGCCAGCAGGTTGACTCCGCGCGCACGATGCAAATTAGCCATACGGGCACTGAAGTTTTCGATAGCTTCACCAGCAATGCGAAGCCAGAGCCAGATGGTAGTGCGCCGGAAACGAATTTGTTCAAGATCCTCGACGCCGCAATTGATGCGCTGAATACGCCGATTGGGGAGGATGAAACGAAAGCCGAGGCGTTTACGGCGGCTATTGATAAAGCCAACCGTGGCCTGAGCAACTCCCTCAACAACGTGCTGACCGTGCGCGCCGACCTCGGCATCAAGCTGGATGAGCTGGGCAAGCTGGACGCTCTGGGTGAAGACCGCGCGCTGGGTCAGACCCAGCAGATGAGTAACCTGGTTGACGTGGACTGGAACTCGGTGATTTCGTCCTACACCATGCAGCAGGCGGCGTTGCAGGCCTCGTATAAAGCCTTTAGCGATATGCAGGGTATGTCTTTGTTCCAGATGAACAGATAAGACTCAGACCTTTTGGAACATGTCTTGAAACTGGGCATGTTTTGACTGCCCAACCCGTCCGGGTTGGGCATTTTTTTTACACACTTTCAGCCTGTGCGGACAGCACCCTGGCGCTTTCAACCACTCTGATAGCCAGCGCAATGGCACCACACAGGGTTGCCAGAGCCACCACGCCAGACCAGCCTGCCAGCGTATAGATATTGCTGCCTAATGCCGAACCCAGCGCCATTCCGATGAAAATGACGGTAAACAGCAGGGCGTTCAGGCGTCCACGGGCCTGCGGCTCAAGGCTGTAGACCAGGTTCTGGTGGGCCACGAGGCTGGACTGCAAGCCGAGATCGAAACCGACCGCGGAGAGGGCAATCAGGATCAACTGACCGTGTACACCCAGTGCTGGCATCAGGAACATCAGGGCAAACGAGAGGGTCACCAGCGCGGCACCCAGCTGGGTCACTTTACCGGCGCCCAGCTTATCGGCAAGACCACCCGCCAGCGGTGCGGCCAGCGCGCCAGCGGCTCCGGCAATACCAAATCCACCCGCTACGGCGCTGCCAAGGTGATACCGTTCCAGCAGCATGACCGCCAGCGTTGACCAGAATGCGCTAAAGGCAATCGACAGAAAACCCTGAGCCAGCGCGGCCCGACGCAGCGCCGGGTAGCGACGCCAGAGGTGTTCCATGGAGCGCATCAGCGCCGGGTAGCTCAGCGTGGAGTGAACGGCGAAGCGGGGAAGCACGGCCCACATCACCACGCCGACAAAGGCAATACTTGCGGCGGCCAGCTGATACATCACGCGCCAGCCAAAGGCCTCACCCACCACGCCGCTCACAGTTCTGGAGAGCAAAATCCCCAGCAGCAGGCCGGTCATCACCGTGCCGACCGTTTTTCCCTGTTTACCTTCCGGCGCGAGGATCGCTGCGGCCGGGACAATATCCTGCGCCATGGTCGCCGCCATGCCAATCAGCAGGCTGGTGAGCAGTAGGGAGTGCAGCTGTCCGGTCAGGCTACAACCCAGCAGGAACAGCGCCAGGGCCGCACTTTTTATCAGGATCAACGTTCTGCGGTCATGACGATCGCCGAGCGGGAGCAGAAACAGGATGCCTAAGGCATAACCCGCCTGGGTGAGCGTCGGAACCATGCCCATGCCTTCGATGCTCAGGTGCAGGTCTGAGCCCATCAGCGGCAGCAGAGGCTGGGCATAATAGATGGATGCCACGCTGAAGCCCGCACCGAGCGCCAGCATTAAGATGACCCAGCGGCTCACGGCCCGGGTGGTGGTTGTGTTCATAAGATGTTCCTCATTCGTCGTGTGCGGCTATTTTTTATCAGTTCGCCTTGCGACGGTAGCGGGCGCGGTGGTAAAACGCTTATACGTGTGGCGTATGGGTAAAAATGGTATGAAAAGGTCTGAGCGTATAGATCGGGTAGAACTGATGCGAACGTTTGTTCGCATTGTGGAGGCGGGGTCTCTTTCTGCGGCGGCACGTCAGCTGGCAACAACCCAGGCCACGGTGAGCCGACGGTTGCAGTCGCTTGAGACCATGCTGGGAGTACGCCTGATGCTGCGCACGACCCATACGACCCGGCTGACCGATGACGGCGAACGCTGCTATCAGCATGCCCGACGGGTGATTGACAGCTGGCTGGCGCTGGAAGACGAGGTAGGGCAGACGGAAGATGAACCGGTTGGGGTGCTGAGGGTGCGCGCCCCGCACGCGTTTGGCCAGGATCAGCTTCTGAAACCGTTAACCGAATTTTTGCAGCGCTATCCCCAGCTTTCTGTTGAGTGGATGCTTAACGATCGCTCGGTTGATTTCCTCGGCGATAACCTTGACTGTGCTATTCGGGTGGGTGTGGAAGTCGATCCGGCAACCGTGTCCGTGCTGCTGGCTGAAGTGCCGCGCTCGGTGGTGGCGTCACCGGAATTACTGGCCCGTTATCCCGCGGTTAAAACGCCGGAAGATTTGCAACAGCTTCCCTGGATTGCCATCAGCTCTTTTTATCAACGCCATGTGGAGCTTTTCCACGATGCATCATCCGCCCCGGCGCGGGTTACCATTACGCCACGCCTGAGTACCGACAGCCTGTATGTGGCGCGCAATACTGCACTCACCGGGCTTGGCGTTGCGGTGGTATCCAGCTGGACGGTACAGGATGATATTCGGGAAGGAAGACTGGTGCATTTACTGCCAGAGTGGCAGCCGGCAGCGTTACCGGTACATCTGGTTTACCCCTGGTCTCGTTATTATCCGGCGCGCTTGCGGCGTTTTCTGGAGCTGATGCGGCAGATAATGCCGGAGGTCACCGGAATGAGAAAGCCCCTGCAACAGCCATAAAAAAGCCGACCCGAAGGTCGGCTTTCAGTCTTACTTAGCGTGCGTTATTCAACAGGCTGAGGACGGGTCGCTGGCGCAGTAGCCATGTGCGTCGCACTGTGACCACCGGCAGCACCTTTGCCTTCGAAGTTGAATGCCGGACGAACCCAGTCGCTATGGCGTGGCGCTTCAGGTACATACTCAGGTGCCGGGGCGCGAGTCATCGGCGCGGTAGCTACGTGAGCAGGCGCTGGAGCGGCAACGACCTCAACCGGCTCGGATTTCACTTCAGGCGCTTTGACCTCTTCGACAACAGGTTCAACCTGAATCTCGACGTCCTGAACAACCTCTTCCGTCACCGTCTCGACGGCAACGTCTGCGGGCTCTTCTGCTGCGGAGACCGGTTCAGCTTCCTCCGCGACTTCTTCAGCCACCACGGTATCTTCTTCGGCAATGATCTGCGGGGCGGCATCAACCGGCGCAGCAATCACTTCAGGATGGGTCGTTTCCACTTCCACAGCCTGCGGTGCCGCCGTGTCAACAACCTGCGGTTCAACCACGGTTGCTGCTTCAGTCACGACATCTTCCACCGCTGCTACCGGTGCAATCACCTCTTCGGTCACAGCCTGTTCTTCAACAGCCTGCTCCGGGCGAGCAACTGGATAACGGATCCAGACTTTACCGGATGCCATCTCAGGTGACGCGCACGCCACGGTCAGCGGCATTGGCGACTGAGTCGGGTAACGCTCGTCACGGTAACGACGACGACGCTGACCGCTCACGCGCAGATGACGCGGAGAACGACGGGAGCGACGCGGCATACCTGCGTTGTCACGGTTTTCGCTGCTTTCGTCCTGCTCAACCTGATTTTCCACTACGGCTGGCAGGTCAACTTTTGCAACCTGGGTACCCGTTGTGCTTTCTGCTGCTTCAACCGCGATAACGTCGTTTTCTTCCGTCTGAATAGCACCCACACGTACTTTCTGGGTCAGCTGACGCTGCTTACGACGCGGCATAACCTGAGTACGCTCTTCCTGCTCCGTGTCCTGCTGTTCAACAGGCGCTTCGCGGTTCAGGTTTTTGACTTCCTGCTGGGCCTGGCGTTTCTCGTCGTTACGACGACGGTTACGCTCGCGGCGAGGCTGCTGCTCGTCACGCTGTTTGCTCTTCTCGGACTCATCGCCCGCCTGCTGGCGAATCTCACGATCTTCAACGTTCTGCTGTTGCTTCTCGCGACGGTTGCGACGGTTGTCCTCGCGTTGTTCACGACCTTCGTTGTTCTCGGAACGATTATCACGGCGCTCGTTACGATCGCTACGGTCGTTGCGGTCGTTGCGGTCATTGCGATCGCGACGATTGTTCTGACGCTTACGACGATCCTGCTGACGCTCTGGTTTCGCTTCTTTTGGCGCTTCTTTCGGCTGCTCAGGCTGAACTTCTTCGCCAGCAAACATTTTTTTCAGCGCGCCGAAGAAGCGGCTCAGGAGACCCGGCTGCTCAGGCTGCGCTTTTGGCGCGGCAGGGGCTGCCTTTTGCACGGCAGGTTTTGCCGCTGGTTTTTCCAGCGTCGCTTCCGGCGGGGCTTCCGGCATGATGAAGGTTGCTAATGCAGGCTGCTCAGGCAGTTTACGCTCGGCAGGCTCTTCATCAGATGGCAGCGCCATTTCTTCTTCATGCAGCTTCGGCAGCAGGTAGCTGAGGGTGCTTGTCTCTTCGCCTTTACGCACGCGCAGTACATGATAGTGCGGAGTTTGCATCTCGTCGTTTGGCACGATGATGCAGCGAACGCCGCCCTGACGCGCTTCGATTGCACTCACCGCTGCACGTTTTTCGTTCAGCAGGTAGGAGGCAATCGGCACCGGAACAATGGCGTGAACCTCTTTGGTGTTCTCTTTCAGCGCTTCTTCTTCAATCAGACGCAGAATAGAGAGGGAGAGCGATTCATTGTCACGCACGGTACCTGTCCCGGAACAGCGCGGGCAGACGTGATGGCTGGACTCGCCGAGTGACGGGCTGAGGCGCTGACGGGACATTTCCAGCAGGCCGAAGCGCGAGATATGGCTAATCTGGATACGTGCGCGATCCTGGCGCACCGCTTCACGCAGACGGTTTTCAACCGCACGCTGGTGGCGAACCGGGGTCATGTCGATGAAGTCGATAACAATCAGACCACCCAGGTCGCGCAGGCGGAGCTGGCGGGCGATTTCATCAGCGGCTTCAAGGTTGGTGTTGAAGGCAGTCTCTTCGATGTCGCCGCCGCGGGTTGCACGCGCGGAGTTGATATCGATAGCGGTCAGCGCTTCGGTGGTATCAATAACGATAGAACCGCCGGACGGCAGACGCACTTCACGCTGGAAGGCAGACTCGATCTGGGATTCAATCTGATAGTGGCTGAACAGCGGGATTTCACCGGTGTACAGTTTAATTTTGCTGGTGAAATCCGGGCGACCCAGCGCGGCGATGTGCTGGCGAGCCAGCTCAAGCACTTTCGGGTTATCAATCAGAATTTCACCGATGTCCTGACGCAGATAATCACGGAAGGCACGCACAATGACGTTGCTTTCCTGGTGGATCAGGAACGGAGCAGGACGGCTCTCAGCCGCTTTCTTAATGGCTTCCCAGTGCTTCAGGCGGAAGCTCAGGTCCCACTGCAACGCTTCGGCAGATTTGCCGACGCCTGCGGTGCGCACGATAAGGCCCATGCCGTCTGGCAGTTCAAGACTTGCCAGCGCTTCTTTCAGCTCGGTACGGTCATCGCCTTCGATACGGCGAGAGATGCCACCCGCACGCGGGTTGTTTGGCATCAATACCAGATAGCTTCCTGCCAGACTGATAAAGGTGGTCAGTGCGGCGCCTTTGTTGCCACGCTCTTCTTTATCGATCTGGACGATAACTTCCTGACCTTCACGCAGAACATCTTTAATGTTCGGACGGCCATGGGAGTTGTAGTTTGCAGGAAAATATTCGCGGGCGATTTCTTTGAGAGGAAGGAAACCGTGACGCTCAGCACCGTAATCGACAAATGCAGCTTCAAGGCTTGGTTCAATGCGGGTGATTTTGCCTTTGTAAATGTTCGCTTTTTTCTGTTCGTGTCCAGGACTTTCGATATCCAGATCGTACAGGCGCTGCCCATCCACAAGGGCGACACGCAACTCTTCTTGCTGAGTTGCGTTGATTAACATTCTTTTCATCGTAACTTACTCGTTATTCTTACATTGACGACAAAGCTGCGGGCAAGGTGACGCTTTCCGGGGTATGAACCGATGGCCTCGTGTCTATTCACGTCGCCAACCTCACGGTTGTCGCTCGCTTAAGAGGCGCAGAGTGTCGGTTGCCTGTGTTTCATACGGAAACACAGCGCAATTATCAGGGGAATTGCCTGGGAAAACTCTCCAGAGAACAATCCTTATACCGGGAAGTACTGCAACCCGCAGCCCGCTAACTGCCTGAAAGATCAATACGTCTTACGCCATTGCTGCGTGGATGATCGGTCAGACAAAATTGGTCATTCCGTCGACATCCTTACAAAACCCGGATTTAACGCGGAAAACGGATTCATTATTCCACTGCTCGCCGGGTTATAGCAAGATGACTTTTACCAATTATCACCCGGTTACTCACAGTTTCTTCACTTCAACGGGGTGATTGGTTTAATAACCACCAAATCGATTGCGCGAAAGGGGAGTGGTCCGGATAAAAGTAAATATAAGCATAGAAAAATGAGTGGCGCTAATGTCTGACGCTATTTAGAATCGCCAACCATGAAAACAGAGACTCCAGCCGTAAAAATGGTTGCCATCGCCGACGACGAGGCGGGGCAACGTATCGATAATTTTTTGCGCACCCAGTTGAAGGGCGTGCCAAAAAGTATGATTTATCGCATCTTGCGTAAGGGCGAGGTGCGGGTGAACAAAAAACGCGTGAAGCCCGAGTATAAGCTCGAGGCGGGCGATGAAGTCCGTATTCCACCGGTACGTGTTGCAGAGCGTGAAGAAGAGGTCGTTTCTCCGAAGCTGCAAAAAGTCGCGGCCCTGAGCGACGTTATCCTTTATGAGGACGACCACATTCTGGTGCTGAATAAACCGTCCGGAACGGCGGTACACGGGGGGAGCGGCCTGAGCTTCGGCGTGATTGAAGGGTTACGCGCGCTGCGCCCGGAAGCGCGTTTCCTCGAACTGGTTCATCGTCTTGACCGTGATACTTCTGGCGTACTGCTGGTGGCGAAAAAGCGTTCTGCGCTGCGTTCACTGCATGAACAGCTGCGCGAAAAAGGGATGCAGAAAGATTATCTGGCGCTGGTGCGCGGCCAGTGGCAGTCCCACGTGAAAGTGGTGCAGGCGCCGCTGCTGAAAAATATTTTGCAAAGCGGCGAGCGCATTGTTCGTGTTAATCAGGAAGGGAAACCGTCTGAGACGCGCTTTAAAGTCGAAGAGCGCTACGAATTCGCCACGCTTGTGCGCTGTAGTCCGGTGACAGGGCGTACTCACCAGATTCGCGTCCATACCCAGTTTGCGGGCCATCCGATTGCGTTTGATGACCGCTATGGCGATCGCGAATTTGATAAGCAGCTGGCGGGGACCGGGCTGTCGCGTCTGTTCCTGCATGCGGCAGCGCTGAAGTTCACCCATCCTAATACCGGTGAAGTTATCCGTATTGAAGCGCCGCTGGATGAGCAGCTTAAACGCTGTCTTAAGGTTTTGCGCGGCTAAGGTAAACGTCAAACGGCAACGAATGTTGCCGTTTTTAATGTTTGCTCCCTCTCCCTGTGGGAGAGGGCCGGGGTGAGGGCATCAGGCCGCAGCGTAGTAGGCCCATGCAAGCGAAGCGCCGCTGGGCAAAAGTCACATCGTCAGTGGATTACACTCTTCTCGCCTTAACATCTGGCACAGCGCAATCAGCGGCAACCCCACCAGCGTGTTGGGATCGCGACCATCCAGCTTGTCGAACAGCGCAATCCCCAGCCCTTCACTTTTAAAGCTCCCCGCACAGTTTAGCGGACGTTCCCGACGCACATAATCCATAATCTCCTGCTCGCTGAGATGACGGAAGTGCACGTCGAAGGGTTCACATTCCGTTTGCAGATGGCCTGAGGCGGAGTTGTAGAGCGCAAGACCCGTATAAAAGGTTACGATAGTGCCACGTGCTCGCATCAACTGCTGGCAGGCGTTTTCTTCCGTATGCGGTTTACCGGTGATTTCGCCGTCCAGTACACAAACCTGATCGGAGCCTATAATCAGATGTGCGGGGTAACGTACGGCCAGTGACTGTGCTTTCTCTTTCGCGAGACGGGTCACCAGATGACGCGGTGACTCGCCCGGCTGTGGCGTTTCATCCACCTCCGGCGTGGCGCATTCAAACGGGATCCCGAGCTTTTCCAGCAGCATTCGGCGATAAGGTGAAGTGGAAGCAAGGACGAGATTTGGCATATTTTTATCACCAGATATAGCGTATCGATGCCAGCCATTTTAAACTACAGGCCGCAATGTGTGCGAATAATTGGCAAAAGGCAGCTCTGGTTGCCTTTTTCTTTGACTCTATGACGTTACAAAGTTAATATGCGCGCCCTATGCAAAAGGTAAAATTACCCCTGACTCTTGATCCGGTTCGTACGGCTCAAAAACGCCTCGATTACGAAGGAATCTATTCTTCCGATCAGGCTGAGCGTATTGCCGAATCTGTAGTCAGTGTGGACAGTGATGTAGAATGCTCCATGTCGTTCGCTATCGACAACCAGCGTCTCGCCGTGTTAACCGGTGATGCAAAGGTGACGGTAACGCTCGAATGTCAGCGTTGCGGGAAACCGTTTGTACAGCATGTTCACACAACGTATTGTTTTAGTCCGGTTCGTTCTGACGAACAGGCTGAAGCACTCCCGGAAGCGTATGAGCCGATTGAGGTTAACGAATTCGGTGAAATCGATCTTCTGGCGCTGGTTGAAGATGAAGTCATCCTCTCCCTGCCAGTCGTTCCGGTGCATGATTCTGAACACTGTGAAGTGTCCGAGGCGGACATGGTCTTTGGGGAACTGCCTGATGAAGCGCAAAAACCAAACCCATTTGCCGTATTAGCCAGCTTAAAGCGTAAGTAATTGAGGAGTAAGGTCCATGGCCGTACAACAGAATAAACCAACCCGTTCCAAACGTGGCATGCGTCGTTCCCATGACGCGCTGACCGCAGTTACCAGCCTGTCTGTAGATAAGACTTCTGGTGAGAAACACCTGCGTCACCACATCACCGCTGACGGTTTCTACCGCGGCCGCAAGGTTATCACTAAGTAATCACGCGTCAGCGTGATTAGGCTTAGTGAGGAACTTCCCCGTGCAAACGGGGAGTTTACCGAACCAGGCTGCGACGATACCTTGACACGTCTAACCCTGGCGTTAGATGTCATGGGGGGAGATTTTGGCCCTACCGTGACAGTGCCTGCAGCATTGCAGGCACTGAATTCTAATTCGCAACTCACACTTCTTTTAGTCGGTAATCCCGACACAATCACGCCATTACTTGCAAAAGCTGACTTTGAACAACGTTCGCGTCTGCAGATTATTCCTGCGCAGTCAGTTATTGCCAGTGATGCCCGGCCATCGCAGGCTATTCGTAATAGCCGCGGTAGCTCTATGCGAATGGCGCTGGAGCTGGTGAAAGAAGGGCGAGCGCAGGCTTGCGTCAGCGCGGGAAATACTGGCGCGCTGATGGGGCTGTCGAAATTATTGCTCAAGCCGATTGAGGGCATTGAGCGTCCGGCGCTGGTGACGGTGTTACCGCATCAGCAGAAGGGCAAAACGGTGGTGCTGGATCTGGGCGCTAACGTGGATTGTGATAGCACAATGCTGGCTCAGTTTGCCGTTATGGGGTCGGTGCTGGCAGAAGACGTGGTCGGGATTAACAATCCCCGCGTTGCGTTATTGAATATTGGTGAAGAAGAGACCAAAGGCCTGGACAGTATCCGCGACGCTGCGGAAATACTCAAACAGGTTCCCTCCATCAACTATATTGGTTATCTCGAAGCCAATGAGTTGCTGACGGGCAAAACGGATGTATTAGTGTGTGATGGCTTCACCGGAAACGTGACGTTGAAGACCATGGAAGGGGTCGTGCGAATGTTCCTTTCTCTGCTGAAATCGCAGGGAGAAGGTAAAAAAAGGTCCTGGTGGCTGATTTTATTAAAGCGTTGGTTACAAAAAAGCCTGACGCGGCGATTCAGTCACCTCAACCCCGACCAGTATAATGGCGCCTGTCTGTTAGGATTGCGCGGCATCGTGATTAAGAGTCATGGCGCCGCCAATCAGCGAGCATTTACCGTCGCGATTGAACAGGCAGTGCAGGCGGTGCAGCGACAAGTCCCTCAGAGGATTGCCGCTCGCCTGGGATCTGTATTAGCTAAAAGTGACTGAGCGTACATGTATACGAAGATTTTAGGTACCGGCAGCTACCTGCCAAAACAAGTGCGTACCAACGCCGATCTTGAAAAAATGGTAGATACGTCTGACGAGTGGATTGTCACGCGCACAGGTATCCGTGAACGTCGTATCGCCGCGCCAGACGAAACTGTGTCCACCATGGGCTACGAAGCCGCTCAGCGAGCGCTTGAGATGGCTGGCATTGATAAAGAACAGATCGGGCTTATTGTGGTGGCGACCACCTCTGCCACGCATGCCTTCCCAAGCGCAGCGTGCCAGGTGCAGAACATGCTCGGTATCAAAGGCTGCCCGGCATTTGATGTTGCAGCAGCGTGCGCGGGTTTCACCTATGCGCTGAGCATCGCCGATCAGTATGTAAAATCGGGCGCCGTAAAATATGCGCTGGTGATCGGTGCTGACGTGCTGGCGCGTACCTGCGATCCAACCGATCGCGGAACGATCATTATTTTTGGCGATGGCGCGGGCGCGGTGCTGCTGGGGCAGTCCGAAGAGCCGGGCATCATCTCCACGCACCTGCATGCCGATGGCCGCTACGGCGAGCTGTTAACGCTGCCTAACGCCGATCGCGTTAATCCGGACAGTTCGATTTACCTGACAATGGCGGGTAACGAAGTGTTTAAAGTGGCCGTGACTGAACTGGCTCACATCGTTGATGAGACGCTGGAAGCGAACAATCTGGACCGCGCCGCACTCGACTGGCTGGTACCTCATCAGGCTAACCTGCGTATTATCAGCGCGACGGCGAAGAAGCTGGGCATGTCTATGGATAACGTTGTGGTGACGCTCGATCGCCACGGCAACACCTCTGCGGCATCGGTACCGTGCGCATTTGACGAAGCGGTACGCGATGGACGAATTAAACGGGGCCAACTGGTCTTGCTTGAAGCCTTTGGTGGCGGGTTCACCTGGGGTTCCGCGCTGGTTCGTTTCTAGGATAAGGATTAAAAAATGACGCAATTTGCTTTTGTGTTCCCGGGACAGGGCTCGCAAACTGTTGGGATGTTGTCTGAAATGGCAGCAAACTATCCGGTTATTGAAGAGACTTTCCGTGAAGCCTCTGACGCGCTGGGTTATGATCTGTGGGCGCTGACCCAACAGGGCCCCGCTGAAGAGCTGAACAAAACCTGGCAGACTCAACCGGCACTGCTGGCAGCCTCCGTCGCATTGTGGCGCGTATGGCAGCAGCAGGGCGGCAAAGCGCCGACGCTGATGGCGGGTCATAGCCTGGGTGAATACTCTGCGCTGGTCTGCGCAGGGGTGATTGCCTTCGCTGACGCGGTAAGCCTGGTTGAATTGCGTGGTAAATTCATGCAGGAAGCGGTGCCAGAGGGCACGGGCGGCATGTCTGCCATCATCGGTCTGGATGATGCGTCTATCGCTAAAGCCTGTGAAGAATCTGCTGAAGGTCAGGTCGTTTCTCCGGTAAACTTTAACTCGCCAGGCCAGGTGGTTATCGCGGGTCATAAAGAAGCGGTTGAGCGTGCAGGCGCTGCCTGTAAAGCTGCGGGCGCAAAACGTGCACTGCCCCTGCCGGTGAGCGTGCCGTCTCACTGCGCGCTGATGAAGCCCGCTGCCGATAAGCTGGCGGTTGAGCTGGAAAAAATGACCTTTAACGCACCGACGATTTCCGTTGTGAATAACGTCGATGTGCAGTGCGAAACCGCGCCGGAGGCTATCCGTAACGCGCTGGTTCGCCAGCTCTACAGCCCGGTTCAGTGGACTAAAACCGTTGAATTTATGGCGTCTCAGGGCGTTGAACATCTGTATGAAGTTGGTCCAGGTAAGGTACTTACCGGTCTGACAAAACGTATTGTAGACACCCTGACTGCCTCGGCGATTAACGAGCCGGAAGCCATGAAAGCGGCACTCTCGCAATAAAAGAGGAATACCATGAGTTTTGAAGGAAAAATTGCCCTGGTGACCGGCGCAAGCCGCGGTATTGGGCGCGCTATTGCTGAAATACTGGTTGCGCGCGGCGCGACGGTGATCGGGACTGCGACCAGTGAGAATGGCGCACAGGCCATCAGCGACTATCTGGGTGCGAACGGTAAAGGTCTGGTACTGAATGTGACTGAACCAGCATCTATCGAATCTGTTCTGGAAAATATTCGCGCAGAGTTTGGCGAAGTGGATATTCTGGTCAATAATGCCGGGATCACTCGCGACAACCTGCTGATGCGAATGAAAGACGACGAGTGGAACGATATTATCGAAACCAACCTGTCATCTGTATTCCGTCTGTCAAAAGCGGTAATGCGCGCTATGATGAAAAAGCGTCATGGTCGTATTATCACTGTAGGTTCTGTGGTTGGTACCATGGGAAATGCTGGTCAGGCTAACTACGCTGCGGCGAAAGCAGGTCTGATCGGTTTCAGTAAGTCGCTGGCGCGTGAAGTCGCGTCCCGCGGAATTACTGTAAACGTTGTTGCTCCGGGCTTTATTGAAACGGACATGACGCGTGCGCTGACTGATGAGCAGCGTGCGGGTACGCTGGCGGCAGTTCCGGCGGGTCGTCTTGGCGACCCTAAAGAAATCGCCAGCGCGGTTGCATTTTTAGCCTCTGACGAAGCGGGTTACATCACTGGTGAAACCCTCCACGTCAACGGCGGGATGTACATGGTTTAATCACGATCGAAAATATTTGCGTTATTTGGGCAAATGGCCTCAAAATAACGTAAAATCGTGGTAAGACCTGCCGGGATTTAGTTGCAAATTTTTCAACATTTTATACACTACGAAAACCATCGCGAAAGCGAGTTTTGATAGGAAATTTAAGAGTATGAGCACTATCGAAGAACGCGTTAAGAAAATTATCGGCGAACAGCTGGGCGTTAAGCAGGAAGAAGTTGTGAACTCCGCTTCCTTTGTTGAAGACCTGGGCGCAGATTCTCTTGACACCGTTGAGCTGGTAATGGCTCTGGAAGAAGAGTTTGATACTGAGATTCCGGACGAAGAAGCTGAGAAAATCACCACCGTTCAGGCTGCCATTGATTACATCAACGGTCACCAGGCGTAAGTGAACATCTCCAGGCGGTCATTCGACCGCCTGAGTTTTATCTTTTGTTGTCCCACGAATCTCTTTTTTTATCCCTCCCTGGAGGACAAGCGTGTCTAAGCGTCGTGTAGTTGTGACCGGACTTGGCATGTTGTCTCCTGTCGGCAATACCGTAGAGTCCACCTGGAAAGCTCTCCTTGCCGGTCAGAGCGGCATCAGCCTAATCGACCATTTCGATACTAGCGCCTATGCAACGAAATTTGCTGGCTTAGTAAAGGATTTTAACTGTGAAGAGATCATCTCGCGCAAAGAACAGCGCAAGATGGATGCCTTCATTCAATATGGAATTGTCGCTGGCGTTCAGGCCATGCAGGATTCTGGCCTTGAGATTACGGAAGAGAACGCGACCCGTATCGGCGCCGCTATCGGCTCCGGGATTGGCGGTCTTGGTCTGATTGAAGAAAACCATACATCTCTGATGAATGGCGGCCCGCGTAAAATCAGCCCGTTCTTCGTTCCGTCTACGATTGTCAACATGGTGGCAGGTCACCTGACCATTATGTTCGGCCTGCGTGGCCCAAGCATCTCAATCGCGACAGCCTGTACGTCTGGCGTGCATAACATCGGCCAGGCCGCGCGTATCATTGCGTACGGCGATGCAGATGCTATGGTTGCGGGCGGCGCTGAAAAAGCCAGTACCCCGCTGGGCGTCGGTGGCTTCGGTGCAGCGCGTGCGCTCTCTACCCGAAACGATAATCCTCAGGCGGCGAGCCGTCCGTGGGATAAAGACCGTGATGGTTTCGTGCTGGGTGACGGTGCAGGCATGATCGTACTGGAAGAGTACGAACACGCGAAAAAACGTGGCGCGAAAATTTATGCTGAAGTTGTTGGCTTTGGCATGAGCAGCGATGCTTATCACATGACGTCTCCTCCAGAGAACGGCGCAGGCGCTGCGCTGGCGATGGAAAACGCCATCCGTGATGCGGGCATTACCCCGGCACAGATTGGCTACGTTAACGCGCACGGGACGTCTACCCCTGCGGGCGATAAAGCAGAAGCGCAGGCTGTTAAGTCTATCTTCGGTGAATCTGCCAGCCGTGTGCTGGTGAGCTCCACGAAATCCATGACCGGTCACCTGCTGGGTGCTGCGGGGGCAGTAGAATCAATCTACTCTATTCTCGCGCTGCGCGATCAGGCTGTACCGCCAACCATCAACCTGGATAACCCGGATGAAGGTTGCGATCTGGACTTCGTTCCTCACGAAGCGCGCCAGGTTAGCGGTATGGAGTACACCCTGTGTAACTCCTTCGGCTTCGGTGGGACTAACGGTTCTCTGATCTTCAAAAAGGTCTGAGTCTGATTAGTCGCTGACGATAAAAAAGGTCCGCTTGCCGGGCCTTTTTTATTAGGTGAAATCCCCTTGTCCGGCTGCTCACATCCTGCCAGACTGAGCCTCCACGCATAAGGAGCCACCATGTTTTTGATTAATGGCCTTGAGCAAGAAACGCTGCCAGCCAGCGACAGGGCGACCCAGTTTGGCGATGGCTGTTTCACGACTGCGCGTATTCTCGACGGTGGCGTGTGTCTGCTCGGGGCCCATATCCTTCGTTTACAAAAAGCCTGCGAAGCATTACTGATCCCCTTTTCGCAGTGGGACATTCTTGAAAGTGAAATGCGTAGGCTGGCCTCAGATAAAGCAAGCGGCGTCCTGAAAGTCATTATCAGCCGCGGGAGCGGTGGCCGGGGTTATGGCGGATCTGCCTGTCTGCATCCTACGCGGGTCCTTTCCGTTTCAGATTATCCTTCCCATTATGCGCACTGGCGTGAAGAGGGCGTAGCCCTGGCGCTAAGTCCGGTACGTCTGGGGCGAAACCCGATGCTCGCGGGTATAAAGCATCTCAACCGCCTTGAACAGGTGCTTATTCGTACTCATCTTGAGCAGACGGAGGCCGGGGAGGCGCTGGTTCTTGACAGCGAAGGGTACATTACGGAATGCTGTGCGGCTAATTTACTCTGGCGGAAGGGCAGTGATGTGTTCACGCCTTCGCTGGAGCAGGCCGGCGTCAACGGCATTATGCGGCAGTTTTGTCTGCACCAGCTGGCACGCGCAGGCTTTCGCGTTGTCGAAGTCAACGCTAAGGAAGAGGCGCTGCTGGCTGCCGATGAAGTCGTTATCTGCAATGCGCTGATGCCCGTTGTCCCCGTTCGCGCTTATGGCCGCAAATGCTGGTCATCACGCGAGCTGTTCCAGTTTCTGGCCCCGTTATGTGAGCAAACCAGGTAGTCATGAAGAAAATGTTACGCTTTGTCCTCCTTCTTATCGTTGCGTTCGGTATCGCTGGCGGAGCGGGAGTGTGGAAAGTCCGTCAGCTGGCGGAGAGTCAGATCCTGATAAAAGACGAGACGATTTTTACCCTGAAAGCGGGGACCGGGCGGCAGGCGCTTGGTCAGCAGCTGTATGACGACAAAATTATCAATCGCCCACGCGTATTCCAGTGGCTGCTGCGTATTGAACCGGACCTGTCTCATTTCAAGGCCGGTACCTATCGCTTTACCCCTGGCATGACCGTGCGCGAGATGCTGCAACTGCTGGAGAGTGGTAAAGAAGCCCAGTTCCCGCTGCGTTTTGTGGAAGGTATGCGTCTGAGCGATTACCTCAGGCTGCTGCGGGACGCTCCGTACATCAAGCATACGCTGAAAGATGACCGCTACCAGACCGTGGCAGACGCCTTAAAATTCGAACATCCCGAGTGGGTGGAAGGCTGGTTCTGGCCCGATACGTGGATGTATACGGCAGGCACGACGGATGTGGCCATTCTGAAGCGCGCGCATAACAAAATGGTCGCGGCGGTAGACGCTGCCTGGAAAGGGCGAGCAGAAGGCCTGCCTTATAAAGATCAAAACCAGTTCATGACGATGGCCTCGATCATCGAGAAAGAGACGGCCGTTGCTGCCGAACGTGACCAGGTTGCCTCGGTGTTTATTAACCGTCTGCGCATCGGCATGCGTTTGCAAACCGATCCTACCGTCATCTACGGCATGGGCGAAAACTACAACGGCAGGATTTCCAGAAAAGATCTGGAGACGCCAACGGCGTATAATACCTACGTGATTAGCGGCCTGCCGCCTGGACCGATTGCGACGCCGAGTGAAGCATCGTTGAAGGCCGCCGCTCACCCGGCCAAAACGCCGTATCTCTATTTTGTGGCTGACGGAAAAGGGGGGCATACCTTTAATACCAACCTGGCCAGCCATAATCGCTCCGTTCAGGACTATCTGAAGGCACTTAAGGAAAAAAATGCGCAGTAAATACATTGTCATTGAGGGACTCGAAGGGGCGGGCAAAACCACCGCCCGTAACGTGGTGGTGGATACGCTTACGTCGCTTGGCGTCGCCGACATGGTCTTTACCCGCGAGCCGGGCGGTACGCAGCTGGCGGAAAAACTGCGCAGCCTGGTTCTGGATATCAAATCCGTTGGTGATGAAGTTATTACCGACAAAGCGGAAGTGCTGATGTTCTATGCGGCGCGCGTTCAGCTGGTGGAGACGGTGATTAAACCCGCTCTGGCAGAAGGGAAATGGGTGATTGGCGATCGCCACGATCTCTCAACCCAGGCGTATCAGGGCGGTGGCCGGGGTATCGACCAGACCATGCTGGCTACGCTTCGCGACGCGGTTCTGGGCGATTTCCGTCCTGACCTGACGCTGTATCTGGACGTGACCCCTGAGGTGGGCCTGAAGCGCGCCCGTGCCCGCGGCGAACTGGACCGCATTGAACAGGAGTCTTTTGATTTCTTTAACCGCACCCGTGCGCGTTATCTGGAACTGGCCGGGCAGGACAAGACCATTCGTACCATCGATGCGACGCAATCCCTTGAAGACGTTACGCGTGACATTCAGCAGACCGTTACGCAGTGGCTACAGGAGCAGCAGGCATGAAATGGTATCCATGGTTGCGCCCACACTTTGAACAGCTGATCGGCAGCTATCAGGTTGGTCGGGGGCATCATGCGTTACTGATCCAGGCGCTGCCGGGAATGGGTGATGATGCGTTGATTTACGCCATCACCCGCTTTCTGATGTGCCAACAGCCGGAAGGACATAAAAGCTGCGGTAAATGCCGGGGTTGCCAGCTCATGCAGGCGGGCACGCATCCTGACTATTACACCCTCGAACCCGAGAAGGGCAAAAATACGCTCGGTATCGACGCGGTGCGTGAGGTCAGTGAGAAACTGTACGAATATGCGCGTCTGGGGGGGGCGAAAGTGGTGTGGCTGAACGACGCCGCGCTGCTCACGGAAGCCGCCGCCAACGCCCTGTTAAAAACCCTGGAAGAGCCGCCAGAGAATACCTGGTTTTTCCTCTCCTGCCGCGAGCCGGAACGCTTGCTGGCGACGCTGCGCAGTCGCTGTCGCCTTCACCACCTTGCTGTCCCTCAGGAATCCTGGGCGCTCGCCTGGCTTGGGCGAGAAGTGACGGTGTCACAAGACGCGGCGCGCTCGGCGTTGCGGCTGTGCAGCGGTGCGCCTGCGGCTGCGCTGGCCCTATTGCAGCCGGAGGTGTGGTCCCAGCGTGAAACGCTGTGTCGTGCGGTTGAATCAGCCCTCGACAGCCATGACTGGCTGAGCGTGCTGCCAGCGCTGAACAGCGATCAGGCTCCGGAACGGCTACACTGGCTGGCCGCACTGCTGCTGGATGCGCTCAAAATCCAGCAGGGGGCGACGCTTCTGACTAACCCTGACGCGTGGACGCTGGTCACCACGCTGGCGAATCGCCTTTCAGGGCAGTCGCTGCACGCTATCCTTCATGATATCTGCCAGAGTCGTGAACAACTATTGACAGTGACCGGTCTCAATCGCGAGCTTTTACTGACCGACCAGTTACTGCGTATCGAACACCACCTGCAACCGGGCGTCATACCGCCGGTTTCCCACCTCTGAGAGAGACATTATGTTTTTAGTCGACTCACACTGCCATCTCGATGGCCTGGATTATCAATCCCTGCATAAAAATGTGGACGACGTGCTGGCGAAAGCCGCCGCGCGCGATGTGAAATTTTGCCTGGCCGTGGCGACCACGCTGCCGGGTTACCGCTCCATGCGTGAACTGGTAGGCGAGCGCGATAATGTCGTCTTCTCCTGCGGCGTGCATCCGCTGAATCAGGATGAAGCGTACGACGTTGAGGATTTACGCCGTCTTGCCGCAGAAGAGGGCGTAGTGGCGATGGGCGAGACCGGCCTGGACTATTTCTACACCCCGGAAACGAAACCTCGCCAGCAGGAATCTTTCCGCAACCACATCCGTATTGGCCGTGAGCTGAATAAGCCAGTTATCGTTCATACCCGCGATGCGCGCGCCGACACGCTGGCGATCCTGCGGGAAGAAAAGGTGACGGATTGCGGTGGCGTACTACACTGTTTCACAGAAGACAGAGAAACGGCGGGTAAGCTGCTTGATTTAGGCTTTTATATCTCGTTTTCGGGGATCGTCACGTTCCGCAATGCTGAACAACTGCGTGATGCGGCGCGCTATGTTCCGCTGGATCGTATTCTGGTGGAAACCGATTCCCCGTACCTGGCGCCGGTGCCTCATCGCGGCAAAGAGAATCAGCCAGCGATGACCCGGGATGTCGCTGAGTATATGGCCGTTCTGAAAGGCGTCAGTATTGAAGAGCTGGCTCGCGTGACAACGGAAAACTTCGCCAGCCTGTTCCATATCGACCCCGCCCGCCTGCAATCTGTCTGATACACCTGTTATTTTTAGGCTCGTAATTAATACGTAAAACGAGTAAAGTTCACCGCCTCATTTGGGGCGGTGATGGCGTTTTTAGACACATCCAGACATGCTTTATGTAAATATCTGCAAGTTTTTTGGCCGTCTTGAACTGAAACGTGATAGCCGTCAAACAAACTCAGAGGGAATTATTTTACTCTGTGTAATAAATAAAGGGCGCTTAGATGTCCTGTCCACGGCGCGGTACTCCCCCCGGGCCAATGCGTGAAAACGTAAAAAAAGCACAAATACTCAGGAGCACTCTCAATTATGTTTAAGAATGCATTTGCTAACCTGCAAAAGGTCGGTAAATCGCTGATGCTGCCAGTATCCGTACTGCCTATCGCAGGTATCCTGCTGGGTGTCGGTTCTGCAAACTTCAGCTGGCTGCCAGCCGTAGTGTCCCACGTGATGGCCGAAGCAGGCGGTTCTGTTTTTGCTAACATGCCGCTGATCTTCGCTATCGGTGTTGCTCTGGGCTTCACCAATAACGACGGTGTATCCGCTCTGGCGTCTGTTGTTGCTTACGGCATCATGGTGAAAACCATGGCTGTGGTTGCGCCGCTGGTACTGCATTTACCTGCTGAAGAGATTGCCGCTAAGCACCTGGCGGACACCGGTGTTCTCGGTGGTATCATCTCCGGTGCGATTGCAGCGTATATGTTTAACCGCTTCTATCGCATCAAGCTGCCTGAGTATCTGGGCTTCTTCGCGGGTAAACGTTTTGTGCCGATCATTTCTGGTCTGGCCGCGATTTTCACCGGTGTGGTTCTGTCCTTCATCTGGCCACCAATCGGTACGGCAATCCAGACCTTCTCCCAGTGGGCGGCTTACCAGAACCCGGTTGTGGCGTTCGGTATCTACGGCTTCATTGAGCGCTGCCTGGTACCATTTGGTCTGCACCACATCTGGAACGTTCCATTCCAGATGCAGATTGGTGAATACACCAACGCAGCAGGCCAGGTGTTCCACGGCGACATCCCACGCTACATGGCGGGTGACCCAACGGCAGGTAAACTGTCTGGTGGCTTCCTGTTCAAAATGTACGGTCTGCCGGCTGCCGCAATTGCGATCTGGCACTCTGCTAAACCAGAGAACCGTGCAAAAGTGGGCGGTATCATGATCTCCGCAGCGCTGACCTCGTTCCTGACCGGTATCACCGAGCCGATCGAGTTCTCCTTCATGTTCGTTGCGCCGATCCTGTACATCATCCACGCGGTACTGGCAGGTCTGGCATTCCCAATCTGTATCCTGCTGGGTATGCGTGACGGTACGTCCTTCTCTCACGGTCTGATCGACTTCATCGTTCTGTCCGGCAACAGCAGCAAGCTGTGGCTGTTCCCAATCGTGGGTGCGGGCTACGCAGTGGTGTACTACACCGTCTTCCGCGTGCTGATCAAAGCACTGGACCTGAAAACGCCGGGTCGTGAAGATGCAACGGAAGACAGCAAAGCCGGTGCGACCAGCGAAATGGCGCCTGCTCTGGTAGCTGCCTTCGGTGGTAAAGAGAACATCACTAACCTGGACGCGTGTATCACTCGTCTGCGTGTGAGCGTTGCCGACGTGGCGAAAGTAGACCAGCCGGGTCTGAAAAAACTGGGCGCAGCGGGCGTCGTTGTTGCAGGTTCTGGTGTTCAGGCAATCTTCGGTACGAAATCCGATAACCTGAAAACCGAAATGGATGAGTACATCCGCAACAACTAATCTGTGACCTGGGGAGACTAAGGCAGCCGAATGGCTGCCTTTTTTATTACTGCGGTTTGTGGCGCCGGGTGGCGGCTGCGCCTTACCCGGCCTACGTGATGGGTAGGCCCGGTAAGCGCAGCGCCACCGGGCTTCTGTCACTCAGAAATCGTAGCTCGCGCTCACCGAGACGTTCAGCGGCGCACCATACACTACATAAGAGCCGACATAGTCGTAATACTCTTTGTCGAACAGGTTGTTGACGTTAGCCTGCACCGCAAAATCTTTGGTGACCTGATAACGGCTGAACAGGTTCACCAGCCCATAGCTGCCTTGCTCCGCGCGGGACGTCCTGCCGGACCGCCTTCCACGTCCGTCCACACTTTGTTCTGCCAGTTTACGCCACCGCCAACGGTCAGTTCCGGCAGCATTGGCAGCTGATAGCGGGTGAAGAGCTTCATGGTTGTGCGCGGCTGATCGGAGCTGACGGCGTTGCCATTTTTATCTTCTGCGATATAACGCGTCGCGCCGAAGGTCAGCTGCCAGTTATCGGTCAGGGCACCGTTGAGCTCGAACTCGACCCCTTTGCTGACCACCCCGTCCAGCGATTCATAGATCGACTCACCGCTCGGCATGTAGGTATAGGTGTTGCTGGCGACGTTATCCTGCTCAATGCGGAAAATCGCCAGCGAGGTGGTGAGGCGGGTATTAAACCAGTCCGCCTTCACCCCGGCTTCGTAGCTTTTGCCCGTGGTAGGGTCGAGATAACGTCCGCTGGCATCGCGCTTATCCTGCGGCTGGAAGATAGAGGTATAGCTGACGTAGGTCGACCAGTCCTCATTGATGTCATACACCAGGCCGGCGTACGGCGTGACATCATCTTTGGTGCTTTCCAGACGGGTATTCGGCGATCCTGCCGGGTTATAACGAATGTTATATTGGGTGTAGCGCGCGCCCAGGATCAGGTGTAGCGGATCGGCCAGCGAGAAACGAGCCGACGAATAGGCTGAAGACTGGCGAATATCATCCTTGCTGTAGAGTTTCCACGGCGTCCACTGCGGATCGGCGATGTTCCCGTTCCAGTTCTTAAAGTTGCCGACATCAACCATGCCGTATACCGCATCCGGCATAGAGTTGTCGTAATGGTTACGCTGACGGCTGAAGCTGCCGCCGAACATCATTTCGTGCTGACGGCCAAAGAGATCGAAGCCGCCGCGCAGGAAGGCGTCAACCGCATCCTGTTTACGTTCCCCACGATTCCAGCCGCCGTAACCCACCAGGCCCGCACCGGTCTCTTTATCCGGATAGCCGGACATATACATCAGTTTGGAGTCGAAGTTGGTTTCAGCATGCATACCGTTAATGTGCGCTTCCCAGCCATTATCGAAACGCTGAGTCAGGTTAGCGAAGATGCGGGTGCTGTCTTTATCTGAATAAGCCCAGTCAGGCGCGACGGTCTGGCTGCGATTGTAGTGGGTCTTACTTCCGTCGCTGTACCAGGTCGGCAGCCCGCCCCATGTCGGGTCGGCGGTATGGCTTTCCTGATATTCATACCCTACCGAGAGGGTGGTGCTGTCGGTGACATCCGCGTCCATCACACCGTAGAGGAATTTCTTCCGGTAGTGGTAGTTATCCACGAAGCTGTCGTTATCCTGATAACCGGTGATCAGACGGCCCCGTACCTTACCTGACTCCACCAGCGGCGCCTGGAGATCCAGCACGTAGCGCTGCTTGTCCCAGCTGCCGTAGCTGGCGGAGACGTTACCTTTAAATTCCGGGCTGTCCGCATGCTTACGCACCATATTAACGTACGCCGCCGGGTTGCCCGTGCCGGACATCAGGCCGGTGGCGCCGCGAACCACTTCGATACGGTCATAAATCGCGGTATCGGCGGCGGTATCACCAAAGTTCCACACTTCACTGATGGAGGTTGGCAGGTCGTCATAGGCGTAGTTGCTGACGAAAAAGCCGCGTGAGTAAAACACGGTACGGTCGCTGTCCTGCACCTGGGCCGTAATGCCCGTGGTGTTCGTCAGCACCTGTCCGATGGATTGCAGATTCTGGTCAGCCATACGCTGCTGGCTGATAACGCTGACGGACTGTGGGATGTCGCGGGGAACCAGCAACAGTTTGGTGCCGGTGGTGGTGGTTTTTACGCTGTAATCCTGATCCTGGCTGGCAGAAAGATCCTGTGTGTTGTCAAAACCCCCGTCTACGACGACGGTATCTTCGGTGGTTGAAGCAGCGAAAGCGGCGGTTGGCGTCAATGCCATAGCAATGCAGGCGGCCAGCAACGAAGGTGTTGCGGCAGGCTGACGTTGCCCATCCCTGGTGTGATTAATGAAAGACATCATCAAACCCTTAGTGAATGGTGAAGGTAATTCGCGACAGTCCCGCTAGCACGGGCTGACGTCGTTTTCTATGTTAAAAATGCGCATGAAAATGCAAATGCGAAATATACGCATTGTGATTAACGCTGTAAACAGATGTTTCGGGATGAACTGAAATAAGGTTTCAGAAAAGAAATGTCCTAAAGCGATGCCTCTTCAGCCAGATGGGGGACAATCAGGAAAGAAATCACGGGAGAAGGTTGAAAGGACAGGAGAAACTCGCTCATACTCTTGTCTTGTGTCACGCAGTAAATCAGACAATGTGTGTTAACAACGGACGCACGACGCCAGATTAAACTTAAAAGGAAAAGGTCATGGCTGAAGAAACGATTTTCAGTAAAATTATCCGCCGCGAAATTCCGTCGGATATTGTCTATCAGGATGAACTGGTCACGGCTTTCCGCGACATTTCTCCCCAGGCGCCGACGCACATCCTTATTATTCCCAATATTCTGATCCCGACCGTTAATGACGTTAAAACCGAGCATGAAGTGGCGCTGGGCCGTATGCTTACGGTGGCCGCGAAAATCGCTGAGCAGGAAGGGATTGCTGAAGACGGATACCGTCTGATCATGAACTGTAATCGCCATGGCGGCCAGGAAGTCTATCATATTCATATGCATCTGCTGGGTGGACGTCCACTGGGACCGATGCTGGCACATAAAGGTCTTTAATATGTTAACTGGGCGTATTGCAGCGCTGATCGTGACGCTGGTAATGGTTGGGTGCAGCGCGCGTCCTGCCATCCCGGTCAGTGAAGAACAGACGCTGGTGATGGAGTCCTCAGTGCTTGCTGCGGGCATCACGGCGGAGAAGCCTTCGCTGACCATAAGCGAAATCCAGTCTTCAGCCTCCTCTACGCTCTATAACGAAAGGCAAGAGCCAGTGACGGTGCATTATCGCTTCTACTGGTATGACGTGAGAGGTCTTGAGATGCACCCGCTTGAGGCGCCGCGCAGCGTGACCATCCCGGCAAGATCGTCGGTCACGCTCTACGGCAGCGCCAGCTATCTGGGTGCACATAAGGTGAGACTTTATCTTTATTTGTAAGGAGTGAACCTTGATTAAAACAATGAGCCGTTATGCGCTCCTGAGTGCCTTTGCACTCTTTCTGGCGGGTTGTGTGACGCGAACGGAAGAACCTGCACCGGTGGATCAGGCGAAGCCGGGAACGGAACAGCCAACAACGCCAGCGCAGCCTGTTCCAACCGTGCCGTCTGTACCGACCATTCCGGCGCAGCCTGGCCCGATCGAACATCCGGACGACACCGCACAGCCTGCGCCGCGAGTGCGCCACTATGACTGGAACGGCGCAATGCAGCCGATGGTGGGCAAAATGTTGCAGGCACAGGGCGTTACGCCTGGCAGCGTGCTGCTGGTGGACAGCGTGAACAACCGTACAAACGGTTCCCTGAATGCGGGAGAAGCGACGGAAACCCTGCGCAACGCGCTGGCAAACAACGGTAAATTTACGCTGGTCTCAGCCCAGCAGCTCGCGGTCGCCAAGCAGCAGCTTGGTCTGTCGCCTCAGGACAGCCTGGGTTCGCGCAGTAAAGCGATTGGTATCGCCCGCAACGTTGGCGCGCAGTATGTCCTTTATTCTAACGCGACAGGCAACGTGAACACGCCGTCGTTGCAGATGCAGTTAATGCTGGTTCAGACCGGCGAAATTATCTGGTCAGGTAAAGGTGCCGTTACGCAACAATAAGCGCACGCGTCATGACGTCCTGACGCGTTATTTCCCTCAGTACCGTGTTATCGCGCCGCAAGCCCCCGCCGGGCTTGGCGACGCGAGTTGCATTATTGAGCGTGGCGACCATCGGCTGGTTTTACGTCAGCATCACGATGCCGCCGCGCCTGCCTCCCATTTCCGTCGCCAGTTCCGCGCCCTGAAGCGCCTGCCCGCCGACCTTGCGCCACAACCTCATCTTTTTATCAGAGACTGGATGGCGGTGGCGTTTATTGCGGGTGAGATCAAAAGCGAGCTTCCCGATACGCCTGCGCTGGCAGCCATGCTGTATCATCTGCATCGCCAGCCGCGTCTGGGCTGGCGGGTCACGTTACTTCCTTTGCTGGATCGCTACTGGCAGCAGGCGGCGCCTGGACGACGCACGCCCTACTGGCTGGCGCAGCTTAAGCGGCTGCGTAAAGCGGGAGAGCCGCAGGCGTTACGTCTGGCGCCGCTGCATATGGATGTCCACGCGGGGAATATCGTTCATACCACGGCAGGCGAGAAACTTATCGACTGGGAATATGCCGGGGACGGTGACGTGGCGCTCGAACTCGCTGCGGTCTGGATGCCTGATGAGGCCTCGCGCGAGCAGCTGATAACCGCCTATGCCCGAAACGCCAATATCAATGCGCTCACCCTTGCGCGGCAGGTCGCGCGCTGGCGTCCGTGGGTGTTGATGCTGATGGCGGGATGGTTTGAAATGCGCCTTCAGCAGACAGATGACAAACAATTTATTGCGCTGGCAAATGATGCCTGGCGTCAGTTACAAACGAAAGGATAAGAGAGGTTGGTGTGGGTCCAGTAATGTTGGATGTCGAAGGGTTTGAGCTGGATGCGGAAGAGCGCGAAATTCTGGCGCACCCGCTGGTAGGGGGGCTGATTCTTTTCACCCGCAATTATCATGATCCGGCACAGCTGCGCGAGCTGGTTCGCCAGATCCGCGCGGCGTCACGCAATCACCTGGTGGTGGCCGTAGACCAGGAAGGGGGGCGCGTGCAGCGTTTCCGCGAAGGGTTTACCCGTTTACCCGCCGCGCAATCTTTTGCTGCGCTGCTGGGGACCGAGGAGGGCGGTCAACTGGCGCAGGACGCCGGCTGGCTGATGGCCAGCGAGATGATCGCCATGGATATCGACATTAGCTTCGCCCCGGTGCTGGACGTAGGACACATTAGCGCGGCAATTGGTGAGCGTTCGTATCATGACGATCCGCGTATCGCGCTGGCAGTGGCGACGCGCTTCATTGACGGTATGCATGCTGCGGGCATGAAAACCACCGGCAAACATTTTCCGGGCCACGGGGCGGTGACGGCGGATTCCCATAAAGAAACCCCGCGCGATCCGCGCCCTGAAGCAGACATTCGCGCGAAAGACATGTCGGTTTTCCGCTCGCTGATCGCGGATAACAAGCTGGACGCCATCATGCCTGCGCACGTCATCTACAGTGAGGTCGATCCGCGTCCGGCCAGCGGCTCTCCACACTGGCTGAAAACCGTGCTGCGTCAGGAGTTAGGCTTCAATGGTGTAATTTTCTCTGACGATTTATCCATGGAAGGGGCGGCGATCATGGGAAGCTATGCTGAACGTGGGCAGGCTTCGCTGGATGCGGGTTGCGATATGATCCTCGTCTGCAATAATCGTAAAGGGGCGGTGAGCGTGCTGGATAACCTGTCGCCGATCAATGCTGAACGTGTTACACAATTGTATCATAAAGGTTCATTTAGTCGTCAGGAGCTGATGGACTCGGCGCGCTGGAAAACGGTAAACGCGCGGCTTGAAGCCCTGAACGAGCGCTGGCAGGCACATAAAGCAGCCCTTTAATACATCCCGGAAGGCGTAGCGTGGTGAGACGATGATCATCTATTTACACGGTTTTGACTCAAACAGTCCTGGTAATCATGAGAAAGTGCTGCAATTGCAGTTTATCGATCCGGATGTCCGGCTGATCAGTTACAGCACGCGTCATCCGAAGCATGACATGCAGCATCTGCTTAAAGAAGTGGACAAAATGTTGCAGCTCAATATCGACGATCGCCCGCTGATCTGCGGCGTGGGTTTGGGGGGATACTGGGCAGAGCGCATCGGTTTTTTGTGCGATATCCGTCAGGTCATTTTTAATCCTAACCTGTTTCCAAACGAAAACATGGAAGGCAAGATCGACCGTCCGGAGGAGTACGCCGATATCGCAACCAAATGCGTGAGCAATTTCCGTGAAAAGAACCGCGATCGGTGTCTGGTGATCCTTTCCCGCAACGATGAAGCGCTGAACAGCTCCCGCGCCGCCGAGCTTCTGCACCATTACTACGAAATTGTCTGGGACGAAGAGCAGACCCACAAGTTCAAAAACATTTCCCCGCACTTGCAGCGTATTAAAGCCTTTAAAACGCTGGGCTGATCTCCCTGAACCTGATAAAGGCCCGGTACGTGAAAGCGTACCGGGCCTCTTTTTTGTCAGAGTTGTCTACTTTTAAACCATCAAAATTGATACATATCAATTTTGGTATGACCAATGCGCCTGACGTGCTATTCTCAATGAATCTGAATGGTTTCAGCGCAGTAACCTGTTGTTAATTAAGGGTTATTTATATAACTTTTAATTAACAATTGGTTAATAATTTGAGGGGGTCACGTTGACTACACCATTGAAAAAGATAGTGATTGTCGGCGGTGGTGCTGGCGGACTGGAGCTGGCGACACAGCTGGGTAAGAAGCTGGGGCGCGGTAAGAAAGCCAAAATCACGCTGGTGGATCGTAACCACAGCCACCTGTGGAAGCCGTTACTGCACGAAGTGGCGACCGGGTCGCTGGATGAGGGCGTGGATGCGCTGAGCTATCTGGCGCACGCGCGTAACCACCACTTCCAGTTCCAGCTGGGTTCGGTGGTAGATATCAATCGTGAAAACAAAACCATCACGCTGGCTGAGCTGCGTGACGATAAAGGCGAGCTGCTGGTTCCTGAGCGCAAACTGGCCTATGACACGCTGGTGATGGCCCTGGGCAGTACCTCCAATGATTTCAACACCCCAGGCGTAAAAGAGCACTGCATCTTCCTGGATAACCCGCATCAGGCGCGTCGTTTCCATCAGGAGATGCTTAACCTGTTCCTGAAGTACACCAACAACATGGGTGCTAACGGCAAGGTTAACATTGCTATCGTGGGCGGCGGGGCAACGGGCGTTGAATTATCGGCGGAGTTGCACAATGCGGTCAAACAGCTGCACAGCTACGGCTACAAAGGGCTGACTAACGAAGCGCTGAATGTGACGCTGGTGGAAGCAGGTGAACGTATTCTGCCTGCGCTGCCGCCGCGTATTTCCGGCGCGGCGCACAACGAGCTGACCAAACTGGGCGTGCGCGTGCTGACCCAGACCATGGTGACCAGCGCGGATGAGGGCGGCCTGCATACCAAAGACGGCGAATACATCCAGGCCGACCTGATGGTCTGGGCTGCGGGGATCAAAGCGCCTGATTTCATGAAAGATATCGGTGGGCTGGAGACGAACCGCATTAACCAGCTGGTGACAGAGCCGACGCTGCAAACCACGCGCGATCCGGACATCTTCGCCATTGGCGACTGTGCCTCCTGCGCACGTCCGGAAGGCGGATTTGTACCGCCTCGCGCTCAGGCCGCGCACCAGATGGCAAGCCTCGTGCTGCATAACATCCTGGCGCAGATGAAAGGCAAACCGATGAAAGCCTATGTCTACAAAGACCACGGCTCTCTGGTGTCGCTCTCAAACTTCTCCACCGTGGGCAGCCTGATGGGTAACCTGATGCGCGGCTCCATGATGGTGGAAGGGCGCATCGCCCGCTTCGTGTACATTTCTCTGTATCGTATGCACCAGATTGCGCTGCACGGCTACTTTAAAACCGGCCTGATGATGCTGGTTGGCCGCATCAACCGCGTGATCCGTCCACGCCTGAAGCTGCACTAATTTCTCTCTCCCTCCGGGCCCTCCGGAGGGAATTTTTAGCACATCGTGCTGTGCATTTTGCTCCTGACGCTTAAGAGTTCTCTTAAACCCACGTTGTCCCGGCCAACAGCCCTGATTTTGATCCTTTATCTTATTGGCGAAGCGTTTATTGCGCTGCAAAATTGCTACCAATTGCAACAAAGGAGGAAGTCCCGTGAATAAATCAATGTTGGCGGGTATAGGGATTGGCGTCGCAGCTGCGTTAGGTGTGGCTGCCGTTGCCAGTCTGAACGTACTTGATCGTGGCCCGCAGTATGCGCAGGTGGTTTCCGCTACACCGATCAAAGAGACGGTCAAGACGCCTCGACAGGAGTGCCGTAATGTTTCTGTCACCCATCGTCGTCCGGTTCAGGATGAAAACCGTATCGCGGGCTCCGTGCTGGGCGCGGTTGCTGGTGGGGTGATTGGCCATCAATTTGGTGGCGGCCGTGGTAAGGATGTCGCGACGGTGGTTGGTGCGCTGGGTGGCGGTTATGCCGGTAACCAGGTGCAGGGCGCGATGCAGGAAAATGATACCTACACCACAACGCAGCAGCGCTGTAAAACCGTGTATGACAAGTCTGAAAAAATGTTGGGCTACGACGTAACCTACAAAATTGGCGATCAGCAGGGCAAAATCCGCATGGATAAAGATCCTGGTACGCAGATCCCTCTCGACAGCAATGGTCAGCTGATACTGAATAACAAAGTGTAAAAAAGATGTTCTCTGAACTTAGCTCCTCATGCGCTCAGGCTGAGGAGCTTTTTTTTTGCGTCAGAGTTTAAGAAGTTCAGGCCACAGGCGCAGCGTTGTTTGCGTAATCCCCTGCAATTTTTCCAGCGTCGCGCCTTCACGGGCGCTGATGGACATCCCCTGTAAAATACAGCTCAGATACTGGGCCAGTTCCTGCGGGCGGCAATGCGCAGGGATTTCGCCGCGCTGCTGACGCTGAGCCAGAAACGTGCTGAGCGTCTCCTCCTGCATCGCATGCCGCGATTTGACCGTGTTGGCAATCTCTTTAGAGGATGCCGCGAGGGTCGCGGAGGTGTTGATCATAAAACAGCCCGCAGGCGTGTCTTTGCTGGTATAGCAGGTCGCGATTGCCGAGAAATAATCCTGCAATGCCTGCTCAACCGTTTTTTCTTCGCAGAACAGCTGGGCTTCATGTTTTGCCGCGAAGCGCGAGATGTATCTGTCCAGAACGGCCCGGAATAAGCCTTCTTTGTTGGTGAACTCTGCGTACAGGGTAGGGGCTTTCGCGCCCGTTGCTTCCACGAGATCGGAAAGCGACGTAGCTTCATACCCATGCTGCCAGAAGAGCGTCATGGCCTTATCGAGCGCCGCATCCCTGTCGAACACTTTTGGTCGGCCACGGCTTTTCTTTGCGCAACGCGTGACATCGGTTGTCATGTGCCGTTGGTCCTCTGTTGTTTTGTTGAATAGTCATTATAAAAATAAACGTCTGCAACGACCAGCGGTGATTTCTGAAAAATAATTTAATTTTATCTTTATGAAATATAAGGCAAATGAAATTAATTTAACGACCATTATAAAAATCAGTTGACGTGTGATCTGGATCACATCTATCATTTACCTATCGATCGTTAACTAAATAACTAACGACCACTACATCATCTGCCTAAAGGTATAAAATCATGAAAAACGTTAAAACCCTCATCGCTGCCGCCGTTCTGAGTTCACTCTCTTTCGCAAGCTTCGCTGCTGTTGAAGTGCAATCCACGCCAGCAGACCAGCAGAAAGTCGGTACCATATCTGCCACTGCCGGGACTAACCTGGGCTCTCTGGAAGATCAGCTGGCACAAAAAGCTGACGAAATGGGTGCGAAATCATTCCGCATCACCTCTGTGACCGGTCCTAACACCCTGCACGGTACCGCAGTTATCTACAAATAAGCGTAACGCAACCCTCCGTTATGCCACTGCAATAAAAAACGCCCTGCTCATGCAGGGCGTTTGTCGTTATGACTTATTTACATCGACTGCTGAGCAACCTCATGATGCCGCGTGACATCGGTTGGCATCCCCGAGCGTGCTTCCATCGCCCGCTCCATCACCGCACCATCGGTGTTGGCATTCGTTTTAAAACTCACCATCGAGGCATTCAGATTAATCGGCAGCGTCTGCGGATCGTCATTGATGTTTTTCGATAGCGGCTGGTGGATCTCAACCAGACGAACGCCACCCGGCTCTTCAGACACTTTAATCGGCGTATTGATGATATTCACTTTCGTGCCAGGGGCGATCACGCGGTAGAGCGTTTTGATATCGTCATCGCGCAGGCGAATGCAGCCGGAGCTGACGCGCATCCCGATCCCGAAATCCGCATTTGTTCCGTGCAGAAGATAAACCCCACCGTATGCCGCCAGGCGAATCGCATGGTGCCCCATCGGGTTATCCGGACCAGCAGGCACCACGGCGGGCAGGTCGATACCTTGAGCTTTATAACGGGCGCGAATATTTGCCGTCGGGGTCCAGGTAGGATTAGCGCGCTTATCAGAGACGGTGGTGACCATGGTAGGCGTGAGCGTATCGCCCCCCAGCTGACCAATACCGATAGGGTAGACGGTCACTTCGTTCTTGCCCGGCGGGTAGTAATACAGACGCAGCTCGGCGAGGTTAATCACAATGCCCTGACGCGGCGCGTCCGGCAGGATGGTTTGCAGCGGAATCGTCAGTACGCTGCCCGCCCGGGGCACGTACGGATCTACCCCCGGGTTGGCCTGCAACAGCGCCAGGAACCCGACGTTATATTTTTTGGCAATCGCTTCCAGCGAACCGCCATCGTTTTCAACCACGTGAAAGCGGTTTTCACCTACGACGTTGCTGCCGGCAGGCGGAAGAGGCCAGGTATTGGCGCGAGCAGGGAGCGCGACGGCAACCGTCGCGGCCAGCGCAAACAGAGTTAACCAGCGGGTAAAACGCGAAGAAATCATCATTATCATAATCCATACAAATGATAAGGTTATTGTTTTATAAGGCGTTAATGATAATTATGGCGAATGTATAGTCGGGAAGTTCGGGCGAAGTGCAAAGAGTTTGTAAATTGTCCCCCCGCCAGCCGGGCGCTGGCGGGGAAACCGTTATGCGATGGCGTTCTCTTCCAGCTGACGCATAAAGTTACGCACCCAGTCCATGCGGGTTTTACGTTCCGTCAGATCCTGAGTAAATTTCAGGCGAGTCGGGCCATCAAGACGGAAATGCTGCGGCTGTTTTTGCAGGAGGCCAATCAGCCACATCGGATCGACGTGGTTCTTCTCGGCAAACTCAATGACGCCGCCTTTCTCATTGCCTTCAAGCTTGCGAATGCCCAGCTTCTGCGCCTGCTGACGCAGGCGGGCAATATCCAGCAGGTTGCGCGCCGCATCGGGCAATATCCCAAAACGGTCAATCAGTTCGACTTTGATCTCTTCCAGCTCGCCTTCGCTTTTCGCGCTGGCAATGCGTTTGTAGAACGACAGACGGGTATTCACGTCAGGAATAAAATCATCCGGCAGCAGAGAAGGCATGCGCAGTTCCACTTCGGTCTGCTGGCTGGTGAGATCTTCCAGAGACGGTTCACGTCCGGCTTTAAGCGCGTCGACGGCATTTTCCAGCAGCTCCATATACAGCGAGAAACCGATGGTTTCCATGGAGCCGCTCTGGTCTTCACCCAGCAGCTCACCGGCGCCGCGGATCTCCAGGTCGTGGGTCGCCAGCGCAAAGCCAGCACCCAGATCTTCCAGCGAGGCGATAGCTTCCAGACGCTTTTGCGCGTCGGTGGTCATCGCCTTCGGATGCGGCGTCAGCAGCCAGGCGTAGGCCTGATGGTGTGAACGCCCGACGCGCCCGCGCAGCTGGTGCAGCTGGGCCAGGCCGAAGTGATCCGCGCGTTCGATGATGATGGTGTTCGCCGTTGGAATGTCGATCCCGGTCTCAATGATGGTGGTACACACCAGCACGTTGAAACGCTGATGGTGGAAATCGTTCATCACCCGCTCAAGCTCGCGCTCGCGCATCTGGCCGTGACCAATGGCGATGCGCGCTTCCGGTACCAGTTCTGCCAGCCTGTCGGCGGCTTTCTGAATATTTTCAACGTCGTTATACAGGTAATACACCTGGCCGCCGCGCAGCACTTCGCGCAGGATCGCCTCGCGCACCACCAGATTGTCGTACTCGCGAACAAAGGTTTTCACCGCCAGACGGCGCGCCGGTGGGGTGGCGATTATCGACAGATCGCGCATGCCGCTCATCGCCATGTTCAGGGTGCGCGGGATCGGCGTTGCGGTCAGGGTCAGAATGTCGACGTCGGCGCGCATCGCTTTGATGCGCTCTTTGTGGCGCACCCCGAAGCGGTGCTCTTCATCCACGATCAGCAGCCCCAGATCTTTCCACTTCACGTCGCTTTGCAGCAGCTTGTGAGTGCCGATCAGAATATCAATTTTGCCTTCGCTTGCCTGTTCCAGGATTTGCGTCTGCTCTTTGGCGCTGCGAAAACGCGACAGCATCTCTATGCGTACCGGCCAGTTGGCGAAGCGGTCGCGGAAGTTGTCGAAGTGCTGCTGGGCGAGAAGGGTAGTCGGCACCAGCACCGCCACCTGCTTGTTATTTTCCACCGCCAGGAAAGCGGCACGCATCGCCACTTCGGTTTTGCCGAAGCCCACGTCACCGCAGACCAGGCGGTCCATGGCCAGCGGCTGGCACATGTCGCTCAGCACGGCGTTAATGGCCTGGGCCTGATCCGGCGTAGTTTCAAACGGGAAGCTGTCGCAGAACAGCTGGTACTGCTCTTTATCATGCTTAAACGCATAGCCCTCTTTGGCCGCGCGCTGGGCGTAAATATCCAGCAGCTCGGCGGCCACGTCGCGCACTTTTTCCGCCGCCTTCTGGCGCGCACGCGCCCAGGCATCGCCGCCCAGCTTATGCAGCGGCGCGTTGTCTTCCGCGCCCCCGGCGTAGCGGCTGATCAGATGCAGGGACGACACCGGCACGTACAGTTTGGCGTCGTTGGCGTAGGTCAGCATCAGGTATTCACCTTTGATGCCGCCTGCTTCGAGGGTGGTCATCCCCTGATAGCGACCCACACCGTGTTCAAGGTGAACGATCGGCTGGCCGGGGTGCAGTTCGGCCAGGTTGCGGATCAGGGTGTCCGGGTTGATGGTGCGACGGCTGTCCTGACGACGGCGCGCGACGCGCTCGCCCAGCAGGTCGCTTTCACAAATCAGCGCCAGGTTATTGAGCGTATCAATGAATCCGTGCTCGGCGGCGCCGATCATCAGGTAACGACCATTTCCGGTCGCTTCGCTCAGGCGAAGAATGCGCTTTGGCGCGACTTTGATCCGTCCCAGCAGTTCGCCCAGCGCTTCCCGGCGACCCTCACTTTCAACGGAGAAGACCACCGGCCCGGTGAAGGACTCAAGAAACTTGCGCAGATTATCCAGCGGCGATTTCTGCTGCGCCTGAACGGCCAGCTCCGGCAGCGTGCGGAAGGCGAGGTTGGTGTTCGCCGCCTTATCGGCAAGCGAATCGGTTTTGAGCTGCATGCGCGGCCAGCGCTTCAGCTCGGCGTTGAGCTCGTCGGTACGTAGCCACAGCGCTTCCGGCGGCAGCAGCGGACGCATCGGGTCAACGCCCCGGTTTTCGAAGCGGGCGCGCGTTTCGCTTTCAAAGCGGCTGGCGCTGGCGTCGATATCGCCGGTGTTTACAATCAGGGTATTCGCCGGGAAGTAGCTGAACAGGGCGGGCAGCGGCTCGCTGAAGAACAGCGGCTGCCAGTATTCGATTCCGGCCGGGAGCGTACCTTTGCTGACCTGCTGGTAGATATGTTCTGCATCACGCTTTACGTCGAACCTGTCGCGCCACTGGCTGCGGAACAGCTCGATGGCGGTTTTATCCGTCGGGAACTCATGGGCGGGCAGCAGATTAATGGAGTCCACTTCCTCCAGCGTGCGCTGGGTGTCGGCGTCGAACACGCGCAGGCTGTCGATCTCATCATCGAAGAAATCCAGACGATATGGCCGATCGCTGCCCATCGGATAGAGATCCAGCAGCGCACCGCGCGTCGCGTATTCGCCGTGCTCCATCACCTGGTCGACATGACGATAGCCGGCTCCGTCCAGCTGCACGCGCAGGGCATCGCGCGACAGGCGCTGGCCTTTTTTCATCACCAGCGCATGGCCGTGCAAATAGCTGTGCGGACAGACACGCTGCATCAGGGTATTCACCGGCACAATCAGCACGCCGCGCTGCATGGTGGGAAGCTGATACAGCGTCGACAGGCGCGAGGAGATAATCTCCTGGTGCGGAGAGAAACTGTCGTAGGGAAGCGTTTCCCAGTCGGCCAGGCTGAATACCAGGCTGTCGGTGAACTGACGAATTTCGTCGTGCAGGCGCAGAGCGTTTTGCATGTCCGGGGCAACCAGCACCACCGGCCCTGGATGCCGCTCGGCAATTTCTGCCACCAGCGTGGCGCAGGCCGCGCCTGTCAGTTCGCCCAGCTGGCGTTGGTCACCTGCTTTTACAGGCAAAGAAAAACGATAGTGTTCAGGCATGGCTATGTCAGAGTCTCTTGGGGATATACCAACAGTATTGGGGCATATCACTGATACGCAATGTCTTTATTATCCTCGATCGTTATGCATAAGCAAATCGTAACCGCACAAGAGGGAAAGTGCCCCCGGATGGGGGCCGAGGAGATTAACGGGTAGCAGTCTGTGGTGAAAGCCGCGCGGGAGGGGAGAAGAAAAGATCGCCAAAGAGAGCGGTCGAGAGCTTACGTGCCCCCAGCCCAACCAGCGTGCAGACGAGCAGGCTGATAAACGGATAGACCAGAATCAGCGTTAACTCCGCCCAGATCGGCCAGTACGCCGCATTCATTTCGCGGATCAGGAGCAGGCTAAACGCCTCAATTAAAATGCGGTGGGTGGTATAAATCGCGATGGTGTTTGAACCGATGACGTTCAGCAGATTATTGGGATGAACGGCATAACGCTGCTCGAAGCTGTAAAAGAGCTTCATGATAATCACGATTGACAGCAGAGAGAGCGGCAGAGGGACGTTAGCGAACCACAGCACCACCGACACCGCGCCAGAGGCGATGAGTATCAGCCAGCTGCGGCGCAAATTCATCCCTTTCATCCACGCCATCAACTGCGCGCCGTACCATGCGCCGAGGCTGTAGTAGACCATGTTGCGCACCACGCTGTTCATTCCCCACCACGGTAACGGCAGGAAGTTGATGGCGATGCTTGCCAGCGCCAGAAGCCCCAGCATCGGCAGTTTCCAGCGGCTCAGCAGCTTACAGAGCGTAAAGTAGACCACTAAGGCGTACAAATACCACAGGCTGGTGCTGGCCGTGAGCATTCCCAGTACAAACCCTGAAACGGAATCGGCGTAGGCCGCATTGGATGATGTCGCCAGTTCTCGCTCGGGGGCGAGCCAGGCATTCAGATGGGTCAGCGCCTGCCATTGCAGGACGCCCCACAGGGCCAAAACCCAGACAATGCTCCAGATCCGCTTGTCGAGACTGGTGCGCCAGTTCACCTCGTCAATATATCGACGAATCAAATAGCCGGAGATAAAGAAAAACACCGGCATACGGAACGGGGCAAGGTAAAGATTGAAGTAGACCCAGCATTTGGCGAGCAGGCCCGATAACGGATGCTGTAGCCCGTCCAGGTGAGGATAAAAGGTGATCACCGAGTGGTAAATCACCACCAGGCAGATGCACAGACCTTTTATCTGGTTAATCCATAATGCTTTTTGTTTCATTGTGCGTGACGACCATGTTGCCATAAACGAAAGGTCGATTGTTGTAAAATGAAACCCTGATGTAACGGGTAACAGTCTGTATCAGGACGATTTTCGGAAAAGGTGGAGGCTGTCTGGCGGAAGTTCGGTCAGTAGCATGATGATTTATCTGAATTTTTCGGAAAAATGATTACCGAATCTTACGGTTTCAGTCATTTACGCTTAGCGGATTCGCTTATATACTCGTGGGTCTGCTATCAGCAAACAGACGGATTTCATGTATCAACCTGTCGCACTCTTTATAGGCTTACGTTACATGCGTGGGCGCGCCGCGGACCGCTTCGGTCGCTTTGTCTCCTGGCTTTCGACTATTGGCATTACGCTTGGCGTGATGGCACTGGTGACGGCGCTTTCCGTCATGAACGGCTTCGAGCGCGAGCTGCAAAACAATATCCTGGGGCTGATGCCGCAGGCCGTTCTCTCTTCCACTCAGGGCTCCGTTAATCCGCAACAGCTGCCGGAAAGCGCGGTGAAGTTACAGGGGGTCACGCGCGTTGCGCCGCTCACGACGGGCGATGTGGTGCTGCAAAGCGCCCGCAGCGTGGCGGTCGGGGTGATGCTGGGTATCGATCCGGCGCAAAAAGATCCGCTGACGCCGTTCCTGGTCAATGTGAAACAAACCGACCTGGAAGCGGGTAAATACAATGTCATCCTTGGCGAGCAGCTTGCCGGGCAGCTCGGGGTCAACCGTGGCGATCAGCTGCGCGTGATGGTGCCGTCAGCCAGTCAGTTTACGCCGATGGGACGTCTGCCAAGCCAGCGCCTGTTCAACGTGATTGGCACGTTTGCGGCGAACAGCGAAGTTGATGGTTACCAGATGCTGGTGAACATTCAGGACGCCTCGCGTCTGATGCGCTACCCGGCGGGAAATATCACTGGCTGGCGTCTGTGGCTTGATGCGCCGCTGAAGGTGGATACCCTTAGCCAGCAGACGCTACCGGAAGGGACGAAATGGCAGGACTGGCGCGACCGGAAGGGCGAACTGTTCCAGGCCGTGCGCATGGAGAAAAACATGATGGGGCTGCTACTGAGCCTGATCGTGGCCGTTGCCGCGTTTAATATCATCACCTCGCTCGGGCTGATGGTGATGGAGAAGCAAGGCGAAGTCGCCATTCTGCAAACCCAGGGGCTGACACCGCGCCAGATCATGGCGGTATTTATGGTCCAGGGTGCCAGCGCTGGCATCATTGGCGCGCTGCTCGGCGCGGCGCTGGGGGCGCTGCTCGCCAGCCAGCTCAACAATCTCATGCCGATTATCGGCGCGCTGCTTGATGGCGCGGCGCTGCCGGTGGCTATCGAGCCGCTCCAGGTGGTCGGTATTGCGCTGGCCGCGATGGCCATTGCGCTGCTTTCTACGCTTTATCCTTCCTGGCGGGCTGCCGCCACTCAACCCGCTGAGGCTTTACGTTATGAATAAGATCCTGTTGCAGTGCGACAACCTGTCCAAACGCTATCAGGAAGGCACTGTGCAGACCGACGTGTTGCACAATGTGAGTTTTAGCGTGGGCGAAGGCGAGATGATGGCGATTGTCGGCAGCTCCGGCTCCGGTAAAAGTACGTTGCTGCATCTGCTTGGCGGGCTGGACACGCCAACCGAAGGCGATGTGATCTTCTCCGGGCAGCCGCTGAGTAAAATGTCGTCTACGGCGAAAGCCGAGCTGCGTAACCGCGAGCTGGGCTTTATCTACCAGTTCCACCATCTGCTGCCGGACTTTACGGCGCTGGAAAACGTGGCGATGCCGCTGCTGATTGGTAAAAAGAAACCTGCGGAAATTAATGCCCGCGCCAGCGACATGCTAAAAGCGGTAGGGCTGGGTCATCGCGGGAATCACCGTCCGTCTGAGCTTTCCGGCGGCGAGCGTCAGCGTGTGGCCATCGCCCGTGCGCTGGTCAACAACCCGCGTCTGGTGCTGGCGGATGAACCGACAGGTAACCTCGATGCGCGTAACGCAGACAGCATTTTCCAGCTTCTCGGCGAACTGAACGCCGCGCAGGGAACCGCGTTTCTGGTGGTCACCCACGATTTACAACTGGCTAAGCGGATGGGGCGTCAGCTGGAAATGCGCGACGGTCGTCTGAATGCTGAACTGACGCTGATGGGAGCGGAGTAATGGCTTCACCGTTATCGTTACTCATCGGGTTACGCTTTAGCCGCGGTCGTCGCCGGAGCGGGATGGTATCCCTTATCTCCGTGATCTCCACCATCGGTATCGCCCTGGGCGTGGCGGTGCTGATCGTGGGCTTAAGCGCCATGAACGGCTTTGAGCGTGAACTGAATAACCGCATTCTGGCCGTTGTCCCCCACGGTGAAATTGAGCCGGTTAACCAGCCGTGGTCCAGCTGGCGTGATGCCCTTAACAAAGTGGAAAAGGTGCCCGGCATTGCGGCGGCTGCACCTTACATCAACTTTACCGGGCTGGTAGAGAGCGGGGTAAACCTGCGCGCCATTCAGGTGAAAGGGGTAAATCCTCGTCAGGAAGAGCGTCTGAGCGCGCTGCCGCGCTATGTGCAAAATGGCGCATGGGCAAACTTTAAGGCTGGCGAGCAGCAGATCATCATGGGCAAAGGCGTTGCCGATGCGCTGAAGGTGAAGCAGGGCGACTGGGTCTCGATCATGATCCCGAACGCCAGCGCCGATCACAAATTGCAGCAGCCTAAGCGCGTACGTCTGCACGTCACCGGTATTTTGCAGCTGAGCGGCCAGCTCGATCACAGCTTCGCGATGGTGCCGCTGGAAGATGCGCGCCAGTATCTCGATATGAGCGACAGCGTGACGGGCATTGCCATTAAGGTTAACGACGTCTTCAACGCCAATAAACTGGTGCGTGACGCCGGCAGCGTGACCAATAACTATGTCTACATCAAAAGCTGGATCGGCACTTACGGGTATATGTACCGTGATATCCAGATGATCCGCGCGATTATGTATCTGGCGATGGTGCTGGTGATTGGGGTGGCGTGTTTTAATATCGTCTCGACGCTGGTCATGGCCGTTAAGGATAAGAGCGGCGACATCGCCGTGCTGCGTACCTTAGGGGCGAAAGACGGTCTTATTCGCGCCATCTTCGTCTGGTACGGTTTGCTGGCGGGGCTGTTTGGCAGCCTCTGCGGCGTGGCGATCGGCGTGGTGGTTTCCCTTCAGCTGACGCCGATTATCAACGGGATTGAAGCGCTTATTGGCCATCAGTTCCTGTCAGGCGATATCTATTTTATTGACTTCCTGCCGTCTGAACTGCACTGGCTGGACGTTATTTATGTGCTGGTTACAGCACTTTTACTGAGTCTGCTGGCAAGCTGGTATCCGGCGCGTCGCGCAAGCCGAATTGATCCGGCGAGGGTATTAAGTGGCCAGTAATTTCGTCATGGTTTAGCGGTCTTTTGGCCGCTGAATCAAACAGAGGAATGCATCATGTATTACGGATTTGATATTGGCGGCACCAAGATTGCGCTCGGCGTGTTCGATAAAGACCTTAGGCTACAATGGGAAACCCGCGTACCCACGCCGCGCGAAAGCTACGATGAATTTTTAACCGCCATTGCCGCGCTGGTGGCGCAAGCGGATGAACGCTTTGGCGTCAAAGGCAGCGTCGGCATTGGTATTCCGGGTATGCCCGAAACCGACGACGGCACGCTGTATGCAGCCAACGTTCCTGCCGCCAGCGGCAAACCGCTGCGTGCCGATCTTTCTGCTCTCCTTGAGCGCGACGTGCGCTTAGACAACGATGCCAACTGTTTTGCTCTCTCAGAGGCCTGGGACGACGAGTTTCGTCGCTATCCGCTGGTGATGGGGTTGATCCTCGGAACCGGTGTGGGGGGCGGGATAGTCATTAACGGTAAGCCCATTACCGGGCGCAGCTACATTACCGGCGAATTTGGTCATATCCGTCTGCCGGTGGATGCGCTGGATGTTGTCGGACGTGATTTCCCGTTGATCCGCTGCGGTTGTGGTCAGCACGGTTGTATTGAGAGTTACCTTTCAGGTCGTGGGTTTGCATGGCTTTATGAACACTTCTATCATCAGAAACATGACGCCCCCCAAATCATTACCCTGTGGGAACAAGGGGATGCGCAGGCGCGAGAGCACGTTGAACGCTATTTCGACCTGCTGGCCGTGTGCCTGGGGAATATCCTGACCATCGTCGACCCGGATCTGCTGGTGATCGGGGGAGGGCTGTCAAATTTCACTGCGATTACGGAACAGTTGTCCGGGCGTCTGCCCCGACATTTATTGCCGGTCGCCCGCGTGCCGCGCATTGAGCGTGCGCGACACGGGGACGCAGGAGGCATGCGCGGAGCCGCATTCCTTCATCTCACCGATTAGTTTACGAGGTTATTATGCTGTCGCGTCGCCAGGGTCGACTCAGCCGTTTTCGCAAAAATAAACGCCGCTTACGTGAACGCCTGCGTCAGCGGATCTTTTTCAGAGACAGGATGATGCCAGAAGCGATGGATAAACCCAGAGTGGTGGTGTTGACCGGGGCGGGGATCTCCGCCGAATCCGGTATTCAGACCTTCCGCGCGGCGGACGGACTGTGGGAAGAACACCGAGTTGAAGATGTGGCGACGCCGGAAGGTTTCGCCCGCGACCCGGCGCTGGTGCAGGCGTTCTACAACGCCCGCCGTCGCCAGCTTCAGCAGCCGGAGATTGCGCCGAATGCGGCGCACCTGGCGCTAGCAAAGCTGGAGGAAGCGCTGGGGGATCGTTTTCTGCTGGTCACGCAGAACATCGACAATCTTCACGAAAGGGCCGGAAACCACAACATCATTCACATGCACGGCGAACTGCTCAAGGTGCGGTGCGCATGGAGTGGTCAGGTGCTGGACTGGAAAGAGGATGTGCTGGACGAAGACCGCTGCCACTGCTGTCAGTTCCCTTCGCGTCTGCGTCCGCATGTGGTCTGGTTTGGCGAAATGCCGCTGGGAATGGATGAGATCTACAGCGCCCTGGCCATGGCGGACGTCTTTATCGCCATTGGTACTTCGGGACACGTCTATCCGGCGGCGGGATTTGTTCACGAAGCGCGACTGCAAGGTGCCCATACGGTGGAGCTTAATCTGGAGCCAAGCCAGGTCGGGAGCGAATTTGAAGAGAAGCATTACGGTCTGGCGAGCGAGGTGGTGCCAGCCTTTGTGGATAAACTCCTGAAGGGGCTGTAAGAGTAACGGGCGACATTGCGTCGCCCGTTATGCATTAACGGCCTGCTTTTAGCTTCTGATAATACTCTTCATACAGGCGGCTCGCGTCACCGACGTCGTTCTGCCATTCCCCTTTGCTGATGGTTTCAGCGTCCGGATAAAGCGATTTATCATTCGCCACTTCAGGGCTAAGCAGCTTCCGCGCGGCCAGGTTTGGCGTCGGGTAGCCGATAGTTTCCGCCACCTGTTTTGCCACATCCGGGCGCAGCAGGAAATTGATCAGCTTCAGGGCACCCTCGACGTTTTTCGCATTCGCCGGGATCGCGAGGCTGTCCATCCAGAAGATGCCGCCCTCTTTCGGCCAGACCACCTCCAGCGGCGTCCCGGCCTGACGCGCCACAAACGCAGAGCCGTTCCAGACCATACCCAGATTCACTTCACCTTCCATATACGGGTTAGCCGGGTTATCCGAGTTGAACGCCGCCACGTTTGGCATCAGCTTTTTCAGTTCGTTATAGGCCGCTTCGATCTCTTTCGGATCGGTGGTGTTACCGGAATAGCCTAGTTTACGCAGCGCAACCTGGAACACTTCGCGCGCATCGTCGGTTAACAGCAGGCTGCTTTTGTATTCCGGCTTCCACAGGTCAGCCCAGGATGAAACCGTTTTTGGATCAATGGCATCGCTGTTGACGCCAATTGCCGTCGCGCCCCAGATGTACGGAATGGAGTAGTCGTTGTTCGGGTCGAACGGCTTGTTTAGCATTTCAGGATCGAGGTTAGAAAAATTGGTTAGCTTCGTTTTGTCGATCTTCTGGATCATGCCTTCTTTGCGCATCTTGTCGACGAAATAGGTCGACGGCACCACCAGGTCATACGCGCCATCTTTATAAGTTTTGAGCTTGGCGTACATAGTTTCATTCGACTCGTAGGTCGAATAGATCACCTTGATGCCCGTCTCTTTGGTGAACTGCTCCAGCAGGCCCGGCGGCACATACTCGGTCCAGTTGTAGAAATAGAGCGTTTTGCTGTCATCAGCATGCGCGGCGCCCATGCCGAGCACCAGTGCCGCAGCGGCAAGCATTTTTTTCATTTCTGTGTCCCCTGAGATTTTGTTTTATCACGAGCAATAACCTGGCTGGCAATCACCAGAACCAGCGATAACACCAACAGAATAGTCGCCAGCGCGTTCACTTCGGGTGAAACACCGACTTTAACCATTGAGTAGATCTTCAACGGCAGAATTTCATAGCTCGGCCCGGTAACGAAGGAGGACACGACCACGTCGTCCATCGACAGGGTAAAGCTGAGCAGCCATCCTGCTGCCACGGCGGGCATCGCCAGCGGCAGAATGATTTTGCGCAGGATGGTCATCTCGCTGGCTCCCAGATCTTTCGCCGCTTCCAGCATGCGTACGTCGAACCCTTTCAGACGCGCGTAGACGGTTACCACCACAAACGGCAGACAGAAGGTGATATGCGAGAACAGCAGCGACCAGAAACCGAGCTGGACGCCCAGCAGCATAAACAGCACCAGCAGTGAAATGGCCATCACGATATCCGGGGACATCATCACCACAAACAGCATGCCGCTGACGAACGGCTTACCGCGAAAACGGTAGCGGTACAGCGCCACGGCGGTCAGTGAGCCAATCAACGTCGCGAAGGTGGCAGAAAATACCGCCATCGTCAGCGAGTGCTGAGCGGCCTGTAGCAGGCTGTCATTGTTCATCAGCAGGCCATACCATTTGGTGGTAAACCCTTGCCAGTTGATCCCGAAGCGTGAGCTGTTAAAGGAGTTCACGATCAAAATGATTATCGGAATATAGAGATACGCATAAATGGCGGTCATAAAACCGCCGCGAAGCAGTCGACCGATCATTCCAGCTCCACCTTCTTATTCAGCAGGCGTGAGGCACGCCAGTAAACCAGCAGCATCAGCCCCATCACCACCGTCAGCGTTATGCTGGTGGCCGAGCCGAACGGCCAGTCGCGGATGTTCAGGAACTGGCTTTTAATCACGTTACCGATCAGCAGGTTTTTCGCCCCGCCCATCAGGTCCGAGACGTAGAACAGGCCCATCGCAGGCAGCATGACCAGCAGACAGCCGGCGATAATACCCGGCATGGTCAGCGGAATAATGATGCGGACAAAGGTTTGTAACTTACTGGCGCCCAGGTCTTTCGCCGCTTCCAGCAGCGGTTTATCGAGCTTTTCAATGCTGGAGTAGAGCGGCATCACCATAAACGGCAGCAGGATATAGACCAGGCCGACAATCACCGCGCCCGGGGTGAACATGATGCGGATCGGCGTCTCGATCACCCCCAGCCACAGCAGAAACTCGTTCAGATAACCTTTGGTGCTGAGGAAGATTTTCAGCCCGTAGATACGGATTAACGAGTTGGTCCAGAACGGCACAATCAGTAAAAACAGCAGCAGCGGCCGCACTTTTTGCGGCAGGCGGGCCAGGAACCAGGCGAATGGATACCCCAGCACCAGACAGGCGAGGGTGGCAATCAGCGCCATATTGAGCGAGTGCAGCAGCACGTCAAAATAGAGCGGATCGAGCAGGCGTGCGTAGTTGTCCAGCGTAAAGACCATCGCCACGAAGTTCGCGTCGTCGCGGGTCAGGAAGCTGGTCACGATGATCATCAGGTTGGGAAGAAAGACAAACAACACAAGCCAACCGACGATCGTGGCAATCACCACATTCTGGAACTTACTTGTGTTCTTCATCAGCCAGTACAACCTCCCAGCTTTCTACCCAGTTGATGACCATTTTCTGATCCAGCGAGTGGTCAAAGTCCGGATCGTCCTCGTTAAAGAACTCGCTGACCATCACCATTTTGCCGTTTTCCAGTTCCACAACGGATTCGAGGGTCATCCCTTTGTAGTTGCGTTCGCGAACGTAACCGATCAGACCTTCGACGTCAGCCGTGTCGTGGATCTCATCAACGCGGAGATCTTCCGGGCGCAGCAGGACGTTGAGCTTCTGCCCCTTCTCGACGGCAAAGTTGACGGTAATATTGCATTCGCGGCCTTCTACGTTGGCGCGCACGCGCTGCTCGTCCAGATGCTCAATCACCGTGGCGTTGAAAATATTGATTTCACCAATGAAGCTGGCGACGAACAGGTTTTTCGGCTCTTCGTAAATTTCACGCGGGGTGCCATCCTGCTCAATCTTGCCGTCGCGCATCACCACGATACGGTCTGACATGGTCAGGGCTTCTTCCTGATCGTGCGTGACAAACACGAACGTGATGCCGAGCTTACGCTGAAGCGCTTTTAGCTCGTTCTGCATCTGCTTGCGCAGCTTGTAGTCCAGCGCGGAAAGGGATTCATCCAGCAGGAGCAGGCGAGGTTTGTTGACCACGGCGCGGGCAATGGCCACACGCTGCTGCTGACCGCCGGAAAGTTGATGCGGCTTGCGCTGGGCAAACTCTTCCAGCTGCACCATGCGCAGGGCTTCGGTGACGCGGGGCGGGATCTCGCTGGCCGGTGTTTTTTGCATCCGTAGGCCAAACGCCACGTTCTCAAACACGGTCATGTGCGGGAACAGGGCATAGCTCTGAAAGACGGTATTGACGTGGCGATCTTCGGCAGGAACCTGGGTAATGTCCTGGTTCTCAAGATGGATATGGCCGTTATCGACGCTTTCCAGCCCGGCGATAAGGCGCAGGACGGTGGTTTTGCCGCAGCCGGAGGGGCCGAGCAGCGTGAGAAACTCACCGTCATTGATGGTCAGATTAAGGTCGGAAATGACATCTTTGCCATCGAAACTTTTACGAATTCGTTCCAGTTGCACCAGCGGTGAAAGGGAACGGGGTTGTGTATTCAATTTTCGCGCTGTCCCATATAGACGCCTCAGGCAGCAGACTGAAGCGGGGTTTGTGTGTAACCACCTTGGTGACTCGTAATGAGGGCGGACATTCTACGGCAAACCCATTGAATCGCCAATCCTTCTCACTTATTCATAAGCTACATTTATTAACGCACAACGATATAAACGTAAAAAGTTCTCGTTTGCGGGATAAAAGTGACCTGACGCAATATTTGCGTTTTGCTGCTTAATGATAATGTTGTCACAAAAAGTGAGGGTGACTGCATGGATAAACTACTTGAGCGTTTCTTACATTACGTTTCGCTGGATACCCAATCTAAGCCGGGGGTCCGACAGGTGCCAAGCACCGAAGGCCAGTGGAAGCTGCTAAATCTGCTGAAAGAGCAGCTGGAGGCCATGGGGCTGGTTGATGTCACGCTCAGCGAAAAAGGGACCGTGATGGGAACGCTGCCGGCGAATATTGACGGCGATATCCCGGCAATTGGCTTTATTTCTCATGTCGATACCTCACCTGATTTTAGCGGTAAACACGTAAACCCGCAGATTGTTGAAAACTACCGCGGCGGTGATATTGCGCTGGGCATTGGCGACGAAGTGCTGTCGCCGGTGATGTTCCCGGTACTGCATCAGTTGCTGGGGCAGACGTTAATCACCACTGACGGCAAAACCTTGCTGGGGGCCGATGACAAAGCGGGCATCGCCGAGATCATGACGGCGCTGGCGGTGCTGAAGGGCAAAAATATCCCGCATGGCGATATCCGCGTGGCCTTCACGCCGGATGAAGAGGTTGGAAAAGGCGCAAAACACTTTGACGTTGAGGCGTTTAACGCGCAGTGGGCCTACACCGTCGACGGTGGCGGCGTGGGTGAACTGGAGTATGAAAACTTTAACGCGGCATCGGTGACGATCAAAATCGTCGGGAATAACGTGCACCCGGGGTCTGCGAAAGGGGTGATGGTGAATGCGCTGTCGCTGGCTGCGCGTATTCATGCGGAAGTGCCCGCCGAAGAGAGCCCGGAGATGACGGAAGGGTATGAAGGTTTTTATCATCTGACCAGCATCAAGGGGACCGTGGACAGTGCGCAGATGCACTATATTGTCCGCGATTTCGACCGCAAAGCCTTTGAAGCACGCAAACGTAAGATGATGGAGATCGCGAAAAAGGTCGGTAAGGGGCTACATCCGGATTGCTATATTGAACTCATCATCGAAGACAGCTATTACAATATGCGCGATAAGGTGATGGAGCATCCGCATATTCTTGATATCGCCCAGCAGGCGATGCGCGATTGTGACATCGAGCCGGTGATGAAACCGATCCGTGGCGGTACCGATGGTTCACAGCTGTCGTTTATGGGCCTGCCGTGCCCGAACCTGTTTACCGGTGGATATAACTACCACGGCAAGCATGAGTTCGTGACGCTGGAAGGGATGGAGAAAGCGGTGCAGGTGATCGTGCGGATAGCGGAGTTAACCGCGAAGCGGTAATGTTTTATGCCGGGTGGCGGCTACGCCTTACCCGGCCTACATTTCGATCGTAGGCCCGGTAAGCGCAGCGCCACCGGGCATTAAAGCGGCTCAGTCCTCAAAAAACCAGTACCCGCTGTTCACCAGCGCGGCCAGCATGGCGAGGAAGGAGGGATCGTCCAGCGCGTCGCCAAAGGTATCCGCAGTCAGCACCATATGGCTGGCAATCGCTTCCAGCGCCGGGCGATGCGGAGAGTCCAGGCGCTCGCCGTTGACGAATACCTCTTCGCCAATGCGCAGGACGCGTAATCCGCCCAGACGAACCAGCTTATCGCCCTGCTGGAGCGCATCATAAATTTCATCTGCCTGATACGGCGGCTCTGGCGGTGCGACGTCCAGTTCGTGACGCGACTGGCTGATAAACTCGCCAAACCACTGTCTGAAGTGCTCCGGTTCGTTGATCAGATCCAGCATCATACCGCGTAGCTTATCCAGCTCCTCTGGCAGAATATCCGCCGGGTGCTCACGCGCCGGAACGTCCGGATCGCTGTAACGGTAGCTGCCCAGCTCACGCTGTAAAACATAGTCAGCAAATCCGCTGATCATCTCGCGCCCGCTTGGCGCGCGGAAACCAACCGAATAGTTCAGCGAGTTTTCCAGGGAATAACCTTCATGCGGGAAGCCCGGTGGGATATAAAGAATGTCACCTGGCTCCAGCTCTTCATCAATGATCCCTTCAAACGGGTCAACCTGAAGCAGATCCGGGTGCGGGCAGTGCTGCTTCATTGGCACTTTTTCGCCCACGCGCCAGCGACGGCGACCGGTACCCTGAATGATAAACACGTCGTACTGATCCAGATGCGGACCCACGCCGCCACCGGGAACGGAGAAGGAGATCATCAGATCGTCCATTCGCCAGTCTGGCAGGGCGCGGAAGGGACGCATTAAGGCTGCGGTAGGTTCGTGCCAGTTGTTGACCGCCTGCACCAGTAAAGACCAGTTGTTTTCGCCCAGGTGATCGTAGCTTTCAAAGGGACCGTGGCTGACCTGCCATTTCCCGTCCTGGTGGCTCACCAGACGGCTGTCCACTTCGTTTTCCATCGCCAGACCAGCGAGTTCGTCAGGGGAAATAGGGTCGATAAAATTGCTGAATCCGCGTTTAAGAACGACCGGGCGTTTTTGCCAGTAACGTTCAATAAATTCGGGCCAGTTAAGCGTTAATTGATAATCCATATTTTTGTATTCCGCAGGCTCTTACTGAGTCGGATTATAACGGAAGCCCCGCTCCCTGGCTGCGAGATCCGCGTATTTTTCACATTCCGGGTCAACTATCGTTCGATACGGGATACTGGCGGCCAAAAATAACTTCCATCCGGGCACCGCCCAGCAAACTTTCACCGGTTTCAATCTTGCCCTCGTACTGATCGACAATTTCCCTGGCGACGGATAATCCGACCCCCTGGCCTGGCCGCAGCGTATCGGCGCGCTGGCCGCGATCGAACACCACTTCGCGTTTATTACGGGGAATGCCAGGACCATCATCCTCAACGATAATATGCAGTTCGTTATCCGTTATCCGCGCGGACACCTCGACAAACTCCAGACAATATTTGCAGGCGTTATCGAGCAGGTTTCCCATCACTTCCATAAAGTCATTTTTCTCACCGACAAAGCTAATTTCCGGTGAGATATCCAGACTGATGTTGACCCCTTTACGCTGGTACACCTTGTTCAGCGCAGAGGTGAGGTTATCCAGCAGCGGGGCTACCGGGTGCAGTTCACGGCTCAACAGGGCGCTTCCGGAACGCATGCTCGCGCGGTGCAGGTAATAGCCGATCTGCTGTGAAATACGGCTGATTTGTTCCAGCATCACCGGCTCGGCGTCATCCACGCTCATTTTCGAACTGCGCATGGAACGCAGGGTACTCTGCATTACGGCCAGCGGGGTTTTCAGGCTGTGCGTAAGGTCGGTGAGCGTCGTGCGATACTTGTCGTAGCGTTCACGTTCGCTTTTCAGCAGTCGATTGAGGTTGCGCACCAGGCTGGTCAGCTCACGCGTGGTCTCCGGGTTGAGCTTCTCGCGGTGATGTTCCTCCAGCTCGCGCACCTCTTTGGCAAGGGATTCAATCGGACGGAGGCTCCACCACGCAGCAACCCACAGGAGAGGGATCACCAGCAGCAGGTTGGCAGCCAGAACATACACAAACCAGTTCCAGACCATATACGAGCGTTTCAGCTCAACCGGTATGGTATCGATCACCACAATGGTTAACTGCGGCATGTTCAGGGTGGCGGGATAAAGGTTGATGGCCACGGAGTGGGTCATCTCCGTGTCGTCATCTTCGGCACGGATCTCATTAAGCTTGATCTGTAAGGCGCGATCGTCACGCAGCAGGCTGCTGGTGGAGTTGAGATCGGCTTCTATTTCATGAAAACCGTTGGTTTTCAGCCATTCCGGACGGATGCGCTTTTTCAGCCACGGGACATCGCGCTGGGCCCACAGCAATTTCCCTTTTTCATCGTAGATCAGCGCCAGCGTCGGGCTCTGCTGATTCAGGTTTTCCGGCATCTCGACGGTGATTCGGTTGTTTTCCCACTTCGCCAGGGTATAAAACAGGTTACTTTCACCCCGAAGCAGGCGGAAGGTGGTTTTATCGAAGCTCACGCTATACCCGACCAGCGCCACCATCCCGTAAGAGAGCGACAGCACCAGCACGACGGCGGCGGTTGCCAGCAAAAAGCGAACCCGCAGCGAAAGGGGTAAAATGTGACGCAAAATCCCTTTCATTTAGCGTAATTCGAACAGGTAGCCCTGACCACGCACGGTGGTGATCACGTCATGCGGGTACTGCGCCTGAATTTTTTTACGCAGGCGGCCCATCAGCACGTCAATGGTGTGGCTTTCGCGCAGTTCGGCGTCCGGATAGAGCTGAAGCATCAGGGAATCTTTGCTCACCACTTTGCCGTTGTTACGGATCAGCGTTTCCATGATGGTGTATTCGAATGCGGTCAGCTTGATCACTTCATCATTAATAGAAAATTCACGGCGGGAGAGATCCACCTGGAACGGCGGCAGAGAGATCACCTGCGACGCCAGGCCGCTGTTGCGGCGCAGCAGCGCCTGCATACGCGCGGCGACTTCTTCAATATGGAAGGGTTTGGTCACGTAGTCATCCGCGCCAGCGCTCAGGACTTCAACCTTGTCCTGCCAGCCTTCGCGGGCAGTCAGCACCAGCACCGGCAGGGAAACATCATGGCTACGCCAACGGCGGATAAGGGACAATCCGTCTTCATCCGGCAGCCCTAAATCGACAATGGCGATGTCCGGCAGGTGTTCATTGAGATAATAATCGGCCTCTTTTGCGTCTTCAGCATCGTCCACCTGATGACCCATCTCCTGAAGTTGAACTTTCAGGTGATGACGTAGCAATGCGTTATCCTCAACAACCAGTACGCGCATCATCACTTCTCCCTTTATAAATGGTATGAATAGTTTAACGCTGATTATTCAGGTTGACACCAGCGCGATGAAATTAAATGGTTTTTTTCATGCTCCCGAACACAGGGGGGGGGCATGACGCCAGGCGCGGGTAATATAAACGGACTTGTTTTCGCAAGCTTCCGCAATCCGGATAAAACAACCATCCGTTTATGAACTGTTGTAGGCGAGTCGCTATTTGACAGAACGGGCATACCAGTTTTGTAAAGATTGCCCTTTTTTTTGTAAGGATGTTCTCACTATGTCTGTCTTTGTCTATGCTTATTTTATGGTGCGAAATTAGATTTGCATAAGATGTGCCAGAAAAGCAGCATTTTTACACAACAAAACAGCAATATAGCGAGTAAAGAGGACTTTATGGAATGGAAGGTTGTTGAGACTATTGCGAGTCCGGAAAGCGGAACCATCTTTTGCAAAGTTGAAACACAGTATGGCCTGAATTATATCCTGTGGTTAAAGGGAGATTATTACGTTCGTACAGGTGAAATCATCACCACCTCAAACCAGGGGATCCTGATTAACGATCGGCGGCGTAGAGTATGGATAGCGCAGGCAATGCCCTTTACATCCATAGGCTGGATGGGGTTCAAACAGAAAAACGCGTGTCCAGGCAACCGACAGGAGATGGATCGCCCGTGCACGGCTGAAACCCCGTGCCAGTTCAAACTGTGCCCGTTCGGCTTAAAACGGTATATACCGGAAAGTTATTCCACAACGAAAATTAACAACCATCCTGACGGCAGGCTTTAATCCCGGCAAAACAGGTAATGTGATGTGAAAACATCGACTCGATGATGAAAAGCAGCCCCCTTCCGGGTGGAAAGGGGGAAGGGCGATTACTTCAGCTCGTCAACCATAGTAATGGCGCGGCCAATATAGTTAGCCGGGGTCATTTCTTTCAGGCGCGCTTTTTCTTCTTCTGGCAGCGCCAGACCGTCGATAAACTGTTTCATACCTTCAGCATCAACACGTTTACCGCGGGTCAGCTCTTTGAGTTTCTCGTACGGTTTTTCGATGCCGTAACGACGCATCACGGTCTGAATCGGCTCCGCCAGCACTTCCCAGTTGTGATCCAGCTCGTCCAGCAGACGGTCGTGGTTAACTTCCAGTTTGCTCACACCTTTCAGGGTGGACTGGTAGGCGATCAGCGCGTAGCCAATACCTACGCCCAGGTTACGCAGCACCGTGGAGTCAGTCAGGTCGCGCTGCCAGCGGGATACCGGCAGCTTGCTCGCCATATGCTGCAACACGGCATTCGCCAGACCCAGGTTACCTTCGGAGTTTTCGAAGTCGATTGGGTTCACTTTGTGCGGCATGGTGGACGAACCGATTTCCCCGGCGATGGTCTTCTGCCTGAAGTGGTTCAGGGCGATGTAACCCCATACGTCACGATCGAAGTCGATCAGGATGGTGTTGAAGCGCGCAATGCAGTCAAACAGCTCGGCGATGTAGTCGTGCGGCTCAATCTGGGTGGTGTACGGGTTCCACTGGATCCCGAGAGACGTCACAAACTCTTCGCTGAACTGGTGCCAGTCCACTTCCGGGTACGCGGCGATGTGGGCGTTGTAGTTACCCACCGCGCCGTTGATTTTACCGAGGATCTCAACCTGCTCCAGCTGACGATACTGGCGTTCCATGCGGTACGCCACGTTCGCCATCTCTTTACCCATGGTGGATGGGGTTGCTGGCTGGCCATGAGTACGGGACAGCAGCGGAATGTCGCGGTATTCCACGGACAGCGCTTTCACCGCATCAATGATTTTACGCCAGTAAGGGAGTACCACCTCTTTCCGCGCGGTAGAGAGCATCAGCGCGTGAGAAAGGTTGTTAATATCTTCAGACGTACAGGCGAAGTGAATAAATTCAGATACCGCGTGCAGGGCAGGGACGCTTGCTACTTTCTCTTTCAGGAAGTATTCAACCGCTTTCACGTCGTGGTTGGTGGTGCGTTCGATGGTTTTAATGCGCGCGGCATCTTCTTCGCTGAACTCAGCAACGATTTTATCAAGGTAATCGTTTGCCTTTGCGTCAAAAGCAGGAACTTCCTTGATTGCTGTCTGGGCGGCCAGCTTTTGCAGCCAGCGTACTTCAACCTGAACACGGAACTTCAGCAGGCCATATTCGCTGAAGATCCCGCGCAGCGCGCTGACTTTATCGCCGTAGCGTCCATCGACAGGGGATACGGCGGTCAGTGAGGATAATTCCATAATTCGCAACTCCGGGAGGTTAACAATGAGCAAGAATTTGTTTTGCCTGAGTCGTCAGGCGATGACGAGAAAACATTAACTGTAGGCGGCCACCGCCGACCTGTTGCCACAGCACGGCGGCACGGATGCCTGCCAGCAGCGAGGCGCGTACCTTCGCCTGTACCTGTGGGCTTTGCAATACGGCAGGCGAACCGGTGACCTGAATACGCGGGCCGAGCGGGCTAATCACGTCAACGTAGATACCGGCCATCGCGCTGAGCAGGGTCTCAGACTGGAGGTCAAAGTGTTCGAGCTGGCGCTGTAGCCCGGCGATGCGGTCGCCCAGGGTATTCATTGCGCCTTTTGCCGCATTAAGCTTACGCTCCAGTACCATCAGGCTTAAGGTGTAGCGGGTCAGCTCCGCGTTCAATCCCTGACGGTTGCTGGCATTGAGCACGCCGAGCAGCGTTTCAAGACCGAGACGAAGATTGGTTTCACTGCCGCCAAAGACGCCCAGCGTGGAGCCTGGGTTAAGATCGATAACGCTGTTGAGTGAAACGTGCAGGGCATCAGCGTCGCAATGACCCTGATGCGCCAGCTGTTGCACCAGACGGGCTGACTGGCAAATTCCCGCCAGCGCCAGGGTGATGTCGTAATAGTTCTTCGCCACACGGTCTCCTTTATGTGTGCAAACGGTTTAAACAGCAGGCAGCGGCAGGCGCTGTTCAATGATCCCACCGCCGAGGCAAATTTCGCCGCTGTAGAAAACAGCAGACTGGCCAGGGGTAACGGCGGAAACCGGCTCGTCGAAACGCACGTCAATGCGATCGTCATCCAGTGCGGTTACGGTGCAAGGGATGTCCGTCTGGCGGTAGCGCGTTTTCACTGTGCAGCGCAGCGTGCCTTTCAGCGGCTCGCGATCGACCCAGTGCAGCTGTTGCGCGATCAGTCCAACGGACATCAGGCGCGGGTGGTCGTGACCCTGAGCCACAACCAGAATATTGTTTTCGACGTCTTTGTCGACCACGTACCACGGATCTTCGCTGCCCTCTTTGGTGCCGCCGATACCCAGACCTTTACGCTGGCCGAGAGTGTGGTACATCAGCCCCTGGTGCTGACCAATCTCATCACCGTCAACGGTGACGATTTTGCCCGGCTGTGCAGGCAGGTAGCGCCCCAGGAACTCGCGGAATTTACGCTCGCCGATAAAACAGATACCGGTGGAGTCTTTTTTCTTCGCGGTGATCAGATCCAGATCTTCAGCAATCTTACGCACTTCCGGCTTTTCCAGCTCGCCGACCGGGAACAGACTTTGGGCAATCTGTTCGTGGCTCAGCGTATAGAGGAAGTAGCTCTGATCTTTGTTGCCGTCCAGACCGCGCAGCAGCTGGCTTTTGCCATTCACATCCGCGCGACGCACGTAGTGGCCGGTCGCAATGTAGTCTGCGCCCAGGTCTTCCGCGGCGAATTCCAGGAAGGCTTTGAATTTGATCTCTTTGTTGCACAGGATATCCGGGTTTGGCGTGCGGCCCGCTTTGTACTCTTCGAGGAAGAGTTCAAAAACGTTGTCCCAGTATTCTGCGGCAAAGTTAACGGTGTGCAGTTCGATGCCGAGCTTATCGCACACGGCCTGCGCATCGGCGAGATCCGCAGCGGCAGTGCAGTATTCCTCGCCATCGTCTTCCTCCCAGTTCTTCATGAACAGGCCCTCCACCTTATAGCCCTGTTGCTGCAACAGGTAGGCGGAAACGGAGGAATCGACACCGCCGGACATGCCGACGATTACTTTTTTCTGGCTGTTATCTGACATGGAATACTCACGACATTGAACTTCAAGGCGGCGTATTCTATCACGCCCCCCCACCATTGACACCCTCTGTAAACGGCCAGTTAAATTCTGCAATGACATCCAGCGGCAGGCGCGCCGCAGACTGCCAGCAGCGGATGCTTTCCGCAACCAGCGGCGAACGCAGGTTTGGCGCGTTCAGGATCTCGTCGGCAGTCACCCACAGGCAGCGATCGATATCGTCGTCGTGCGGTTCAGTGGCGCACGTTTCGTTAAGCTCAACGGCGAATAAGAAGCGCAGGAAAGGCGTCTGGTCTGGCGCTATCCACTGATGCATACGGATAAAATGCTGCGGTTCGGCGCGGATACCCGTCTCCTCCCACAGCTCACGCGCTGCCGCCTGGCGTAAAGTTTCATTGGCTTCAAGATGCCCGGCAGGCTGGTTCCACAGTGCTTTGCCGTTGATGGTCTCTTCCACCACCAGGAATTTCCCCTGCGCGTGGACCACGCAGGCGACCGTAACATGAGGTTTAAACATCAGTTCTCCTTATGGGTAACATCCCGCCATTCCCCGTTTGCCAGCGAGTCCAGCGTGTAGCTGCCCATGGCGTAGCGAATGAGTCGCAGGGTAGGGAAGCCCACATGCGCGGTCATGCGCCTGACCTGTCGGTTGCGGCCTTCATAAAGGGTGATTTTAAGCCAGCTGGTGGGAATGGATTTCCGCTCACGAATCGGCGGGTTGCGCGGCCACAGCCACTCGGGTTCATTCACGCGCTCAATACCAGCCGGCAGGGTGGGACCGTCGTTCAGCGTTACGCCGTTGCGCAGTTTTGCCAGCGACGCGTCGTCCGGCTCGCCTTCAACCTGCACATAGTAAATTTTTCCGGTACGTTTGCCCGGCTGAGTAAGCCTGGCCTGGAGCACGCCGTCATTGGTAAGCACCAGCAGCCCCTCGCTGTCGCGATCCAGACGTCCCGCTGCGTAGACTCCTTGTACGTGGATAAAGTCCTTCAGCGTGCTGCGCCCGGCCTCGTCGGTAAACTGCGGCAATACATCGTAGGGTTTATTGAACAGTATGACCCGCGTTGGCTGGGGTTCTGGCGTTCTTCTGGTGGCTTGTCGTGAGCTGAATCGCTCAACCCGGTGTTTTCTAAAAGAAGTTTTCGTCATGGTATTTTCAGGCGTTATCAATTGCCGCATTATAGCCTAATAACGAAGACCTTTCATGGCGTCGGACAATCAGGTACTATCGGAAGGCTCATTACAATTTATTAACATAAGATCAGTAACAACCAGAAGCGCTCGAAGGAGAGGTTAATGGAAAGCAAAGTAGTTGTTCCGGCGGAAGGTAAAAAGATCACCCTGCAAAACGGCAAGATTAACGTTCCTCACAACCCGATTATCCCGTTCATTGAAGGCGACGGTATCGGCGTAGACGTTACCCCGGCAATGCTGAAAGTGGTTGATGCCGCTGTTGAGAAAGCCTACAAAGGCGAGCGTAAAATTTCCTGGATGGAAATTTACACCGGTGAAAAATCGACTCAAGTTTATGGCCAGGACGTCTGGCTGCCAGCCGAAACGCTGGACCTGATCCGCGACTATCGCGTTGCTATCAAAGGCCCTCTGACCACGCCAGTTGGCGGCGGCATTCGCTCCCTGAACGTGGCGCTGCGTCAGGAACTGGATCTGTATGTGTGTCTGCGTCCGGTGCGTTACTACCAGGGCACCCCAAGCCCGGTTAAGCATCCGGAACTGACCGACATGGTTATCTTCCGTGAAAACTCAGAAGACATCTACGCCGGTATCGAATGGAAAGCGGACTCTGCTGATGCAGAAAAAGTGATTAAATTCCTGCGCGAAGAGATGGGCGTGAAGAAAATTCGCTTCCCTGAGCATTGCGGCATCGGCATCAAGCCGTGCTCCGAAGAAGGGACCAAGCGTCTGGTGCGTGCCGCTATCGAATACGCTATCACCAACGATCGTGACTCTGTGACCCTGGTTCACAAAGGCAACATCATGAAGTTCACCGAAGGCGCGTTCAAAGACTGGGGCTACCAGCTGGCGACCGAAGAGTTCGGCGGTGAACTGATCGACGGCGGCCCATGGCAGAAAATTAAGAACCCGAACACCGGTAAAGAGATCATCATTAAAGATGTGATTGCCGATGCGTTCCTGCAACAGATCCTGCTGCGTCCTGCTGAGTATGACGTGATCGCCTGTATGAACCTGAACGGTGACTACATCTCCGATGCGCTGGCCGCGCAGGTGGGTGGTATCGGTATCGCCCCGGGCGCGAACATCGGTGACGAGTGCGCCCTGTTCGAAGCAACTCACGGTACTGCACCTAAATACGCAGGCCAGGACAAAGTCAACCCAGGCTCTATCATTCTGTCCGCAGAGATGATGCTGCGTCATATGGAATGGTTCGAAGCCGCAGACCTGATCGTTCAGGGTATGGAAGGCGCGATTAACGCGAAAACCGTCACCTATGACTTTGAACGTCTGATGGAAGGCGCTAAACTGCTGAAATGCTCAGAGTTTGGCGACGCGATTATCGCGAACATGTAATCCACTCGCTGGGTTAAATGACAACGGGAGCCTGAGGGTTCCCGTTTTTTATGCACACAAGACGGAAACAACGCTATGACCCATGATATCCCGCTCAAGTATTATGACATCGTCGACGAGTATGCGACTGAAACGGCGAAACCGGTAGAAGAGGCTGAGCGTACGCCGCTGGCACACTATTTCCAGCTGCTGCTCACTCGCTTATACAACAATGAGGAAATCAGTGAAGAGGCGCAGCGGGAGATGGCTGTCCAGGCGGAGATAGACGAAGCGCGCATTGACGATATTGCGAACTTCCTGAATCAGTGGGGCAATGAATAACGCGTCATCGCGCTGAGTCTGCCAGAAGCCTGGCGAGGTCGTGCCGGGTTAGCGATTTTGAAAAGTACCAGCCTTGTACGAGGGCATCGGGGTATCTCTGCGCGATGAACTGATATTGCGTTTCGCTTTCCACCCCTTCAAAAACCAGGGTTTTGTGCAGTTTAGCGAGCGCGTCGCTAAAGATCACCAGGATATCCTGTTTATAGTACTCGTTGATGCCGTCCACTAACGACTTATCCACCTTGATTTCGTCATATTTGAGATTTGAGAGCCTGGCAAGATTTGAGTTTTGCACGCCAAAGTCGTCTATTGAAATTTTGACGCCTGCCGATTTAAGCTCCTCACAAAACTCTTCAAGGATGGCCGAGGTGGAAACGCCATTTTCGGATAACTCAACTTTGATTAACGATAAGGGAATCGCGTTCTCTGAGCATGCATGACGTAATACCGCCAGGAATTTGCCGTCTTCAATTTCCGTCCGGCCAACGTTCAGTGAAATCATTAACTGATGTTCAGCGGCCAGCGCGGCAATTTCCGCCAGGGATTTCTTTATCATGTTCTGATAATAAACGTTATACAGGCCAATTTTTTTGATTAACGGGATAAACAGCTCAGGAGAAACCTCTTTGTGATTGCTATCCTGCCATCTTGATAACACTTCAACCCCGACGATTTTCTTATCAGCAACCCGAATAACAGGCTGAAAATGAACGCTGATGGTATTCGCTTTTACCGCCTTAACCAGCGTTCGCTCCAGGGAACGTCGGTCTTCATAAAGTCGAAGAGAAAACAGCGTCAGGGATACCCAGATAAAGTATAAAAACAGGCACAGGAGCACCATCACTACGTGGGAGAGCGAAGCCAGTCCGGCATCATGGTGTGTGACGGTAACGCACAAATCCCAGCGTGTACTGCACTCTGTCACAGCCAGCGTAAATAACAGAGACTGTAAGCGGCTAAGGTTTTCTGATGGTGGCGTAACGGTGAAAAAGGTGCGGTCGAAATCCTTTGTGGAAGAACGAAGCGAATAATTGGCGGTAACGGGGGCAAATTTATCGTAGGCTGAACGGGAGGTGAAGATAATAAGGTGGTTATAGATTGTCGCATTGCCGACAAAGAAATCTTTCTGCGAAAACTGCGCCAGACTGAATCCGTTCTGGGTTTTATGCAGCTCAGAGGGAAGGGCGACGGGATTTGCCAGCTTGCCCCAAAACGCGGTGCAGGTGATTTTCCCCTTTTCAATAAACCCCACATCGGCGAAATAGAGACTGCGCATCTTTAATTTTCGGTAGACGTTCAGACTGGCGCTGTCGCATCCCTGTGCGGAGGTATTTTTAAGCGTACTGGCGATATTTTGCGTTAACTCTTCGGAATAGCTTAAGAGCGTGTGGGAGATCTCCCTCTGCCGGTTCTTTTGCTGCTCAACGATAATGGCGTTAACCGCATACAGCGACAGGACGACCATAAAGGTTGAGATGATAGCAACGGCAATGGCCTTCTTCATTTTCCTGCTGTCCCGCCACGTCCTGAGGTGCAGGGATCTTAACACAGGTCATAAAAGCTACAAGTATGAGAGTTGAGCCCGCACGGTATCGGAAGGAAAGCCACCATGCCAGGCTCCTTTCAACTCAGAACCACTCAAACCGTGTTGAGAGCAGTAACAGTAGCGTACTGGCAGAAACAAGATTAAGGCAGATGACAAACTTGCTCGATACGTTCATGTTATCAACGCTTTTTGGTTATTCAGAAGCCATAGAGAATAGCGTTTCACCTCCACAGAAAAAACGCCAGATTTTGGTGGGTTCGGGCAAAAAAAAGCCCACTCAAGAGTGGGCAAGAAATACTGGAAGCAATGTGAGCAATGTCGTACTGAATACCTGAGTGATTTGCTCAACTATTCAGTAATGAGAAAGATAATCTTTCTCAGTAAAAGATGCAACCCCACGATGAGTGTGGAACGGCAATTTTTCACTGCTCATATTTTACTCAAACGAGCCGTGTGATTCTTATCACAAATTTCCTTTCTCAGATCCTGTGCTATCCTTTTCTGTGTCGTTGATTTAATGACAAAAACCATACAGAGAGGAAAGCTATGGGAATTTTATCCTGGATTATCTTTGGGCTGATTGCGGGGATCCTGGCGAAGTGGATTATGCCGGGCAAAGATGGCGGCGGTTTCATCGTCACGATCATTCTGGGGATTGTGGGTGCAGTCGTCGGTGGCTGGATCAGTACCCTGTTCGGCTTTGGCAGAGTTGATGGCTTCAACTTCGGCAGCTTTGTCGTCGCGGTGATTGGCGCGCTGGTTGTTCTGTTTATCTACAGAAAAATCAAAAGCTAAATCTGACCTGTGTTAAAAAAGGCTGCCTGACGGCGGCCTTTTTACTTTGGGCGTTACCACCAGCCTAACTGCGTACCGGCGACGGCCACGATGGCGACAATCAGCATGATGATGGTCGTTTTTCTCATTTATGCCCCCGGCGCGGCATAACCGCCAAGGAAAAACCAGCCTAAAAACACCACCGCCGTGATAAAAATAACCACCGGAAAGAGGATCCCTATTCTCATGCCATCACCTGTTTGAGTTTGTATAAGGCCGTAGAGTGTACGGCTTTAATCTAACGCGACAAAGCCTGTTTTGCTTTTTCCTTTTTTATCCTGATACATCGCGAGGTCCGCGGTGCGCAGGGCGCTATCTTCATCCGTGCTGTGAGGATCAACAATAACGACACCAAGGCTTGCACCGGGATAAAGAATGGTGGCATTGCCTAACCCGTATTCGCCCGCAATAAGACCATTGAGGCGGGTTTTGATTGCGTTGACCCCTTTGCTGGCGTCGCCATCATCGCTGTGACTCAGGCTGGCAACCAGAAATTCATCGCCGCCGAGCCGGCCAATAATCTCATCCTGCGTTTGCTCGTGAGTCAGCCGCTTGCCGACCTGTACAAGGAAGCGATCGCCCGCCTCATGCCCGTACTGGTCATTGATTCGCTTGAAATCATCGAGGTCAATAAAGGCCATCATGACCTTGCGGTTAAGATGGCGCGCCAGTGAGAACAGGGTGGTAAGGTTTTCAAAAATGGCGCGACGATTCGGCAGGCCGGTGAGGGCGTCGGTGTAAGAGTGAGCAATGAGCGCCGCATTTGCTTCGCGAAGCTGAAGCACAAGCGACTCTTTCTGAATGTACTGACTAATTAACCCGGCAAAGAGTCTGATCACCTGCTCGCCACGCTCGCTGAACTGTTTCTGTGCGGTGCTGGCCGCGCAAAGCGTGCCATACAGAGAACCGTCAGCCAGGTGAACCGGCACGCTCATATAGGTTGTAATGCCCAGTGCTTTGGCCGCTTCACACTCCGGCCAGCGGTCGGGCACCTCGTTACTGAACAACGTGTCGCTGTCGATGGCGCGCTTACACAGTGTTTCGTCCCAGGGCACGCTGAACCCTTCCGGGATCTGCATTTGCTTGCTGTTACGGGCATATAAAATGTGCTGCAAACGCGCATTGATATCGACTTTCGTCAGGTAGGTTGATTCCATATCCGTCACAATTTCCAGCATTTCCAGTAGCTGACGCACCAGACTGTCGAGAGATTGCTCAGTGGAGAGGGTTTCTGAAACACGGGCAAGAATGATATCTGACATGAGGCAGGATGACTCCCATGCAGAAGACCTCTGTATCTGCATGTTATGCTGAAAATATAGACTCCGGTCATAGTAAAACATGAACAGGATTAATTTTATAGATTCTTCTGAAGGCAGATGAGGGGAAGACTAAAAAAAGCCCCGATGTTGAGATCGGGGCAAAACATCTTGATTACGGAATGATGTTCTCTGGTCAGTGTGAGAACAGGCATCACTATAAGGGGGAATCGTGCAGGTTTAATGGAGAAATCATGGAGAAAACGGCGATGACCCGTTACTCTGACGTTTTTACACCCTGAAGGATCATGATAATGAAATATCTTCTCCTGGCGCTGGTTTTACCGCTGGCCGCCTGCTCAACAAAGACAACCCCTCCTGATGCGCCTCATCCGCCGCACGCTATTGGTATGGCAAACCCGGCGTCAGTGTACTGTCTGGAGAAAGGGGGAGAGCAAATCCCTGTTCAAAGCCCGCAGGGCGTACGTACCGAGTGCAAATTGCCAGGCGGGGAAGTGATCGATGAATGGGATCTCTACCGCCGCGATCACCCGCAACCGACCAGATGACAACGGCAATAAAACTGCGATACACTTCTCTTTAGGATTATTCTTAGCCAGTTTCTGGCAGTACGTTTGCGAGAAGAAGTATGTTTCAGTTAAAACCGGGCAGCATGGCAATGATCGTGGGTGCGCGTACGGCGGCAGGCCGTCGAAATATCGGTAAATCCGTGGAGCTGTTTGGCCTCTGTCAGCCGGGCCAGCGTTTTGTGAACCCGGTTAACGGCGTCATGACGCAATTACCCGCCACGTCAGCGCGTGCGCTGTGGCTGGTCACTGGTGATGTTTACGCCTTTGATAATCAGCACGGCTTTGCGTTTGTTCGCCCGGAACATCTGATGCCGCTTACTCCCGACGAGATGCCACACAACGTGGATGCGCTGGCGATCGGTTAATCACAGTTTACGCAGCCAGTCCGCCAGTACCCGCGCGTGATTCTGCTCCGTATTTTTCGCCCCATAGAGTAGCGTCACGGTCTGCTGTTTGGCGAGAGCCGCCAGGCGTTTGCCTTCATCCTGATGCTGCGCCAGCTCTTTACGATAGGCTTCACTGAACGCGGTGAAATCTATCGTTTCACTGTGAAAAGCTTTTCGCAGTTCGCTGGACGGCGTTAGCGCTTTACACCACTCATCACAGGCGAGGTCGGTCTTTTTTATCCCTCGCGGCCAGAGTCTGTCGACCAGGATCCGGTAACCGTCTTTTGAGGTCGCCTGCTCATACACGCGTTTACATTGAATCATGGGTCCTCCTCATTTCCTTACGACGTTCTGCAACAACACTATAGCACCCGGCTTTTATCCTCCCAATTTAAGGTATTGTGATAATTGCAAAAGATCGGTAGTCTGAGGTTCCTTATGTTATCTGAAAATCCTCCGGCATAAGGAATCTCTGATGGAACTCTCCCCGGTTAAAACGACGCTGCGCATTGCGCTGGTTGGTGATTACAATCCCGATGTTATTGCGCACCAGGCGATCCCGCTGGCGATTGACGACGCCGCTGCGGTTCTGGATCTCACCGCTGATTATGACTGGCTCGCCACGCCTGAGCTGACCAGCCCCGAAGACCTGGTCGGGTATGATGCCATCTGGCTGGTACCGGCAAGCCCGTATAAAAACACCGAGGCGGCGTTTATTGCGGCCCGTTACGCGCGTGAGAACAGCATCCCCTTTCTCGGCACCTGCGGCGGGTTCCAGCATGCGCTAATTGAGTATGCGCGTAATGTACTGGGCTGGCACGATGCAGGCCATGCCGAAACCGATACCGAGGGAAGGATGGTCATTGCGCCGCTGACCTGCTCGCTGGTGGAAAAAACCGATGCGATCGAGCTGCGGAACAACACGCTGATTGCCAGAGCGTATGGCAAGCCGGAAATTCAGGAGGGGTATCACTGCAATTACGGCGTCTCACCTGAGTTTGCCGACCAGCTTGAGCGGGGCGACATGCGCGTAACGGGCTGGGACGAGCAGGGTGAGATCCGCGCGGCAGAGCTGGTAACCCATCCTTTCTTTGTCATCACCCTGTTCCAGCATGAGCGGGCCGCGCTGCAAGGGCGACCGGTCGTGCTGGTACAGGCCATGCTGCGGGCGGCGCAGGGATAAAAAAAGCAGACCTCCGGGTCTGCCTTGAATGTCAGCGGGGTGTGATCTCCCGGTCACGCCCGGCAAGCATACCGCATAACGCCATCACCACCGCGGCCAGCGCGCAGGCGAGCAGCGGAATGCGCCAGTCTCCGGCGGTATCGTGAATTTTTCCCATCAGCGGTGGGCCACAGGCCGCCAGAAGATAGCCAATTGACTGTGCCATGCCGGAGAGCGCCGCGGCCTGATGGGCCGAGCTGGCACGTAGCCCGATAAACGTCAGGCCGAGGATCATGGTGGCGCCGGATCCAAAGCCAAACACCAGCGTCCAGACGACGGCCAGCCCCGGCGCGAACCAGAACCCGGCCGCACTGACGGCGCACATCAGGGCGACTAGCCCGGCAATGCCACGCTGATCGTTAAGTCGGTGCAGGATCAGCGGAATGGCGAGACCGGGAACCGCGGTTGCCAGCTGGAGAAGCCCGTGCATGGAGCCAGCCTGCGTTTCGCTGTAGCCATGGCTAAGCAAAATCGCGGGTAACCAGCCGATAATGACGTAGTAAATCAGCGAGTTAATGCCCAGAAAAAGCGTCACCTGCCAGGCGAGCGCCGAGCGCCAGATAGCCCGATTGTGCAGCGCGCCCGCTCCGGTCAGGGTGGCGGCCGGCTTCTGGCGCCATTGCGGTAACCACAGCAGCAGCGCCACCAGCGGGAAGAACATCAGCATCAACAGCGCCCCGTGCCAGCCACCACTCCCCAGCGACAGCGGGACGATAAGCGCCGACCCTGCGGCAGCAGCGGCCCCCATCGTCAGCGAATAAGCCCCCGTCAGTTTTGCGACCTGGCCCGGAAAATCACGTTTGATTAAGCCAGGTAACAGGACATTGCCCAGCGCAATCCCACAGCCCACGATCGCCGTACCGATAAATAGCAGCGAGGCCGACGGCAGCGAACGTACGCCAATCCCGATGCAAATCAGCAGCAGAGCGATAAAAAGGCTGCGCTCCATGCCCAGGCGCCGGGCGACACCTGCGGCAAGGGGAGAGATAAAGGCGAAGGCCAGCAGAGGCAGCGTCGTGAGCAGGCCGGTTTGCGCCGTGCTTAAGCCATAGTCCTGTCGGATAGTGTCGAGCAGGGGGGCGACACCGGTAAAGGTGACGCGCAGCGTCGTGGCGATCATCAGGATGCCTGCAACCAGCAGCGCACCCTGTTTCCCGGAAGGTTGAATAGCAGTAGTCATTATTGTCTCTTACGTTCAGGCGAGCGCATACCATACCGATTTAAGTCGTGGTTGAAATCAGGCTAAAATGACAGTTTATCTCTAATATCGGACAACTTTATGTACGGACTGGGGCTCGACGGCTACGATCCCGATAGCCAGCACGACGCGGCGGTGGCCTTTCGCATCCGCGTGGTGGCGCAGGAACAATATATTCCGCTGCATCAGCACCGCAAAGGGCAGCTGATTATGGCGCTGGGGGGAGCGATCACCTGTGAAGTGGAGAACGCGATGCTGATGGTGCCGCCCCAGTATGCGGTGTGGATCCCGGGACAAACGCCGCACAGCAACAAGGCGACGCCCGGCGCGCAGCTCTGTCTGCTGTTTATTGAACCCGGTGCGCTCAAATTGCCGACGCGTACCTGTACGCTGAAAATATCGCCCCTGGTGCGGGAGCTGGTGCTGGCGCTTGCGGACAGGTCACGGGAGGAACTGCCTCTTCCCGCTACCGGAAGGCTGGTTGACGTCCTGTTTGATGAACTGCCCCTGCAACCGCAGGAGCATCTACAGCTGCCGGTATCTCCGCATCCGAAAATTCGCCTGATGAGTGAGACCATGGCAAACGAACCTGCCGCCTGGCAGACGCTGGCGCAGTGGGCCAGCCACTTTGCCATGAGCGAACGCAATCTGGCGCGGCTGGTGGTGAAAGAGACCGGCTTAAGCTTTCGCCGCTGGCGGCACCAGCTACAGCTGATTGTAGCATTGCAGTTTTTGATCGGCGGAAAGTCGGTTCAGCAGGCGGCGCAGGCGCTGGGGTATGACTCCACCACCGCCTTCATCACCATGTTTAAGAAAGGACTGGGACAGACGCCCGCCCGCTATATCGCCAGCCTGACTACGACTTCCCGATAAACAGCGAAACCAGACCGGCAGCAATCAGCGGGCCAACCGGCACGCCACGAAACAGCGCCACGCCTAACACGGTGCCTACCAGCAGCCCGGCCACCAGCGAAGGCTGGCTGCTCATCAGCGTCACGCCGCGCCCGCCAAGCCACGAGACAAAAACGCCCACCGCAATCGCCACCAGCGATTTCCAGTTTACAAAGGAGTGCAGCAGCGTTGAGGCCGGTAGCGTTCCGCTGGCAATCGGGGCCATCACACCGATGGTCAAAATAATGATCCCGATGGTAAGCCCCTGTTTTTCTATCCACGGGAAGAAGGTATTCAACGGTGTGACGCGAACGATGATCAGGACCAGAATGGAAATCGCGACGGTGGTGTTGTGGCTGACAAAACCCAGAGCAGCCAGGGCCAGAAGTATGAGCAGAGTAGGGTCGAACATGACGGGATCCTTGCCAAAAATAGTAAGCCTGCTTACTTTACGCGCAAACGCGACGGCAGGCAGGCTTTACTGAAAAAATTGTCTATTTTTGGGCACTTGCCTGATGTCAGTCCACCAGTTGCTGGATAAGCGGACTCCCTTCGCGGATAAATACCGGGATGGTTTCCAGCGCCGCAGGCACCCGGATATGTTCCCCACCGGCGTAGCACTCACCGTTAAGGGCGACCCAGCTATTGCCCGTCGGCAGCCAGACATCGCGCTCACGCTGACCGGCCTGCATAACCGGCGCCACCAGCAGATCTTCGCCAAACAGATACTGATCTTCACACGCCCAGCTCTGCTTATCCTGCGGATAGTGCCAGAACAGCGGACGCATGAGCGGGTCTCCGTGCAGATGAGCCTGCTGGTACAACGCGTCAATATACGGGCGCAGGGTTTCGCGCACGCTAAGCCAGTGCTGCATGATGGCGTAATTCTCTTCTCCGTAACTCCACAGCTCATTAGGCGAACCGCTGTTGCACTGAGGAATGCCGTCACGGTAGCGCTCCGGGGGCTGGATCTGTGGTTCGCGATAGCCGTGCATGCGCAGAACCGGTGTAAACACCGCCCACTGGAACCAACGGATCAGTAATTCGTGGAACGCCGGGTCATTAACGTTCCCTCCCTGGAAGCCGCCGATATCGGTCGTCCACCATGGGATCCCCGCCAGCCCCATATTCAGTCCCGCGGCGAGTTGATTGCGAAAAGCATGGAACGAGGAGTGGACATCACCCGACCACGCCAGCACGCCGAAGCGCTGGCTACCAGCCCAGGCGCAGCGTACCAGGTTAACAATGTCGGTTTCGCCGTTTGCCTGGAGCCCATCGTAAAAGCCCTGCGCAAAGTCACGCGGGTAGCGATTGCCCACTTCCAGCACCGGACCGGCGTGGTAGCGATAGTTGTCAAAATCATAGGCGCGGTATTCCGGCTCTGCTTCGTCCAGCCAGAACAGCTTAATGCCCATGTCGTAGTAATTTTTCTTCACCGTATCCCAGACGAATTTCCGCGCCTCAGGATGGGTCGCATCAAAGAAGGTGGTATTGCCCATAAAATCGAGGTTGACCTGTACGCCACGTTCACTGCTTACCAGCCAGCCTTTGGCTTTCATCAGCGGGTAGAGAGGGCTGCGCGCCTCTACCGTTGGCCACACCGACACCATCAGCGCAATACCCATTTCGCGCAGCTCGTCGACCATCCCTTCAGGATCGGGCCAGTCTACGGGGTCGAAGCACCAGGTGCCCTGATTCGGCCAGTGGAAAAAGTCGATGACCATCACCGACAACGGCAGATTACGGCGGCGATACTCCCGCGCAACCTCCAGCACCTCCTGCTGGGTGCGGTAGCGTAATTTGCACTGCCACAGCCCGCTGATAAACGCCGGGGCGGAGGGCGGAGTACCGGTGGCTTTGACATACTGGCGGGTGATATCCGCCACCGTGTCGGCGGCGGTGATCCAGTAGTCCATTTCTCCTGTGACGCGGGCGCGCCATTCCGTCTGATTTTTTGCAAAGCTGGCTTCACCAATCGCCGGGTTGTTCCACAGCAGGCCATAGCCAAGGCTGGACTGCATAAAGGGCACGCTGGCCTGGGAGTTGCGCTGCGCCAGTTCCAGCGTACAGCCTTTCAGATCCAGCCACGGCTGTTGATACTGACCCATGCCATAGATGCGTTCATCCGGACGCGATTCAAAGCGGACGGTGAGCTGATATTTACCCCCCATTAGCGGCTTAAATTCGCGGCCATCCAGCTTCAGGGCGCTGACATATTTATCCTGGCTCTTCTCGCTGGCACCGATACCCACCGTTGAACGCTGGCGCCACATCTCTTCCAGCAGCAGTTCGCCGCGCTGATTGTAGAAGGCCAGCTGACCTTTAAGGTTCAGCGTCGCGGTAATATTGCCGTTGCGCAGCGTCAGGCTTTCCGCTTCGGCGACAATCTCAGCCTGGCAAGGGGCGGCGGGCAACAGTGCCTGTAAGGCGTCATCAAAAGCCGGAGAGCAGGTGGCCCTGACGCGCAGGCTGTTTTCACCCCACGGTTCAATACGCAGGATCTGGCGTTCAAAACGCCATTCGATGCTGTTGGAATGTTGGATCAGCTCACTCATGGATAACGCGTCCTTCTAAACAGGGTGTTTGGCAAGATGGATGGATTGCATTGTGCTGTCGTCGAGCTTGTACCAGCGCAGCGTGGCAAACGCGCAGAGTGACAAGACGCCAGGCACGACGGTGAAGAGGGCGATGATGCAGTACATGGCCGTGGTAGTCTGTTCCGGGGCATTGGCGACATAGCCGCTTAAGCCCAGCGTCCAGCCAACAATCGCGCCGCTGATCGCCATTCCCAACTTGAGTACGGCGAGGAAGGTGGAGAAGATCACGCCGTCCATGCGTTTGCCCTGTTTCCATTCGCCGTAATCGGCGACGTCCGCCATCATTACCCACATCAGCGTGGTGGTGGCCTGGTAAAGGGTGGAGACGATAAACGTCATGGGCACCAGAATAAGCACTGACTTCGGCGCAAAGAACAGGGCGATGCTGAGTACCCCCGCCAGTACGGAACAGTATCCAAACATCTGCACTTTGCTGACGTTCTGCGTCAGACGTTTGGCCAGCGCGCTGCCAGCGGCTTTCCCGAGAATATGCGCCCCGAGCATCCACATAAAATAGCTTGCGCTACCGAGATAATAAGTGACGAAATACATCATTGCGCCAAGGCGAATAACGCCAAAACCAATGTTGGTTAATACCAGGACGGCGACAACCCGCCATTGGTCGTTTCGTAATAAATCCCGCAGTTCCGCAAGGTAATTATTGTGGGTAGCGGGAGCCTTAATACGTTCACGCGTGTTGGCAAAGCAGATCCAGAACATGACGACCGCGACGGTCGCCATAATGGCCATCGCCCAGCGGTAGCCCAGTAATTTATCGTCGCCGCCTAAAAACTCTGCCAGCGGCATCATAAAGAATGTCGACAGCGCGCCACCCAGCGTGGCGAGGAAAAAGCGATAAGACTGGAGGGAAATTCGCGCATCGTTGTCGGGCGTAATCACCGCGCCCATGGAGCAATAGGGAATATTGATTGCGGTATACATCAGCATCATCAGGGTATAGCTGACAGTGGCGAAAATCATTTTACCGTGCAGATCGAGCGACGCCGGCACGGCGTAGGTCAGCAGACAACTTGCGCCAAAGGGCAGCGCCAGCCACAGCATCCACGGGCGGAATTTGCCCCAGCGCGTGCGCGTCCTGTCTGCGATATAGCCCATCGCCGGGTCTATTATGGCATCGGCGGTTCTCGCCAGAAGAAACATGGTACCCACGAATGCGGCAGGTAGCCCCACCACGTCCGTATAGTAAAACGTCAGAAAAATAATGACGTTATCCAGCCCAATATGGCTCGCCATATCGCCTAACCCATAACTGATTTTTTCTTTACGGGTAATTATGTCGGTCATTGTATTCACCTTGCCAGTGTAAGGTTTATTTATGAGGTGCTCCGTAAACAGGGTTAACCAGGATGAAAAGGTTAACAATTGCGAGATCTGGCATCGGGGTTACGTAAATTTCTTTTCGTGATACCGGTAACAAATAAAGTATTTAAACAGTGACTTTATACGGGGGAAGGATAGTTAACAGCGAATCGTTTCAGCGGAAAAATAGTTATTTCGCGGACGCGTCATTGTCATTTAACTGTCATTGTGCGGGGGTAAAAAAGAGGCAAACGGGCAAAGCAGAGGGCATCATGAACGATCCTATGTTTGTCGAAACGCTGATTATCTCCTCATCGTTTTTTATCATCGCGATTATTTTGATTGCTTCCGTGCTGCTGCTGGAAAACGGCTGACCGTTAGCCAGCCGCTGTATTTACTGTTTACGGAACGTCACCAGTTCAGGACGGGCGATACGCAGATAGTCCTGGGTATCCATAATCACCGATTTTTCCAGCAGGCCGGCGTTAAACGCGATCTCGTCGAAGCGCTCAAACAGCAGCGGATCGGCGACCAGCGTCAGATCCGGATGAAAGCTGAAGGGGGGAATGGCGCCGAAAACGCAGCCGGTAAGCGCATCCACTTCTGCCGGACTGGCGAGCGAGGCCTTTAGCCCACCGAAATGGCTGGCCAGCAGGCTCAGATCGGCCTGCCGATCGGCGGCGAGGATTGCCAGAATATGTTTCTTAACACCGTTGCCTTTTACCTTGCAGACCAGTGCTTTTGCACCCTGTCGGAGATCGGTCCCGCGAATTTCACTGACCGCTTCGCATTTCCCAACGGCCTCATGCGCCACCACGCGAAAGCGCGCCTCCTGCTCGGTTAATAAGCTGATTAGCCGCTGATGGGGCGTCGTCCCGATCACGTCATCAGACATAACGATTTCACCTGTGATTTGCCAATACGTAGCTTGCTACATTAGCACGGGACGGAGAGGGCTGAAAGAAAACAGCCAGCGGGTGCGCTGGCTGTTGGGTCATGCGTTGCTGGTGGACGACTGTTTCTGGAACAGTTCCCGGAAGACCGGATAGATGTCATCCTGGTCACGAATGTGCTGCATCGCAAAATTATCGAACATCGCTTGCAGATGCTCATACTCACGCCACAGCGTCTGGTGGGCGCGACGGGTAATTTCAATGTAGCTGTAGTAACGCACCACCGGCAGGATCTTCTTCGCCAGAATTTCATGACACAGCGGCGAGTCATCCGCCCAGTTATCGCCATCCGATGCCTGCGCGGCGTAGATGTTCCACTGCGCCGGATCGTAGCGCTCCTTCACCACCTCATCCATCAGCTTCAGGGCGCTCGACACGATGGTACCGCCGGTCTCCTGCGAGTAGAAGAACTCATGTTCATCCACCTCTTTCGCCTGAGTGTGATGGCGGATGTAGACCACCTCCACGTTCTTATACGTTCTGCTCAGGAACAGATAGAGCAGAATATAAAAACGCTTAGCCATATCCTTGGTGGCCTGATCCATTGAACCTGATACGTCCATCAGGCAGAACATCACCGCCTGACTGGAAGGCTCCGGCCGTTTTTCGTAGTTCTTGTAGCGCAGGTCGAACGTGTCGATAAAAGGCACCCGGTCGATCTTCGCCCGCAGTTCGGCGATCTCTTTTCGCAGGCGCTCCTCTTCCAGCAGTTGCGCGGGTTCCGTGTTTTCCACCACTTTCAGGCTGGTTTCCAGCTCGCGCAGTTCGCGCCGTTTGCCTGCCGTCATCGCCGTGCGTCGCGCCAGCGAGTTTTGCAGTGAACGCACCACGCTGATGTTGGCGGGCACCCCGTTTGCGGTATAACCCGCGCGATGGGTTTTGTATTCGTTGAGCTGGCGGTGCTGATTCTTTCTCAGATTCGGCAGGGCCAGATCCTCAAACAGCAGGTCGAGATATTCGTCTTTTGAAATCTGAAAGACGAACTCGTCCTGGCCTTCACCGTCCTGGCTGGCCTGTCCCTGACCGCTGCCAGAACCGCCGCCTCCGCCTTGTGGCCGCTCGATTCTGTCATTCTGGACGAAGTGGTCATTACCTGGGTGCACGCGATGGCGAAGGCCGCCACGCCCCTGATGAAACATCGGTTCGCTGATGTCATCGTTAGGGATGGAGACGGATTCGCCGCTGTCGACGTCGGTCACCGAGCGTTTGTTGATGGCCTCGGAGATCGACTGTTTAATTTGCGCTTTATAACGGCGCAAGAAGCGCTGGCGATTCACCGTGCTCTTGTTTTTGCCGTTAAGACGCCGGTCAATAAACCAGGTCATATATCCCCCGTACTGCATTTGCCAACTTGCAGCGTCCGTAAGTGCCGGACATTTTGTTGGCCCGGTAAGCGCGTTACCGGGCACTTGTTTTAAGACGATTTACGCACGCGCAGATACCATTCACAGAGCAGGCGGACCTGTTTGCGGGTATAGCCTTTCTCCATCATACGGTCGACAAAATCGTCGTGCTTTTTCTGCTCGTCGGTTGAGGTTTTGGCGTTGAACGAGATGACCGGCAACAGCTCTTCCGTGTTAGAGAACATTTTCTTCTCTATAACCGTGCGCAGTTTTTCGTAGCTGGTCCAGTTCGGATTACGGCCGTTGTTATGCGCTCTGGCGCGCAGCACGAAGTTCACAATCTCGTTTCGGAAGTCTTTCGGGTTGCTGATCCCGGCCGGTTTCTCGATTTTTTCAAGTTCCGCGTTCAGGGATTCACGGTCAAACAGCTGGCCGGTATCCGGGTCGCGGTACTCCTGATCCTGGATCCAGAAGTCAGCGTAGGTGACGTACCGGTCGAAGATGTTCTGGCCGTATTCGGAATAGGATTCCAGGTAGGCGGTCTGGATCTCTTTGCCAATGAACTCGGCGTATTTCGGGATCAGGTAGCCTTTCAGGAACTCCAGGTAGCGTTCAGCCTGCTCCTGTGGGAACTGTTCACGTTCAATTTGTTGTTCCAGCACGTAGAACAGATGTACCGGGTTGGCGGCCACTTCCGCGTGGTCGAAGTTAAAGACGCGGGAGAGGATCTTAAACGCGAAACGCGTCGACAGACCGTTCATCCCTTCGTCGACCCCGGCGTAATCGCGGTATTCCTGGTACGATTTCGCTTTCGGGTCGGTATCCTTCAGGCTTTCACCGTCATACACGCGCATTTTTGAGTAGATGCTGGAATTTTCCGGCTCTTTCAGGCGCGACAGGATCGAGAAGCGCGACAGCGTTTCCAGCGTTCCCGGTGCGCAAGGGGCATGGACCAGCTCACTGTGGTTGAGCAGTTTTTCGTAAATCTTGATCTCCTCGGAGATCCGCAGGCAATAAGGCACTTTGACGATGTACACACGGTCAAGGAACGCCTCATTGTTTTTGTTGTTACGGAAGGTCACCCATTCAGATTCGTTAGAGTGGGCGAGGATAATCCCGTTAAACGGCAGGGCGGAAATACCTTCCGTCCCGTTGTAGTTCCCCTCCTGGGTGGCGGTCAGCAGCGGATGCAGCACTTTGATCGGTGCTTTAAACATCTCGACAAATTCCATAATCCCCTGGTTGGCGCGGCACAGCGCACCGGAATAACCGTAGGCATCCGGGTCGTTTTGCGCGTGATGCTCCAGCTTACGGATATCGACTTTACCCACCAGCGCCGAGATATCCTGGTTGTTCTCGTCACCGGGTTCAGTTTTAGCGATGGCGATCTGCTCGAGGATAGACGGCCACACTTTCACGACGCGGAATTTGGTGATGTCCCCGCCAAACTCGTGCAGACGTTTTGCCGCCCATGGCGACATGATCGTACCGAGATAGCGATGCGGAATGCCAAACTCTTTTTCCAGAATCTGCGCATCCTCTTGCGGATTAAACAGGCACAGCGGATGGTCATTGACCGGGCTGCGCTCGCCGTTGGCGCTCAGCACATAGATCGGCACGCGCTGCATCAGCGCTTTCAGCCGTTCAGCCAGGGAGGATTTACCCCCACCGACAGGACCCAGCAGGTAAAGGATCTGTTTCTTCTCTTCCAGCCCCTGAGCGGCATGCTTCAGGTAGGAGACGATCTGCTCAATGGCATCTTCCATGCCATAGAACTCTTCAAACGCCGGGTATCGGGCGACCACCCGATTCGAAAAGAGACGGGAAAGCCGTGGCTCCAGGGCAGTATCAACCATGTTTGGCTCACCAATAGCCATCAATAGCCGTTCTGCCGCATTGGCATAGGCACTGCGATCTTGCCGACAAATGGTAAGAAACTCCTGCAGTGTGAACTCTTCGTCCTTGGCAGCTTCGTAGCGCTGGCGATAGTGATCGAATATATTCATGGCATGCCGTCCTTTCGTTTTTTAGCACAGGATAAGAGCCGTTCGTATGAGTAGTGGAGGCTCCCGGAAGAGAATTTTTCGCACCTCACTGCCAGAGCAGCAACCTGTGTGCCAGGTCGAAGGCTATGAACCGCAGGGTGTTCAGCAAAACCTCTTCTTAAATTAAAGCGTAGATGGCAATTGCAAAACTTGCATACGGATAAAATCTACTTTCAATGACATATCAATAACTCATCCAAAAATTTCCACTGCGGTTATAAGCGAAAAGCGGGTTTTTCATTTATCGGTCACATAAATGAAAGCGGTATGTCATCTGAAAAATGAAAAATAACGGGTTAATCAAACGGATTAGCGCGCAAAAAATTTTGGGATGTACGGGAATGGCGGTTACACTTCACCCGCTGATTATTTGACTACAGGAAAGAATGGATTGTGACCAAACTCAAACTTCTGGCATTGGGCATCCTTGCCGCTACCGCAGCGAGCACCGTACAGGCTGAGAGCCAGTGGACTGTTGGCGCGGGTGCTGGCGTGATTAACAGCCCGTACAAGCAGTATGACCGCGACGTTTATCCTGTCCCCGTTGTCACCTATGAAGGCGATAACTTCTGGTTCCGTGGGTTGGGCGGCGGCTACTATCTGTGGAACGATACGGCCGATAAGCTCTCCATCATGGCCTATTACGACCCAACGCACTTTAAACCAGGCGACAGCGACAGCAATGCGCTTCGTCAGCTGGACAAACGCAGAAGCTCACTGATGGCGGGGCTTTCTTACGTCCATAATACCGAGTATGGCTTCCTGCGCACTGCGCTGGCGGGCGATACCCTGGACAACAGCAACGGCTTCATCTGGGATCTGGCGTGGCTTTATCGCTATACCAACGGCGCAATGACGCTGACGCCGGGTATCGGTGTGCAGTACAGCAGCGAGAATTACAACGACTACTACTATGGCGTGTCTAAAGCGGAGTCTCGCCGCAGTGGTCTGAAGAGCTACAGCGCGGATGATGGCTGGGACCCGTACCTGGAACTCACCGCCTCGTATAACTTCCTCGGTGACTGGAATGTGTACGGTACTGGTCGTTACATTCGTCTGAGCGATGAAGTGAAAGACAGCCCGATGGTCGACAAGTCCTGGTCTGGCATCTTCTCTGTGGGTGTGACCTACAAGTTCTGACCAGAACGTGATGCATTAAAACGGGGCGCTTGCGCCCCGTTTGTTTTTTATGATGCCTGAAAAATATTAGCGCTTCACAATCTTGATCGTCTGGCCTAAGCGGGACGGTTTTTCTTCGCTGGTTTTCTGCGGCGCGGTCACGCACGCGGTTTCCACGCACACGAAGGTTTTGTAACCGTCATCCGGGATATCCGCCATGCTGACGGAAAGGGCAGGGCCCGGGTTCCAGCCCACCACGTTGCTGTGGTGGTGATGAACCACATCAATACCGCGGTTCAGCGCGCTGTCGTGGATGACGCTACAGGCTTCCGGGTGCAGGTATACGCGGTCGGTACGATCCGGGAAAGTCTGCACGCCGTCGTCCAGCCTGCCTTCTTTCGCGTTATCCACTTTGTCGATAAAGGTATCGCCAAGTCCGCTCACCTTAACGGCCTGAATGTCGCCTACGTTGAAATAGGTGTGCAGGGCGGACGTTGTTTCGAATTCGCCGTGCGCTTCCAGTTCAATCTCGCAGGTTTTACCCAGCTTGAAGCGGGCATACAGGGTGAACTCGTGTGGCCACAGGGCGCGCGTTTCATCATTCGCCTGGAGCTCAAAGGTCAACACCGCGCCGTTATCATCTTCGTTGTGGGCTTTCAGCGTCCACTGCTGGTTACGGGCGAAACCGTGAGACGGTAATCCCTGCTGCGCTGACGGGCCAAACCATGGCCAGCAGATCGGTACGCCGCCGCGGATCGCCGCCCCTTTTTTGAACGAGGTGGCTTCGCTCAGCCACAGGCCTTCTTCTTCACCTTCTGGTTTCCAGGAGAGCAGGTGGGCGCCATTGAGCGCGACGGAGGCTTTAACGCGCGGATGATCAACGACGATGATATCGGCACCGTCAATCTGACGGCGGGAGAGCACAGGGGTAAGTTGTTCGACTACCGGAAGTGCAAAAATTTTATTAATCATTAAGCAATCCTCTGTCTAAAAACAATAAAAAAGGCGACCGAAGTCGCCTTTTAGGATCAAGCACTCATCTCAACTTATTTGGAGATGTGAGCGATCAGGTCCAGTACTTTGTTAGAGTAGCCAGTTTCGTTGTCGTACCAGGAAACCAGTTTCACGAAGTTGTCGTTCAGTGCGATACCTGCTTTAGCATCGAACACGGAAGTGCACACTTCGCCGTTGAAATCGGTAGATACAACGTCGTCTTCGGTGTAACCCAGAACGCCTTTCATTGGGCCTTCGGAAGCAGCTTTGATTGCTTTCTTAATTTCTTCATAAGAAGCAGCTTTTTCCAGACGAACGGTCAGGTCAACAACGGATACGTTAGGAGTTGGAACGCGGAACGCCATACCAGTCAGTTTGCCATTCAGTTCTGGCAGTACTTTACCTACTGCTTTAGCAGCACCGGTAGAAGATGGGATGATGTTCTGAGCCGCGCCACGGCCGCCGCGCCAGTCTTTGTGAGACGGGCCATCAACGGTTTTCTGAGTAGCGGTGGTTGCGTGAACGGTAGTCATCAGACCTTCGATGATGCCGAAGTTGTCGTTGATAACTTTAGCCAGCGGTGCCAGGCAGTTGGTGGTGCAGGATGCGTTGGAAACGATGTCCTGGCCAGCGTAAGTTTCGAAGTTTGCACCGCGAACGAACATTGGGGTGTTGTCTTTGGAAGGACCAGTCAGAACAACTTTCTTCGCACCCGCAGTGATGTGTTTACGTGCAGTTTCGTCGGTCAGGAAGATACCGGTAGCTTCAGCTACAACGTCAACACCGATTTCGTTCCATTTCAGGTTAGCTGGGTCTTTCTCAGCAGTAACGCGGATGGTTTTGCCGTTAACAACCAGGTGGCCGTCTTTCACTTCAACGGTGCCGTCGAAACGACCGTGAGTTGAGTCGTACTTCAGCATGTACGCCATGTATTCAGCGTCCAGGAGATCGTTGATACCAACGATTTCGATGTCAGAACGTTTCTGAGCAGCACGGAAAACAATACGGCCGATACGGCCAAAACCGTTGATACCTACTTTGATAGTCATATATTCCACCAGCTATTTGTTAGTGAATAAAAGGTTGCCTGTAAAATTACAAAAACCTTACGCAGCGTCAAGCGGAATCGTGTCAATCATTGCGACAAATCAATCCTGTGACTAACGTTTGTGCGACTGACTCGCCTCACTTTCCCTTTGAGCTAGCAACCACATGGGGGCTGCGCCCGGAATTTTAAAGGCCTCGCAGGATTAAAATGTGAAATTGATCACAATTGCCTGACCGCCTTTTCGCGACACATAAGTTTAGAACAAAAGTGCACGCGCGGGTGTTAATGTTTTGTTAGAATCTGGGATAAAAGATGTCTGTTTCAACAGCGAGATGTAAGCATATGTCGAACCAACGTAACCCCGACGATTTGAAAAAAAACCTTACAGAGATGCAGTTTTACGTGACGCAAAATCACGGCACAGAACCGCCGTTTTCCGGGCGTTTGCTGCACAATAAACGGGAAGGCGTCTACCACTGCCTGGTGTGTGATGCACCGCTGTTTAACTCCCAGACGAAGTACGATTCTGGCTGCGGCTGGCCGAGCTTTTACGAGCCTGTCAGCGATGATGCGATCCGCTACCTGACGGACACCTCGCACGGCATGGTACGCACCGAAATTCGTTGCGGGAACTGTGATGCCCATCTCGGGCATGTCTTCCCGGATGGCCCGCAGCCGACGGGGGAGCGTTTCTGCGTAAATTCGGCTTCCATGAGCTTTACCGATGATGAAAACGGCGACCAGACCAAGGGTTGAAAAAACGATTCAGCAAATTATTCCTTTGAAAGGAAGAGATCATGAATATTGATGACATGATTGCAGGTATGACCCCGGAGGTTTATCAGCGTCTGGTCACGGCCGTTGAGCTGGGAAAATGGCCGGACGGTGTGGCACTCACACCTGAGCAAAAAGAGAACAGTTTGCAGCTGGTGATGCTGTGGCAGGCGCGTCACAATACTGACGCCCAGCATATGACCATCGACACTAACGGTCAGATGGTGATGAAAAGCAAGCGCGAGCTGAAAGAAGACTTCGGCATCACGCCGAAGCCGATTGCGACGATGAAAATGCAATAACGGTGCGGGTTGATGCCCTCACCCAACCCTCTCCCAAAGGGAGAGGGCTTGATTGTCTTACTACTGATGCGGGATCCCAAGCGACTCCGCCAGCTGTTTCGCGAGCTGGTTTTCGTCGTCAGCCCCGTACTCCCAGAACATGGCGCCAGCCAGACCTTTTTCCTTGATGTAATCCGCTTTGATCGCCACGGAGCGCGGGTTCTCATAGGAAATCGCAAACAGCGCCTTACCGTCGGCGGATTTCACCGACAGCCACGGCACCTTCGCCTGTTCGTCCCAGTGCTCGGTAAAGCGTTTCTGCGGATCGTTCAGCAGCTTGCGGACGATATCGTTGTATTTCACATAGGTATCTTTGGTCAGATCATAGCCAAGCGATTTGAACAGGCCCAGTTCCTGCGGCCCGAAGTAGGGCTGCGTCACCGGATTGTTTTGCGCATCCGGTTTCGTCCAGTCGATCCCCGGCTCTACGGCACGTTTCGGCACGCGCCCATAGAAACCAATTCCGAGGTTCATCTGCTGCGGCTTCAGCCCGGCGGCCAGATAGTTATTCACCACAAAATCGACGCTGTATTTGTCTGCGGCAGCCACCGTTGGCCAGGCGCTGGAGTCATACAGATTCGCGTTAAAATACTGAGTACCGTACGCCATGTCGTAGGTCATCAGGTTGATGTAATCGAGCAGGGGGGCAATGGCTTTCACATCCACCCAGCTTTTCGGACTTTCCGCATTCGCGCCCACCGCAATCGTGACCAGCTTTTTCTTACCAAACGCGTCACGCATCTCTTTTAACAGCGCGGTGAAATTATCCCGGTCGGCTGGGGTGCTCTCGACCAGTCCCCACGCGCCGTTGACCGGGTATTCCCAGTCAAGGTCGATCCCGTCCAGGCCGTATTGACTGACGATCTCCTGCGCGGAGCGAATAAATACCGCGCGACTCTCTTTGGTTGCCGCGGCGCCAGAAAAACCACGCGCGCCCCAGCCGCCAACGGAAAGCACGACTTTCAGGTTCGGGTTTTGTTTACGAAGCTGAGGAAGTAACGCCAGATCGGATGCCACCTTAGGTGATAACCAGATTTGATACAGTTTTGCCGGATCTTTCAGCGCGGCGTTGGTTTCGTCTTTCTCGTTGTTATAGACCAGACCAAACGAGTAGTTGAGGTGGGTGATCTGGCGGACGTCCAGTTTATTAATATCGCCACCCGGTCCGGCGGTAACATCGCCACCGCCATTGAAGTAACCCACGGACATCAGGGGCGCGGCGCAAGCCAGTGACGCGCAAAGCAAGGGTAATGCTGCCAGCAAGGGCAAACGTTTCATATAAGTTCCTCTTTGACCGAATAAAAATAACCACGCCACAGAAAAGGCGTGGCGAAAAAACAGCCTGAAGAGAATAGCATCGCCGTTTCGCTTGTGATGCGAGGGAGTTCACTTTATGGGGATTGGGGAAGAAATGCCGGGTGGCGCTGACGCTTACCCGGTCTACAAAACCAGAGAAAGTAGGCCGGGTAAGGCTAAGTCGTCACCCGGCTAAAAAGCTTACGCCTGCGTCTCCATCCAGTCAGCCAGCGTATACAGCGTTGCGCCTTCTGCGGCCATATCCATAAACGCCTGAGCGCTGTCCTGCGGCTGAATATTCACCCCGCGACAACCGTCAGTAATGACATTCACGGTATAGCCCAACTGGAGCGCATCCAGCACGGTGAACTTCACGCAGTAATCCGTCGCCAGGCCCAGCACAATCAGCTCGGTGATCTCATGGTGGCGTAACCATGCGTCCAGCGCCGTCTTCTGGCGGTGACCGTTATCAAAGAACGCGCTATAGCTGTCGATAGTTGGGTTTTCACCTTTGTGGAACACCGCGTCGATGGCCTTCTGGTTCAGCAGCGGATGCAGCTCAGCGCCTTCCGTCTGCTGCACGCAGTGATCGGGCCAGAAGGTTTGCGCCAGCCCGTCCAGTTCGCCCTGGCTGTAAGGCTCAACGTTGTGCTGGCTGGCAAAGCTGCCGTGGTTTGCCGGATGCCAGTCCTGACTCGCCACCACCGCTTCACCACGAGCCTTGCACCACGCAATCAGCGAATTCGCGACGTCTACGGTGCTGTCGCCTTCCGCGACGGCCAGTGCACCGCCCGCACAGAAATCATTTTGCAAATCGACCAGTAACAGGGCGCGTTGCTTCATGGGACCTCCTTATTCGTCCGGCGTCAGTTCACCGCGCAGGTTTTGCATCATGGCGCGGCGAATGGAATCAATATCCAGATCCTGACTCAGTAAATAGTGAAGTTTAGTCAGCGTTGCCTCAACGGTCATATCGAAACCACTGATCACGCCAGCGTGCGCCAGAGCATTACCGGTGGCGTAGCCGCCCATATTGACCTTACCGGACATACACTGGGTGAGGTTGACCACCACAATCCCGCGATCGCTCGCCTCCTGAAGCTCTTTCAGGAACTCACCGTTCTGCGGGGCGTTACCCACACCATAGGAGCGCAGGATCAGCGCCTTCACCGGCTGGCGCAGGAAGTTGCGCACCACGTCAGCGGAAATACCCGGATAAATCGTCACTACGCCAATCGGCTGCGGGGTGATGGGGTGAACGATCAGCTCGCCTGCGGTATTCGGCGCGGGCGGCGTGCCCAGACGACGGATATGGATCCCCGCTTCCAGCAGCGGTTGCAGGTTAGGTGAGGCAAAAGCGTCAAAGCCATCGGCGTGCGCTTTAGTGGTACGGTTCCCGCGGTACAGCCGGTTGTTGAAGAACAGCGTTACCTCGTTGATCGGGTAATTAGCGGCCACGTACAGGGAGTTAAGCAGGTTGATCTGCCCGTCTGAACGCAGTTCCGCCAGCGGGATCTGCGAGCCGGTCACGATGACGGGCTTGCTCAGGTTCTCCAGCATGAAGGAGAGCGCCGAGGCGGTGAACGCCATGGTGTCGGTGCCGTGCAGGATCACGAAGCCGTCATACTGGTCGTAATGGGCTTTAATATCGTCCGCAATATGCTGCCAGTCTTCCGGCGTCATGTCGGAGGAGTCCATCAGCGGCTCATATTCGTGGATGGTAAAGTCCGGCATTTCCGGACGGTGGAATTCAGGCATCAGCGCCAGCTGGCGCTGCAAGTGGCCGGAAACCGGGATATAGCCATTTTCTGAGCGCTGCATACCGATGGTACCGCCGGTATAGGCGACATAAATTGATTTCTTCTGCATGGTAATGAGTTCTTGTTCTTCAAAAGAAAAAATCCCCTCTTCACGGGAAGAGGGGACGGTTTTTAACGCACGTTTGCACAGGTCAGGCAAAACGCGTAACGGCTCTGTGGATCATTAAAGGCTGCGAGCTTGTCGCTCTCCGCTTTCATGGCTTTCGCCGCGGTCGCCACCGGCGCTGGCAGATAAGCCTGAAGCGCGTCCGGCAGCATGGCACGGACGGAGCCGGACATGCTGTCCATGACCATATCGAAGAACGTTGGTTCGTCCTGATAATAGTCCACGTGCCACTGCTTGAGCTTCGCCAGCTCCGCCGCTTTCTTCACGGCGTCGTCGAAGTCACCCAGGCTGTCTACCAGGCCGTTGCTCTTCGCGTCCTGGCCGGTCCAGACGTGGCCCTGAGCGATCTGGTCAATCTGATCGGGCGTCTTTTTACGGGAGTCCGCGACCAGTGTGATGAAACGTTTATAGCCACTCTCAATGCTGAGCTGCATCATCTCAGACACCTCAGGCGGCAGGGATTTGGTGACGGACACATCCGCCAGCGGCGAGGTGGAAACGCCGTCGGTGTGGACGCCGAGATAATCCAGGCTGTTCTCTACGGTGTTGATCACGCCGAAGATGCCAATCGAGCCGGTCAGCGTGCTTGGGTTAGCCACAATGTAGTTGGCTGGCGTCGAGATCCAGTAACCTCCGGAAGCCGCCATGCCGCCCATCGAGACCACTACCGGCTTGCCTGCGGCGCGCGCGGCGGCCAGTTCAGCACGGATCACTTCAGAGGCGCTGACGCTGCCGCCAGGGCTGTTCACCCGCAGGACAATCGCCTTCACTTTCGGATCCAGGCGCGCATCGCGGATCTGCGACGCGGTGGTGTCCCCGCCGACGTTCCCCGGCGTTTCTTCGCCGTCCATAATGGCCCCGTTAGCAAACACCACGGCGATGCTGTCACCGCTGTCGTCCGGCTTTTTCGCGGCGTAGTCATACATGCTGATGGCGCTGTAGTTTTTGTCCTCTTTACTCCAGCCGAACTGTTTGGTCAGCGCTTTTTCAATTTCAGCGCTGGAACCCAGCTGATCGACCAGTTTGTTATCAAGCGCGTATTTCGCTGTATCGCCGTCCACCTTGCGCAGGCCGTCCAGCACGCCGCGCGCGCCCGGGAAGACTTGCTCCGCGGTAATCTGACGGTTAGCGGCAATGGTGCCGAGGTAGTTCTGCCACAGCTCGCCAATCCAGCGGCTGTCCGCTTCACGGGCGGCAGGGGACATATCATCGCGGATAAACGGCTCCACGGCGGATTTATAGGTCCCGACGCGGAAGACGTGGGTGGTGACCTTCAGCTTGTCGAGCAGCGATTTGTAGTACAAACCGTTAGTGGCGAAGCCATGCAGATCGACCGTGCCCTGTGGCGAAAGCCAGATCTTATTGGCAAAGCTCGCCAGATAATATTGCCCCTGGGTGTAGCTGTCGCCAATAGCAATAACCGGCTTACCGCTGTCGCGGAATTCGCGCAGTGCTTTGCCGATGTACTGCATTGACGGCTGATCGGCGCCGGCAAAATCTTTCAGGTCCAGCACGATACCGGTAATGTTACGATCGTCTTTGGCCTGACGAATGGTGTCGACAATATCAAACAGGGAGTTTTCCTGTAGACGGTCTGACGTTGCGCCGAACAGCTGGCGCCCAATCACGCCCAGACGGTTGCTGGTCGATGGCTTATCAACAATCACCCCGGTGATATCGAGTAACAGCGCGCCGCGCGTCGAATGCTGCGACTGGTTTGCGTTGCTGATATGCATCCAGATACCAGCGCATACCAGGACCAGGAAGATGAAGAAGATGTTCATCACCAGGTTGCGGACGAAGTTGAGCAGTCGCCACGTCCATTTAAAGAAACCGGCAAAGATTCGCCAAAGGGTTCGCATGTATTCTCCCTAACCAGAAAAGGACTGTTTCCGTCGCCACGGGACGGTAATGTGCGGTTATCGTAATGACCCAACCGCCACTTGTCAGCAGGAATCGCCTGCCGCGCTGTAACAAATTCTGCTGTCGTGTTAATTTTGTGAGTAAATTTCACGAAAGGAGTTAACCAATGGACGCACTTGAACTGCTTGTTAACCGTCGTAGCGCTTCCCGCCTGGCCGAACCGGCACCCGTCGGCGAGCAGCTGGAAAACATTCTGCGTGCCGGAATGCGTGCGCCGGACCACGGCACATTGCAGCCGTGGCACTTCTTTATTATTGAAGGCGAAGGGCGTGACCGCTTCAGCCAGCTGCTGGAACAGGGAGCTATTGCCGCAGGCCAGGATGAGAAGGGGATTGATAAAGCCCGCAACGCGCCGTTCCGCGCCCCGATGATTATTGCCGTCGTGGCAAAATGCCAGCCTGACCATAAGGTGCCGGTCTGGGAGCAGGAGATGTCCGCCGGTTGCGCGGTAATGGCAATGCAGATGGCCGCCCTCGCGCAGGGCTTTAACGGCATCTGGCGTACCGGCCCGCTGACCGGGAGCTCCGCCGTGCGGGAAGGTTTCTCATGCGGTGAACACGATAAGATTGTCGGCTTCCTCTATCTCGGCACTCCTCAGCTTAAAGCCTCCAGCACCATTAGCGTGCCGGACACCACGCCTTTCGTCAGCCGTTTTTAACCACACGCGCTAAACTGTCTGGATTCTGAGCATCCGCCGCAGAATTCAGACAGTCATACTTACCTCTTTATGGAATGAGCGCTACCATAGCGCGATTGAGATGACAGGAGACGTCCATGAGCGAGCAAACCATTCGTTTAACGCAGTACAGCCACGGAGCCGGTTGCGGTTGTAAAATTTCCCCGAAAGTGCTGGAGACCATTCTGCACAGTGAGCAGGCGAAGTTTGTCGACCCGAACCTGCTTGTCGGTAACGAAACGCGTGACGATGCAGCGGTTTATGACTTAGGTAACGGCACCAGCATTATCAGCACCACTGACTTCTTTATGCCGATAGTCGACAACCCGTTCGACTTCGGACGCATTGCGGCCACCAACGCCATCAGCGATATCTTTGCGATGGGCGGTAAACCGATCATGGCGATCGCCATTCTGGGCTGGCCGATTAACACCCTCCCGCCGGAGATTGCCCGCGACGTGATCGAAGGCGGACGCTTTGCCTGCCAGCAGGCGGGTATTGCCCTGGCCGGTGGTCACTCTATCGATGCGCCGGAGCCGATCTTCGGCCTGGCCGTCACCGGCGTGGTGCCGACCGAACGCGTGAAGCGCAACAGCACGGCGCAACCGGGCTGCAAACTGTTCCTCACCAAGCCGCTGGGCATTGGCGTACTCACCACCGCCGAGAAAAAATCCCTGCTGAAGCCCGAGCATATCGGTCTGGCAACGGAAGTGATGTGCCAGATGAACCTCGCCGGTGCGGCATTCGCCAATATCGACGGCGTGAAGGCCATGACCGACGTGACCGGTTTTGGTCTGCTGGGGCACCTCTCTGAAGTCTGTCAGGGCGCGGGCGTGCAGGCGCAGGTCTGGTATCAGGATGTGCCGAAGCTGCCGGGCGTGGAAGAGTACATTGCTCAGGGCGCGGTGCCGGGCGGGACGCAGCGCAACTTCGCCAGCTACGGCCATTTAATGGGCGAAATGCCGGAAGCGTGGCGTAACCTGCTGTGCGATCCGCAAACCTCCGGCGGCCTGTTGCTGGCGGTGACGCCGGAAGCTGAAGCTGACGTTCAGGCGACGGCTGCCGAGTTTGGCATCACCCTGACGGCCATTGGTGAGCTGGTGACCGCCCGTGGTGGTCGCCCGATGATTGAGATCCGTTAATTCGATGCGGTTGTTTATTGCCGAAAAGCCAAGTCTGGCGCGTGCCATCGCCGATGTGCTGCCCAGGCCGCATCGCAAAGGCGACGGCTTTATCGAATGCGGTAACGGGCAGGTGGTCACCTGGTGTATCGGTCACCTGCTTGAACAGGCGCAGCCGGATGTCTACGACAGCCGCTACGCCCGCTGGAATCTCAACGATCTGCCAATTGTGCCGGAAAAGTGGCGTCTGCAACCGCGTCCTTCCGTCACCAAACAGCTCAACGTCATTAAGCGTTTTCTGCATGAGGCGACGGAAGTGGTCCACGCGGGTGACCCGGACAGGGAAGGGCAACTGCTGGTCGATGAAGTGCTCGACTACCTGGAACTGGCGCCGGAAAAGCGCCAGCAGGTGCAGCGCTGCCTGATCAACGACCTTAACCCGCAGGCGGTGGAGCGGGCCATTTCACGCCTGCGCGCCAACAGCGAATTTATTCCCCTGTGTGTCTCCGCGCTGGCGCGTGCCCGTGCGGACTGGCTGTACGGGATCAACATGACCCGCGCCTACACCATTCTCGGGCGCAACGCGGGTTATCAGGGCGTACTCTCCGTGGGCCGCGTGCAGACACCGGTACTGGGGCTGGTGGTGCGTCGCGACGAAGAGATCGAAAATTTCGTCGCCAAAGACTTCTTCGAAGTCAAAGCGCATATCGTCACGCCGAAAGACGAACGCTTTACCGCCGTCTGGCAGCCAAGCGATGCCTGTGAGTCATATCAGGACGAAGAGGGACGGCTGCTGCATCGCCCGCTGGCGGAGCACGTGGTCAACCGCATTACCGGCCAGCCCGCGATCGTCACCAGCTATAACGACAAACGGGAAACAGAGCCCGCACCGCTGCCGTTCTCCCTTTCGGCGTTGCAGATTGAGGCGGCTAAGCGCTTTGGTCTTAGCGCGCAGAACGTGCTCGATATCTGCCAGAAGCTCTACGAAACCCACAAACTGATCACCTATCCGCGTTCGGACAGCCGCTATCTGCCGGAAGAACACTTCGCCGGACGCCACTCGGTGATGAATGCCATTGGCGTCCATGCGCCGGATCTGTTGCCGCAACCGGCGGTAAACCCGGATACCCATAACCGCTGCTGGGACGATAAAAAAGTCGATGCTCACCACGCGATAATCCCGACGGCGCGCACCAGCAACGTCAACCTGACCGACAACGAAGCAAAGGTCTATAACCTGATCGCACGTCAGTATCTGATGCAGTTCTGCCCGGACGCGGTGTTCCGCAAGTGCGTTATTGAACTGGAGATTGCCAAAGGCAAATTTATCGCCAAAGCGCGTTTCCTCGCGGAAGCGGGCTGGCGCACGCTGCTCGGCAACAAAGAACGTGACGAAGAGAACGACGGCACGCCGCTGCCGGTCGTGGCCAAAGGCGACGAACTGCTGTGCGAGAAGGGCGAGGTGGTTGAACGACAAACCCAGCCGCCGCGCCACTTCACCGATGCGACGCTGCTTTCGGCCATGACCGGGATCGCCCGTTTTGTGCAGGATAAAGATCTGAAGAAGATCCTGCGCGCCACCGACGGTCTGGGGACGGAGGCGACCCGCGCGGGGATCATCGAACTGCTCTTTAAGCGCGGCTTCCTGGAGAAAAAGGGACGTTACATCCATTCAACAGAACCGGGCCGGGCGCTAATTCATTCGCTGCCGGAGCTGGCCGCCAGGCCGGACATGACCGCGCACTGGGAGTCGGTGCTGACGCAGATCAGCGAAAAGCAGTGCCGCTATCAGGACTTTATGCAGCCGCTGGTGGGGACGCTTTATCAGCTGATCGATCAGGCGCGCAGTACGCCAGTGAAGCGGTTCCGGGGAATGGTCGCCCCAGGCGGCGGGGCGAAGAAACCGTTCAAAAAGAAGAAAAGCGCAGCCAAAAATACAACCGCTTAAACCGTAGGCCGGGTAAGGCGAAGCCGCCACCCGGCGAAAAGCCCGGTGGCACTAACGCTTACCGGGCCTACAAGGGCGAGAATGCAGCGAAACTAAATCACACCCTGTCCGATCATCGCATCGGCCACCTTCACGAACCCGGCGATATTCGCCCCGCGCACGTAGTTAGTTTGCGAAGCCTCGCCGCCGTACTCCACGCAGGCGTGATGAATATCGAGCATGATGTGGTGCAGACGGGCATCCACTTTCTCTGCCTTCCAGCCCATTCTCGCGGCGTTTTGCGCCATTTCCAGACCGGATGTTGCCACGCCGCCAGCGTTCGCCGCCTTGCCTGGCGCAAACAGCACGCCCGCGTCAAGGAACAGGTCGGTCGCTTCAATGGTGGTGGGCATATTTGCCCCTTCCGCTACCGCTTTCACGCCATTGCTAATCAGCGTCCGGGCGGCATCCACGTCAAGTTCGTTTTGCGTCGCGCACGGCAGGGCGATATCCACGGGCACGCCCCACGGCTGTTTACCTTCCAGATAGGTCAGGCCAAACTCACGGGCATAATCCGCTACCCGACCGTCACGGCTGGCTTTGATTTCGCACAGACGCGCCAGTTTTTCTGCCGTAAAGCCAGCTTCATCCACCACGGTACCGCTGGAGTCGGAGGCGGTCACCACGCGCGCGCCAAACGCCATCGCTTTCTCGATAGCGTACTGCGCCACGTTGCCGGAGCCGGAGACCGCCACGCGCATCCCCTCGAAGCTCAGCCCGTGACGCTTAAGCATCGCTTCAGTGAAATAGACCAGACCGTAACCCGTCGCTTCCGGGCGAATCAGGCTGCCGCCAAACGACAGGCCTTTGCCGGTAAAGACGCAGGCGCTGTTGTTGGAGAGCTTTTTCATCATCCCGGCCATAAAGCCCACTTCACGCCCCCCCACGCCGATATCCCCGGCAGGAACGTCGGTGTCCGGCCCAAGGTGGCGATAGAGCTCAGTGACCAGCGCCTGGCAGAAGCGCATCACTTCGCCTTCGCTCTTGCCTTTCGGATCGAAATCACTCCCGCCTTTACCGCCGCCCATCGGCAGGGTAGTGAGCGCATTTTTAAAGGTCTGCTCGAAGCCGAGGAATTTCAGAATCGACAGGTTCACCGAGGGGTGGAAGCGCATCCCGCCCTTAAACGGCCCAATGGCGGAGTTAAACTGCACGCGCCACGCGCGGTTGACCTGCACCTGATTGCGATCGTCCACCCACGCCACGCGGAACTGGATGACGCGCTCCGGCTCTACCAGACGTTCAAGCAGCGCCATCTGACGGTAACGCGGATTTTCCTCAAGGAAGGGCCACAGGGTGGTCATGACTTCACGAACGGCCTGGGCAAACTCGCTTTGGTGCGGGTCGCGCTGCTGAACATGGGCAAGAAAGCTTTCCAGAGAGCGTGTCTGATCCATAGATATAAGAACCTCTTATAATAATGTATGCGTGTGGCGGAGATGTTTTGTGTCGTTTTTTTGACTATACCACCCGCACCGCTTTGAGAGGCAAGCAGAAATTTATGCCGCAAGGGAAATTAATGACAGGGCGCGCGTCATAACTAAAAGCGATGACGAGATAAATTAAAGATCCCGTCCGGATCGACCGTTATAGGTATAAACGATGCAAAGGAAATAAAGTCTATGAACCGTTACGCAATGGTCGCGTTATGTTTGATGGTGTCCGCCGGGGCACAGGCTGACCGCATTCGCCCGGATGTCGAGGTCAACGTGCCGCCAGAGGTTTTTAGCGCTGGCGGCCAGCGTGCGCAGCCGTGTAATCAGTGCTGTATCTATCAGGATCAAAACTATTCCGAAGGCGCAGTGGTCAGGGCGGATGGCGTGCTGTTGCAGTGCCAGCGTGATGAACGCACCCTCAGTACAAACCCGCTGGTCTGGCGTCGCGTAAAAGAATAAACGCTTCCAGCAGCGGTATATCCGCCGGGGCTAAAGCATACGTGAACGCGTCTTCTGGCGTGCACCATACCAGCGCCGAGTGATAATGCGCCTTCAGCTCGCCGCTAAATTCAGGCACATGCCAGGCGTGGAGGTGAATCAGCCGCTGCGACACCTCCCGCTGGTGGCTTGCCACATACCGCGCGGGCACGGCTTCAATGCCGAGCTCTTCGCGCAGTTCGCGGATCAGCGCTTCCGGCTGGGTCTCACCGGCTTCAACCTTCCCGCCCGCAAATTCCCACATTCCTGGCTGATCGGCATGTTCGGGACGCTGCGCCAGCAAAATTTTGCCCTCTTTTTCGAGGATGGCCGCAACCACATCGAGTGTTTTCAGCATGTTCGTCAATAATTAATAGCGAAAAACGACATATTATCGTGCCCTTCCAAAGAGTCCAGTCATCAGGAGAATCAGGTGAAAGAGACATCCGCCTGGGTTGCGCCCATGGAAACCCTTCCCGTCAGCCTCAGCCCCATTGCCGCCATGCAGAAAAAACACTTCGGCGCGGTGCTGAACCCCACGCGCTGGTGGGGGCGTATGCCGCGTCTTTTCTGGCTGGTGGCGCTGTTTGTCGGCTATCTGGAGCGGCGCAAGGCGCGTTTGACGCCAGTTCTGCGATCGCTGCTAATGACGCGGGTCTCGCAGATCTGCCACTGCGCATTTTGTATTGATGCCAACAGCCTGCGTCTGGCCGAGCGGAGCGGGGCGCTGGATAAAGTGCAGGCCGTCAGCGACTGGCAAAACTCCACCCTGTTCAGCGAAGAGGAGCGCGCGGCGCTGGCCTATGCGGAAGCGGTCACCGCCACGCCGCCTCAGGTGGATGAAAATATCAAAAGTCTGCTGAAGCGCCACTTTACGGAAGAGACCATCACCGAAATGACGGCTCTGATTGCCTTTCAGAATCTTTCCGCCCGCTTTAACGCCGCGCTGGATATTCCGGCTCAGGGGCTGTGCGCCACGTTTAAAGGTAAACCACATGCTGGATAAACATCTTCACCCCCGGCTGAAACCCGGGTTAAATCAGCTGGCCGCCGCGCTGGATAAACCGTTTATCACGCCTGATGGCTTAACCCTCGCCGGGTTTGCGATTGGTGTGCTGGCGTTACCGTTTCTGGCGCTGGGCTGGTATCCGGCGGCGCTGATCGCCATTGTACTGAACCGGCTGCTGGATGGTCTGGACGGCGCGCTGGCGCGTCGCCGTGGCCTGACGGACGCGGGCGGGTTTCTTGATATCGCCCTCGACTTCCTGTTTTACGCCCTGGTGCCGTTTGGCTTCGCGCTGGCTGCCCCGGCTGACAATGCGATCGCCGCCGCCTGGCTGCTGTTCGCGTTTATGGGGACGGGCAGCAGCTTCCTGGCCTTTGCCGCGCTGGCGGGGAAGCATGATATCGACAACCCCGGCTATGCGCACAAGTCGCTTTATTACATTGGAGGATTAACGGAAGGAACGGAGACCATCGCGCTGTTTGTGCTGTGCTGCCTGTTTCCGGCGCATTTCGCGCTCTTTGCCTGGACGTTTGGCGCGTTGTGCTGGCTGACCACCACAACGCGCATCTGGAGCGGTTATATCACGCTGAAATCACTTCCCCGCTAGCGTGCGCTCTCCGGTCCGCGCTCCCCGGTGGAGACCGGGTTCTGCGGATGGCTGCTCCATTCATACCAGCCGCCGTCGTAAACGGCAACGTTCTGCCAGCCCATGGCGCGGGCGTACATAAAGGCTTCAGACGCGCGCCAGCCGGTACCACAGTAAAACGCAACGTGCTGCTCCGGCAGGATATTCCACGTTTTCCACATGGCGGCAATATCATCGGCGCTGCGCATGGTGCCATCCGGATTGTGGAAATCTTCCATGTGGGTCGCGTCGCTGCCCGCATGGCCCCAGCGCGCACCGGCAATCTCACCTTTTGGCTTGATATAGCTGTAGCCGCTGGTTTCACCGATAAACTCTGGCCAGGAACGAATGCTCACCAGCGAGGCGTCCTGACGGTGCAGCATTCCCCGGGCCTGCTCCATATCCACCATCAACCGGGGCTGGCCCGGGATCGGCGCGCCAAAATCAGGGGCTGGCTTCACCTTTGCAGGCGTTCCGCGCTCAACGGGCAGGCTGGCGTCGGACCACGCCTTCCAGCCGCCATCCAGAATTCGCACATCCTTCACGCCCGCGTAGAGCATGATCTGCGCCACGCGCGCGGCGGCATACACGTCGCGACCGTACAGAATGACGGTGGTATCGTGACGGATCCCGTGCTTCGCCAGCATCGCTTTCAGCTTTTCGTCAGAGACCTTATTCCACAGCGGTTCGCTTTCCACTTCATTGGTGTCGATATAGCCCGCACCGGGAATGTGGCTCAGGAGATAAAGCTTCGGCGCACCCCAGCCAGCCTCGATCACCTTCCACTCTCCGGCTGGTGCGGCGGTAACGGGTTTGCCCTGCTGCAACTGGCGGATCCACTGCGGATAAACCAGCTGTTCGAAATGCGCCAGACGTTGCAGACGGTCGGATTGTTGCAGGGCATCGCTCAGGGTGGAGACGTGGGTAAAGCCCGCTTTCTCCAGCCGCGCTTTGACGGTCTGGTTGTCATCATCGTTGCCATAGAGCGCAACTGGCATGTCTGGCGTAAGCCGATGCTGTTTTGCCCAGCCGCTGAGCTGTTCATCGCTCATTGCCCCAAGCCAGCTGGCAGAGAGATTAAGCGCGGCGGGTTCATGCCCGGACGTTCCGCTCAGGGTCTGCGGCCAGCCGTTATAGAACGCACTGATGCGTGTATCAATTACCGCGCCGTTTTGCGTCTGGAGCTGAGCCAGATTGAGGGAGTGGGGCATATCAGCCGCCATGGAGGAGAGTGAGGCGAGGCCGCAGATCAGGGCCAGCGCGGTCAGTTGAGAAACACGTTTCATCGAAAAACCTGACGTCATTAAAAGAGGGTGGCATTGTCGTCTCTCCTGAAGCCAAAAACATTGCGTTAGCACATTATTGCCAGCGAGAAATCTCAATTACCTCGCCGCCGGGCGGAATATCGTCCTCATCATGCGTGACCAGCACCACCGGGATCCTGCGCTGGCGAGTAACCTCGAATACCCACGCCCGGAATGAGGCGCGCAGCGTTTTATCCAGTCGACTGAACGGCTCGTCGAGCAGCAATGCCTGCGGTTGGGCGAGAAGGGCGCGCAACAGGCTGACCCGGGCGCGCTCGCCGCCGGAAAGGGTGGCCGGATCGCTGGCGAAGTGGTTTGCCAGCCCGGCAGTCTCCAGGGCCTGTTCTACCGCGTTGCGGCGGGCGCGCCCGACGATGTGCGCTGGCAGCGCCAGCATCAGGTTTTGCCCCACGCTGAAGGCGTCAAACAGCAGGGCATCCTGAAACAGAATGCCGATCCCGCGAGTTTCCACGGGGAGCATATCGCAGCGGCGATCGTTCAGCCACAGCTCGCCGTGCGCCTTAAAATCAGCGGATAACGCCCCCACCATCCAGGCGAAAAGGGTCGATTTCCCGCTCCCGGAGGGCCCCATCAGCGTGACAATCTCCCCCGCCGGGACGCGGAAGTTGACCTCACGGAAGAGTGGCGCAATGGTGAGATTTTTCACGTTCAGCATTAACGTAATCCTTGTCTGTGACGGCCCACGAGCCGGGAGAGCAGCGCGGCAAGGGCAAATACGCTGCTGGTCAACAGCAACAGACCCAGCGCCCGGCTGGCGAGGATCGGAATGCTGCCGCCGCTGCTGAGGGCGACCGCCTCCGTCGTCAGGGTGGTGAAACGTCCCGCTCCCAGCCAGAGGGTCGGCATGTACTGGGCCATGCTCACGGAAAAGCCGGTGGCAAAGGCCAGCAGGGCCGGACGAATCATCAGGGGGCATTTTACCAACCAGAAAATTTTCGCCTGTCGCCAGCCCAGCGTTCTGGCGGTGAGGATAAGCCGGGGATCGAGCCTGCGCCAGGCCGGTTGCAGCACCAGGAGCATCCACGGGAGAACCCAGAGCATATGGCTCCAGAGCACCGCAGCGTACTGGCCGTCGATGCCCAGCCACAGCGCCACGGCATACTGCCCGGACACGAGGGGCAGCGCCGGAAGGGCGAGCGGCAGCCAGACCCACACCGCGCCGCGCTGGGGTCCCCACTCAAGCCAGAGCATGAGGATGGTCAGCGCTGTCAGGCTGGACAGCAGCCCCAGTGAAAGGCTGTCGCTGACGGAGCCGATGTCGTCCCGGCGTGCCAGCATCAGCAGAACCAGCGCACAGAGCACGCCGCACAGCGGCAGTAACCCGCCCAGCGTCCGTGCGGGCAGCGCGCTATGCGAAGCGCGACGTACCCCGGAGGGGTCAGGCTGGGCGCGCCGCCATGCCGTCCAGAAGCCGTATCCCACCGCGGCAAGCGCCGCCAGCAGCAGGAGCAACACCAGACACAGCAGCGTTCCCTTTGTTTGCTGCTGCGCATCGCCCTGGGTGAGCCACTGCCAGGCCAGCACCGCCAGCGTCGGCGGGTTGCCCGGCCCGAGCACGATCGCCACATCCACCACGGAAAGCGACCAGGCGAGCACCGCCAGCATCACGGCGCCCAGCGCGGGGGCAATGGCCGGGAGGACGAGCCAGTTGAGCGCCTGCATGCGTCCGTAGCCGAAGGTATGCAGGACAATTTTCTGCTGTGCGAGGCGCTTTTCAGGCAGCGCGGCGTAAATTGCCCACAGAACGAACGCGCTCTCTTTGACCGCAAGCGTCAGGCCAAGCCCGATACCGTAGCGGTCAAGCTGCGGCGAACAGACTGTACAGATCCGGTAAAACTGCCCCCCTTCCGCAAACAGCAGCAGCGCGCTGGTGGCGAAGGCGACGTGCGGCACGGCTAACAGCCACGGCAGACGGGTGCTCAGGCGCTGCCAGCCTTCACCCGGCCAGAGAAGCGCAAGCAGGATCAGGGCGATAAACAGTGAGCCCAGCGTCGCGATAAGCGTGGAAACCAGCGTGGCGGCCAGCGCCTGCGGCAGCTGCGGGTCGGCAAACATCGCCGCCCAGTTGCCGGGAGAAAACGCCGGGGCCAGCAGCATGCCGCTGGCGGGAAGCAGGGGCAGATAGATGACCACCATTGCCGCCCAGACCAGCCCGCTTAGCGGGTTCCGTAGCGGCGAAGCCATTCCTGCTCCAGGGCGTTAACCCAGGCGGCGTGCGGTTCGGGAAGCACATCAGGCGTGCCTGAGGGGGTAAAGGCGCGAAGCTGTTTTGCCGCTTTCGCAGGCAGTTTTTCGCCATCCAGCACGCTCGGGTCACCCCAGACGGCAGGATTGGCTTTGCGGATCTGCGCCTGCGGTGACAGCAGGAAATTGGCCACTACCTTCGCGCCTGCGCTCGCGCTGGCGTTTGCCGGGATAGCGACAAAATGGACGTTGCCGATCATGCCTTTGAGAAAGCCGAAACTGTAGCTGTCGGCAGGCAGTTCACCGCTCGCCACCTTTTGCATCGCATGGGCGGGGTTAAAGGTGAGCGACAGGTGCAGACTGCCGCTGGCCAGCAGCGTATCCATTCGTGCAGGCGACGGAGGAAAATCGTTCCCTTCGCGCCACAGCAGGGGGTGCAGCGTATCAAGGTAATCCCACAGCGGCGCGGTGACCTGCGCAAAGGTACTGTCTGGCGCGTTTTTTAGCGCCTCCGGATGGGCGGTCAGCGCCAGTAGTAGCTGTTCAAGAAACGCCGTGCCGGTAAAATCCGGTGGTCGCGGATAGCTCACCTTACCTGGGTGCTGTCGGGCGTATACCAGCAGCGCGTGGGGATCTGCCGGTGGCGTCGGCGTACTCGCTTTACGGGCGATAAAGGTTAATTGCGCGCCGCCCCACGGGGATTCTGCCCCATCGGTCGGGATGGCAAAATCTTCCGTTACCGGTTTACGGGTATCGACGTAGCGCCAGTTGGGCAGGGTTTGCGCCCAGCCGGTGAGCAGCAGGTTTGCCGCTTTCAGGTTGCGGAAGTTTTCCCCGTTTACCCAGAGCAGATCCACCGACCCGTTACTGCTACGTCCTGCGGCATGTTCCGTCTGGATCCGCTTCACCGCGTCGGCGGCATCGGCCAGATGAACAATCTTCAGGTTGATGGCGTAGTGCGTTTTCATCTCGCCGCTCACCCAGTCGAGGTAGCGGTTAACGGCCTCGTCACCGCCCCAGGCGTTAAACCAGACGGTCTGCCCGGTGGCCTGTTGCTGAATGGATTGCCAGCTCTCTGCGGCGAAGGCAGAGGTTGCCAGCAGCAGACTCGTCAGAAACGCGCAAAAACGCACCCGGCGCATAATGCCTCACTTTTTAATCGAAGGGATGTAACGGGAAAACAGCCAGCGAGTGACCAGCGGTAATAACCCTAACAGTGTAAAGGCGAACAGCAGTCCCGGCGACAGAATATCGCGCAGCGAGGTGAGTTTCCCCAGCTCGCGTCCGGCGTTCAGATAAATGACGGTGGCAGGCAGCATTGCAAGCTGGCTGACCCACCAGTAGTGACGCACCCTGAGACGGGTTAGCCCCATCAGCAAATTGACCAGAAAGAACGGGAACAACGGCATCAGGCGCAGGGCAAAAAGGTAGCGTGCGCCGTCGCGATCCATCCCCGCATCTATCGTGCTCATCTGTGCGGCAAAGCGCCGTTGCACCCAGTCGCGCAGCAGATAACGGCTAACGAGCATGGCAAGCGTGGCGCCGAGCGTCGAGGCAAATGACACCAACAGCGTCGCCTCCCACAGGCTGAAAAGCGCCCCGCCGAGCAGCGTCAGAAGCGCGGCTCCGGGGATCGACAGCGCGGAGAGCAGAACGTAAACCGCAAAATAGATCAGCGCGCTCTGAAGAGGCGCCTGCTCCACACGATCGAGCAACGTTTGCTGGTGCATTTTTAGCGTGTCGAGGGAGAGCATGCCTGGAGGAAGCAAAACAACGGTCAAAACAAATGCGCCCAGAAGGGCGCACAGGAGACTGATTTTTTTAATATTCACTGAAGTTTACAGCTTGAACGTTGCCCATACCGGCGCATGGTCGGACGGCTTTTCCATACTACGGATGTCATAGTCGATACCGGTTTCGATGCAGCGTTCGGCCAGGGGGGCGCTCGCCAGCAGCAGATCAATACGCAGGCCCCGGTTGTCATCGAAGCCTTTAGAGCGATAGTCAAACCACGAGAAGCGATCCTGCGTCGCCGGGTTAGCCGTGCGGAAAGTATCCACCAGCCCCCAACCCAGCAGGCGCTCCATCCACTCGCGCTCCTCCGGCAGGAAAGAGCATTTGCCGGTGCGCAGCCAGCGCTTACGGTTCTCTTCGCCAATACCGATATCCAGATCCGTCGGGCTGATATTCATGTCGCCCATGATCAGCACCGGGTTTTCTTTTTTGAGTTCGGTTGTCAGGTAGTTTTGCAGATCCTGATAAAACTTCGCTTTGGCCGGGAATTTGGTTTCATGATCGCGGCTTTCACCCTGCGGGAAATAGCCGTTGATGACGGTCACATTGCCGAGCGCGGAAGGAATTTCCGCCATGATGATGCGGCGTTGCGCCTCTTCATCGTCACCCGGGAAGCCACGACGCACCGACACCGGCGTATCTTTGGTCAGCAGCGCAACGCCGTAGTGGCCTTTCTGACCGTGGTAAAAAACGTTATAGCCCAGCTTCGCTACCTCTTCGAGCGGGAACATATCGTCGTGAACTTTTGTCTCCTGCAAGCCGATCACATCTGGCTGATGTTGCTCAACAATCGCTTCAAGCTGGTGAGGGCGGGCACGCAGGCCGTTGATATTAAAAGAGACAAATTTCATAGTCGCTGCCAATGCAAGGTGAATAGTGCAAGGATGGTAGCAGAATTTACGTCGTCTGTTATCCGCTTCGCCCAATTACTGCGACAGATAATGCCGACGGTGCAATATTTGCACCATTTCGGCGCGTTTTGCCCTCGAACAGGGCGCAAAGCACCGATAAATTTCGCGAGCGATCACAATTCCAGAATTATATTTGGCCTCTGCATACTCTTTCTTGTTTTCATGCGGCAAAGCGCCGCTTGCCGTAAAAATATTCACTATTTATGCATTATCAGTGAATAATTCCATATTGTAACTCATTGATATTCTGTTACCCCAACCCGTTTATGCATTTTTATCGCTGGCTGGCACGAACACTGCAATCTACATTCACAATGCAAACACTCAATTATTTAACATTTAAACAACCTTTTATTTACCGGATGAGGTCGCTATGTCTCTGTCAGTTACGCGTGAAAATTTCGATGAATGGATGATGCCGGTATACGCTCCGGCGGCTTTTATTCCGGTACGTGGGGAAGGCTCTCGCCTGTGGGATCAGCAGGGCAAAGAGTATATCGACTTTGCGGGTGGGATTGCGGTAAATGCGCTGGGGCATGCAAACCCGGCGCTGCGGCAGGCGCTGAATGACCAGGCGGCGAAATTCTGGCATACCGGCAACGGTTATACCAACGAACCGGCATTGCGTCTGGCGAAGAAGCTGATCGACGCCACCTTCGCAGACAAAGTCTTTTTCTGTAACTCCGGCGCGGAAGCGAACGAAGCGGCGCTGAAGCTGGCGCGCAAATATGCGCACGATAAATTCGGCGCGCACAAGAGCGGCATCGTAGCCTTTAAAAATGCTTTCCATGGCCGCACGCTGTTTACCGTCAGTGCGGGTGGTCAGCCCTCATATTCTCAGGATTTTGCGCCGCTGCCGCCGGATATCCGTCATGCGGCGTATAACGATTTACACTCTGCCAGCGAGCTGATTGACGACACCACCTGTGCGGTGATTGTCGAGCCCATGCAGGGGGAAGGCGGCGTCATGCCCGCCAAGAAAGCGTTCCTGCAAGGGCTGCGCGAGCTGTGCGATCGGCATAACGCGGTCCTGATTTTTGACGAAGTCCAGACCGGCGTGGGCCGCACGGGTGAGCTGTACGCCTACATGCACTATGGCGTGACCCCGGATGTGCTCTCAACAGCCAAAGCGCTCGGCGGCGGTTTCCCGGTGGGGGCGATGCTGACCACCGATAAATTCGCCAGCGTGATGACCGTGGGCACCCATGGCACCACATACGGCGGCAACCCGCTGGCAACCGCTGTCGCCGGACAGGTGCTGGATATCATCAACACCCCTGAGGTGCTGAACGGCGTGAAGCAGCGTCACCAGTGGTTTGTTGAGCGCCTTACCGCCATCAATAACCAGACCGGCCTGTTCAAAGAGATCCGCGGTCTGGGGCTGTTAATAGGTTGTGAGCTTGCCCCTGAGTTTGCCGGCAAAGCGAAGCTGATTTCACAGGAAGCGGCAAAGCAGGGCGTAATGGTGCTGATTGCCGGTGCTAACGTGGTGCGGTTTGCCCCTGCGCTGATCGTCAGCGAGGAAGAGGTCAGAACCGGGTTAGATCGTTTTGCGCTAGCCTGCGAACAGGTGAAGTCCGGGGTGTCATCATGATGGTCATCCGTCCCGTTGCGCACGGCGATCTTGCCGGGCTTATGCAGCTTGCCGGTAAGACAGGGGGCGGGCTGACCTCGCTGCCTGCCGATGAAAAAACGCTGTCGGCGCGCATTGAGCGCGCCCTGCAAACCTGGCAGGGGACGTTGCCAAAAAGCGAACAGGGCTATGTGTTCGTGCTGGAAGATACCGACACGGGAGCCGTGGCGGGGATTTGCGCTATCGAGGTGGCCGTCGGGCTTAACGATCCGTGGTACAACTACCGGGTCGGCACGATGGTCCACGCCTCGAAAGAGCTGAACGTTTACAACGCGCTGCCGACGCTCTTCCTCTGTAATGACCATACCGGCGCCAGCGAACTCTGCACCCTGTTTCTCGATCCGGACTGGCGCAAAGAGGGCAACGGTTATCTGCTCTCCAAATCGCGCTTTATGTTTATGGCCGCCTTTCGCGACCGCTTCAACGAAAAAGTGGTCGCGGAGATGCGCGGCGTAATTGATGAGACGGGCTACTCGCCGTTCTGGGAGAGTCTGGGCGAACGCTTCTTCTCCATGGAATTTAGCCGGGCGGATTACCTGTGCGGTACCGGTCAGAAGGCGTTTATCGCCGAGCTGATGCCGAAGCATCCTATTTATACCCATTTCTTAACGCCTGAAGCGCAGGCGGTGATCGGCGAAGTTCACCCGCAAACCGCCCCGGCCCGCGCAGTGCTGGAGAAAGAGGGATTTCGCTACCGTAACTACGTCGACATCTTCGACGGCGGCCCGACGCTGGAATGCGACATTGACCGCGTTCGCGCCATCCGTAAAAGCCGCCTGGTTGAGGTTTCAGAAGGCCAGCCCGCGCCGGGCGAGTGGCCAGCCTGCCTGGTCTCGAACGAGAATTACACCAACTTCCGCGCCATGCTGGTGCGAACCAACCCATCATGCGAGCGTCTGGTACTGACGGCTGCGCAACTGGATGCCCTGAAATGTAACGCTGGCGACACGGTTCGCCTGGTGCGGCTCTGCCCGGAGGAGAAAACAGCATGACTCTATGGATTAACGGTGACTGGGTAACGGGCGAAGGTGACGCGCGGACAAAAACTAACCCGGTCGGCCAGGAGGTGCTCTGGTCGGGGAACGACGCCAGCGCCGGGCAGGTTGAGCAGGCCTGCCAGGCTGCACGCCGCGCGTTTCCGGCATGGGCGAAACGGCCATTCTCCGAGCGCCAGGCGCTGGTTGAGAAATTTGCTGCGCTGCTGGAGGCCAATAAAGCCGAGCTGACCCGCATCATTGCCTGCGAAACCAGCAAGCCGCGCTGGGAGGCAACAACCGAAGTCACGGCGATGATCAACAAAATCGCGATATCGGTGAAGGCGTACCATACCCGCACCGGCGAGCAGCATACCGAGATGCCAGACGGCGCCGCCACGCTGCGCCACCGTCCGCACGGGGTGCTGGCGGTGTTTGGCCCGTATAACTTCCCCGGACATCTGCCGAACGGGCACATTGTGCCTGCGCTGCTGGCGGGGAATACCGTCATCTTCAAGCCGAGTGAGTTAACCCCCTTAACCGGAGAAGCAGTCATAAAACTCTGGGAGCAGGCGGGGCTGCCGCCGGGGGTGCTGAATCTGGTGCAGGGCGGGCGTGAAACAGGTCAGGCGCTGAGTGCGCTGAGCGACATTGACGGTTTGCTGTTCACCGGCAGTGCCGGAACGGGGTATCAGCTGCATCGTCAGCTGGCGGGGCAGCCGGAAAAAATTCTGGCGCTGGAGATGGGCGGCAACAACCCGCTGATTGTGGAAGATCCGGATGATATCGATGCCGCGGTCCATCTGACCATTCAGTCGGCGTTCATTACCGCCGGACAGCGCTGCACCTGCGCCCGCCGCCTGCTGGTTAAGCGCGGCGCGCAGGGGGATGCGTTCCTGAAGCGTCTGGTGGAGGTGAGCGCGCGTCTGGTTCCCGCGAAATGGGATGCCGAGCCGCAGCCGTTTATCGGCGGGCTGATCTCCGCGCAGGCGGCGCTGAACGTGCTGAAAGCGTGGCAGGAGCACGTGGCGCGTGGGGCGAAAACCCTGCTGGAGCCGAAACAGGTAACGCCGGGCACGTCGCTGCTGACGCCGGGGATTATTGAGATGAGTGCGACGAGCCACGTGCCGGATGAAGAGGTCTTTGGCCCGCTGCTGTGCGTCTGGCGCTATGACGATTTTGAGTCGGCGATCGAGATGGCCAACAACACCCGCTACGGCCTGTCGAGCGGCCTGATATCGCCGCATCGCGAGAAATTCGAACAACTGCTGCTGGAAGCGCGCGCCGGGATCGTGAACTGGAACAAACCGCTGACCGGTGCGGCGAGCACCGCGCCGTTTGGTGGCGTAGGGGCGTCGGGCAACCATCGCGCCAGCGCCTGGTATGCCGCCGATTACTGCGCGTGGCCGATGGCAAGCCTGGAAACCCCGGCGCTGACGCTGCCGGAGACGCTGAATCCAGGGCTGGATTTTACAGAGGGTGACGCCCATGAAAGCGCGTGAGGTTAACTTTGACGGCCTCGTGGGGCTGACGCACCACTATGCCGGGCTGTCGTTCGGTAATGAAGCCTCGACGAAGCACCGTTTCCAGGTCTCGAACCCGAAGCTGGCGGCGAAGCAGGGTCTGTTGAAAATGAAGGCGCTGTCCGATGCCGGTTTCCCGCAGGCGGTGATCCCGCCTCAGGAGCGACCAAACGTGGACGTGCTGCGCCAGCTGGGGTTCAGCGGTACGGATGAACAGGTGGTGGAAAAAGCAGGCACGCAGACGCCACACCTGCTTTCGGCGGCCAGTTCAGCCTCCTCGATGTGGGTGGCGAATGCCGCCACCGTTGCGCCGTCGGCGGATACGCTGGACGGCAAAGTGCATCTGACCGTTGCTAACCTGAACAACAAATTCCACCGCGCCAGCGAAGCGGAGACAACCGGGCGCGTGCTGCGCGCCATTTTTAATCATGAAGCGCATTTCGAGGTGCATTCGGCGCTGCCGCAGGTCGCGATGTTTGGCGATGAAGGGGCGGCAAACCACAACCGTCTGGGCGGCGACTATGGCGAGCCGGGTTTGCAGCTGTTTATCTATGGACGGGAAGAGGGCGGCCACGCCGCGCCGGTTCGTTATCCGGCGAGACAAACTTTAGCCGCAAGCCAGGCGGTTGCGCGGCTGAACCAGGTTAATCCTTCTCAGGTGATTTTTGCCCAGCAAAATCCGCAGGTGATCGACCAGGGCGTGTTTCATAACGACGTCATTGCCGTTTCCAACCGTCAGGTGCTGTTCTGCCACGAGCAGGCGTTTGCCCATCAGGAAAAGTTGCTGGCCACGCTGCGCGAACGCGTGCCGGGATTTATGCCGATTCAGGTGCCCACGCAGGCGGTAAGCGTGCAGGATGCGGTCGAAACGTATCTGTTCAACAGCCAGCTGCTGAGCCGGGATGATGGCAGCATGATGCTGGTGCTGCCGCAGGAGTCCCGCAACCATCAGGGCGTCTGGCGCTATCTGAGCGAACTGGTGCAGGCGGATAACCCGATTGATGAACTGCGCGTGTTTGATCTGCGGGAAAGTATGGCCAACGGCGGGGGACCGGCGTGCCTGCGACTGCGCGTGGTGTTAACGCCGGAGGAGATGCAGGCCGTGAATCCGGCGGTGATGATGAACGACACGCTGTTCAATACCCTCAATGACTGGGTGGACCGCTATTATCGCGACCGTCTGGTTCAGGCCGATCTGGTTGATCCGCAGCTGCTGCGCGAAGGCCGCGAGGCGCTGGATGCATTATCGACCATCCTGCAACTGGGATCGGTTTATCCGTTCCAGCGCTAAGGAGATGATATGGAAAACTTACTGGCGCTGACGCTGGCCGAAGAGACACCGGAGCGGCAAGAGGGGGAAGGCCCCTCGTTGCACTGGCGATGGCTGGGGCCGGGCGTGCTTGAACTGACGCCGACGGGGGAATATGACCTGTCGCTGCTGCTTTCGACCGGCATTCACGGAAACGAAACCGCGCCCGTGGAGATTGTCGATCTTTTGCTGCGCGCGCTGTTTCGCGCAGAGATCACGCTGCACTGCCGTCTGCTGGTGGTGCTGGGAAATCCGCCTGCGCTGGCGCAAAATAAACGGTATCTCGTGAGCGACATCAACCGCATGTTTGGTGGTCGCTGGGCGCAGTTTCCACAGAGTGATGAGACGACACGCGCGCAATGGCTGGAGAAGGTGGTCACGGCGTTTTTTGCCGGGGCGGGGGAAACGCGCTGGCACCTCGATCTGCATACGGCCATTCGCGCCTCGTACCACGTGCGTTTTGGCGTGTTACCGCAGCGTCATCAGCCGTGGGATGAGGCGTTTCTGACCTGGCTTGGCGACGCCGGGCTGGAGGCGCTGGTTTTCCACCAGACGCCAGGCGGCACGTTTACCCACTTCACCTGCGAAAATGTTGGCGCGTTATCCTGCACCCTGGAGCTCGGAAAAGCGCTGCCTTTCGGGCAAAACGACCTGACGCGTTTTGCCCCTACGCATCAGGCGCTTCGGGCGTTGCTCGCCGGGGTTGCGGTGGAACCCTCCCGGGAACCCGTTGTGCGCTATCGGGTCGTGCAGCAGATCACGCGTCAAAGCGAGGCTTTCCAGCTACATATGGCGCCCCATACGCTGAACTTTACGCCGTTTCGCCAGGGCGTCCTGCTGGCGGAAGATGGTGAGACGCGCTATGCGGTACAGAAATCCACGGAATATGTTTTATTTCCTAATCCGTCGGTCGCGTTTGGTTTGCGAGCTGGCCTGATGCTGGAAAAAATGCCCTGATCGTCTCCCCTCGCGCAGACCGGAGGGGAAATGAAGAATAAATTTCTTAGCGTTAAAAGCGCTCTGGTATTGTTTGCGGAATATTCCTGGAGAATTGCTTTATTATTAAACGGCACTTCGCTATACTTCTCCATAATCTCTGTAAAATCATCCTGTTGAATATTTTTGTTTCTTCTCTCCACGCTTTTTCCTTAATTTCTCCACAATTGGTGGAAAGTTGTTTTTTACACTTTCATTGTTTTACCGTTGCTCTGACTAATTGACGATAAACCCCGTAAAGTTAATCTCGTCAACACGGCATAGCGCCGAAGAATAACTGAAAGTAAGGAAAGACATTATGCGTAAATTAACTGCACTGTTTGTTGCCTCTACCCTGGCTCTGGGCGCTACCAGCATGGCGTTCGCCGCCGATACCGCGACCACTACCGCCGCGCCGACGGAAGGCAAAATGATGATGCATCATAAAGGCAAGCCGGGTATGCACCATGAGATGATGATGTTTAAAGATCTGAACCTCACCGATGCGCAGAAGCAGCAGATCCGCGACATCATGAAAAGCCAGCGTGACCAGATGAAACGTCCTCCGCTGGAAGAGCGCCGCGCAATGCATGACATCATTGCCAGCGACAGTTTCGATAAAGCAAAAGCGGAAGCGCAGATCGACAAAATGGCCGAGCAGCATAAAGCGCGCATGCTGGCCCACATGGAAACCCAGAACAAGATTTACAACATTCTGACGCCGGAACAGAAAAAGCAATTTAATGCCAATTTTGAGAAGCGTCTGACAGAACGTGCAGCGCCGGAAGGTAAAATGCCTGCACCAACCGAATAATCGGTTCACTCTCTTAAGACCGCCGGGCTCCTGTCTACAAAAGCGAAAACGCTGTGGACAGGACCGGCGGTTTTTCTTTTATCCCATGCCTAAGGTCTGGCCTGACTGCTGCCGATAATACGTCTGTGAAAATGCCCTGGCGCACGTTGCGTCCTTCAGGAGTGGTCATGGAATTCTTTGATATCCGTAAAATGCCGGTCAGTCTCTGGCGTAATGGTGGGGGTGAGACGCGTGAGATTTGCTGTTTTCCTCCCGCGACGCGGGATTTTTTCTGGCGGGCCAGTATTGCCTCCATCGCCAGTAATGGCGAATTTTCCGCGTTCCCGGGCGTTGACCGGGTGATTACGCTGCTGGAGGGCGGCGAGGTGACTCTGGATGCAGGCAGGGCGTTTTGTCATACCCTGAAGCATCATCAGCCTTACCGATTTGCGGGCGATCTGGCGGTGAAAGCCGTGCTCACAGAGGGGCAGATGTCGATGGACTTCAACATCATGACCCGACGGGACTGCTGTCAGGCAAAGGTGCGCGTTGCTACCCGGACGTTCACTACCTTCGCATCACGCGGTGGGGTGGCCTTCGTATTAAGTGGCGCCTGGCAACTGGGCGACAAATTACTGACCGCCGATCAGGGCGCCAGCTGGGAAGCGGGCAGTCCTACCCTCCGTTTACTGGAAACGAAGGGGTCGCTGCTGTTCAGTGAAATTACCTGGCTGCCGGGTCATTGAGGACGATGATCTCATATTTTCCGGTTAACAGTGGCTTGCAGAGAATTTTGTAACCATCCTGATCGAAACCGGCAGGGGTGCGCAGCAGAGCGGTAGCGTCATCCAGACTTTCAACGGCGCCAAGCCAGAGCCAGTTGCGGATGATGTGATAGTGCGTCATCCCATCGCGGGTTTCTTTCAGCGCCACCGCGCCTTCCCACGGCCAGCAGTTAACGCTGATAGAGGCAAGGCCAGCCATAAACCGGGCATGATGGTCTTCAACGCTCTCTTTTCCACAGCACGCCCCGGCGCAGCGTTTCAGCGCTGAGCGGAAACAGGCGCGACCACGGGTGGTGGCTTCCAGTCCTAACAGGCCGTAACAAAGCTGTAATTCATCAGCCAGGGATTGCAGGGTTTGCAGTGCGGCACGTTTGTTGGCAAACAGACCGTAAAGATTGGGTTCATGCGAAAAATCCACTTCCCGGGCATAAACGACCTGCGGTTTTCCTGCGTTAATCTGCAAGGAACACAGCTGGCGGTTGCGGCGCAGGCGTTTGTTAAACAGCGGCTGCTGTTCCTTGATGAGCCGGGCTTCGAGCAGAAGCGCGCCCAGTTCGCCTGCCGTCTCGATCCAGGTGATCCGCCGGGACTGCCTGAGCATCGATGCTTCATCCGGCGTACGCAGGTGCGACATCACCCGGCTGCGGATATTCACGCTTTTGCCGATATAGAGCGGCATGGTGTCGCTGTCGCCGTGGAAGAAATAGACGCCAGGCTGTTTAGGCAGTGCCTCAAGCCAGGGGCGAAGATGCTCGGGATATTCGTAGATAGCCGCCGCTTCGAACTCAAGACGCGGGGCGGATTGACGCCTGCTCACATACTGCTCCATATACTGTTCAGGCATACAGTGTAGCAGGTGTTCGGTGGTTAAAAAAGAGCCGGGTGGCGGCTACGCCTTACCCGGCCTGCAAAGCGGAGTTACCGTTTTGCTTTTACTTTTTCCAGAAATCATCAAACACCGTAATGGGCGGACGGCGCTTGTGCTCGGTTTTCAGATACCAGCCTTCGATAATTTTAGCGGTACCTTCGTCGAGCGTTTTGCCTTCCAGATAATCATCGATGTTGTCATACGTGACGCCCAGCGCCGCTTCATCCGGCAGGGAAGGGCGATCGTCCTCCAGGTCCGCCGTTGGCGCCTTCTTATACAGGTGCTCCGGGCAGCCCAACGCCGCCAGCAGTTGCTTGCCCTGACGCTTGTTCAGGCGGAAGAGGGGGTTGATATCCGTGCCGCCATCGCCGTATTTGGTGAAGAAGCCGGTGATGGCTTCCGCGGCGTGGTCGGTGCCGACGACGACCCCTTTGGTCATCCCTGCGATACTGTACTGCGCTTTCATGCGCTCACGGGCTTTCTCGTTGCCGCGGACAAAATCGCTCAGTTCAATACCGGCTTCACGCAAGGCCTGCTCGCTTGCCAGTACCGAACCTTTGATGTTTACGGTAAGAACACGGTCCGGCTGAATAAACGCAATCGCATCCTGACAGTCCTGCTCGTCGGCCTGCACGCCATACGGCAGACGTACGGCAATAAATTGCAGCGCGGTGTCACCTGTCTCGTCACGCAGCTCGGAGATGGCCATCTGGCTCAGCTTACCGGCCAGAGTGGAATCCTGACCGCCGCTGATGCCCAGCACCAGCGTCTTCAGGAAAGGGTGTGCAGACAGGTAAGCTTTCAAAAAATCAACGCTACGACGGATCTCTTCATTGGCATCAATCGCAGGTTTCGCGCCCAGCGCCTGAATAATTTCTTGTTGCAGAGCCATTACGCCCTCCCTATGCAGAACCAAACAGAAAGTGTGATCTGTTAAAACTAACCCTTTGTCGGGGAAACGACAAGGATCACAGTTTTGAGTGTACTGTTTTACAGCGATTTAGCAGCTTACCGTTGTTTTATTAGAATTTTCCGAAATTCGTCTGGCGTAACTCGCAAAGTTGAACAATAGTAATTTTTATCCCATGCTTAGTTAACACGCTGATAAACAAGAGGACGGAATATGAACAAGAACGTAGCAGGAATTTTAAGCGCAGCGGCGGTACTGACTATGCTGGCAGGGTGTACAGCTTACGATCGCACTAAAGATCAGTTCACACAGCCAGTGGTAAAAGACGTCAAAAAAGGCATGACGCGTTCCCAGGTTGCAGCCATTGCCGGTAAACCTTCTTCAGAAGTCACGATGATCCACGCGCGTGGTACCTGCCAGACGTACATTCTGGGTCAACGTGATGGTAAGGCAGAGACCTACTTTGTCGCCCTGGATGATACGGGTCACGTGATCAATTCTGGTTACCAGACCTGTGCCGAATACGACACCGACCCACAGGCACCTAAGGCACAGTAAGCCTGCTTGCCTGAGAGCGTTAACAAACCGGCCGGAAGGCCGGTTTTTTTATGCATACGTGAATCTTATTTCTTGGCGCGAATTATTTGCCTGAAATGTGAAGGTAGTCAACAAGCCAGGTCAATGAGAGACAATTTCAGTCTATCCAGAATTATCCCCTCCCTGTACCATTGCGTATACTCACTTCAACGACAAACAATGTTCAGCACACTGCCCGTCAGCCAGGATAGCGAGTCGAGTGATAGCGCGACGGCGGGTAGCCAAACAAGAGGGAAGTTATCATGGAAAAGAAACATATCTATCTGTTCTGCTCTGCGGGCATGTCCACTTCGCTGCTGGTTTCCAAAATGCGCGCGCAGGCCGAAAAGTATGAAGTCCCTGTGGTGATTGAGGCGTTTCCGGAAACGCTGGCGGGCGAGAAGGGCCAGACAGCAGACGTTATTTTACTCGGGCCGCAAATCGCTTATATGCTGCCAGAAATTCAACGTCTGCTACCCAATAAGCCGGTCGAAGTGATCGATTCCGTTTTATACGGCAAGATCGATGGTTTAGGTGTATTAAAAGCTGCCGTTGCGGCGATTAAAAAAGCTGCTAATTAATTTTTTATTTTTCCCGTCAAAGAGTTATTTCACACACAATATGCCGTAACGGTCGTTGCGGCCTTTAAGGGTATTTTCCTATGAGTAAAGTCATCGCTTCACTTGAAAAGGTACTCCTTCCTTTTGCTGTTAAAATAGGAAAGCAGCCTCACGTTAATGCCATTAAGAACGGCTTTATTAAATTAATGCCGTTGACATTAGCCGGGGCAATGTTCGTTTTAATTAACAACGTTTTTCTGAGCTTTGGAGAAGGTTCCTTTTTTTATTCATTAGGAATTAGGTTAGATGCTTCAACTATTGAAACCCTTAATGGTTTAAAAGCCATTGGCGGCAACGTATACAACGGTACGTTGGGTATTATGTCGCTAATGGCGCCTTTCTTTATCGGAATGGCGCTGGCGGAAGAGCGTAAAGTGGATCCGCTGGCGGCAGGCTTACTGTCCATTGCCGCGTTCATGACCGTCACACCGTACAGCGTGGGCGACGCTTATGCCGTTGGCGCCAACTGGCTGGGTGGGGCAAACATCATTTCCGGTATTATTATCGGGCTGGTGGTGGCCGAAATGTTCACCTTCATTATTCGCCGTAACTGGGTAATCCGCTTGCCGGATAGCGTTCCGGCCTCTGTTTCTCGTTCATTTTCCGCGTTGATTCCGGGCTTCATTATTCTCTCCATCATGGGGATTATTGCCTGGGCGCTCTCTCACTGGGGAACTAACTTCCACCAGATCATTATGGACTCTATCTCAACGCCGCTGGCGTCGATGGGTAGCGTGGTCGGTTGGGCGTATGTCATCTTTACCTCCCTGCTGTGGTTCTTCGGCGTGCATGGTTCACTGGCACTGGCGGCGCTGGACAGCGGTATTATGACCCCGTGGGCACTGGAAAACGTCGCGCTTTACCAGCAGTACGGCTCCGTCGATGCGGCGCTGGCGGCCGGTAAAACCTTCCATGTGTGGGCGAAGCCGATGCTTGACTCCTATATCTTCCTGGGCGGTACCGGGGCGACGTTGGGTCTGATCATCGCGGTCTTTATTGTCTCTCGCCGCGCTGACCATCGTCAGGTTGCGAAGCTGGCCCTGCCGTCAGGCATCTTCCAGATTAACGAGCCGATCCTGTTTGGTCTGCCAATTATCATGAACCCGGTGATGTTCATTCCCTTCATCCTGGTTCAGCCGCTGCTGGCCGCGATTACGCTGACGGCGTACTACCTGGGCATTATCCCGCCGGTGACCAACATTGCGCCGTGGACGATGCCGGCTGGTCTGGGCGCGTTCTTCAACACTAACGGTAGCGTGGCCGCCTTCCTGCTGGCGATATTCAACCTCGGGATTGCAACCCTGCTCTACATGCCGTTCGTGGCGATTGCGAACAAGGCCGCAACGGTTATCGATGAAGAAGAGAGCGAAGAGGATATCGCCCTCGCACTGAAATTCTAAAATTGCACGGCGCGGGGCAACCCGCGCCAGCGGAAAGGAGCTTAAAGATGTTAGATTTAGAGAGTATCGTTGCCGAAGAAACCGCAGAGAACGATCTGGAAGAGGTGGTGATGGGCCTCATCATCAACTCCGGGCAGGCGCGCAGCCTGGCGTATGCGGCGCTCAAGCAGGCTAAGCAGGGCGATTTCGTTGCCGCGAAAACCATGATGGAGCAGTCCCGTACGGCGTTAAACGAAGCGCATCTGGTGCAGACGAAGCTCATCGAAAGCGACCAGGGCGAAGGGAAGATGAAAGTGAGTCTGGTGCTGGTACATGCGCAGGATCATCTGATGACCTCCATGCTGGCACGCGAGCTGGTAGCGGAGCTCATCGAGCTTCACGAGAAGATGCAATAAGTCAGTTGCAGTAGCAGGAGGTCAGCACGATGGAAATCAAAACCGCACATGAGCAGCAGCTGTTTAATGGCAAGAATTTTCACGTGGTGATTTACAACAAAACGGAGAGCGCCAGCGGTCTGCACCAGCATGACTACTACGAGTTCACGATTGTTCTGACCGGCCGCTACTATCAGGAGATCAACGGTAAGCGCGTCCTGCTTGAGCGTGGCGATTTCGTCTTCCTGCCGATGGGATCTTATCACCAGAGCTTTTATGAGTTTGGCGCGACGCGCATTCTGAACGTAGGGGTGAGCAGGCGTTTCTTCGAGAAGCACTATCTGCCGCTGGTGCCGTTCTGCTTTGTGGCGTCACAGGTGTATCGCGTTAAAAATGAGTTTATGACCTGGATTGAAACGGTTATCGCCTCGCTGAATTTCCGCGACAATGAATTTGATGAATTTATTGAAACCGTGACGTTCTACGTCATGAATCGCCTCCGCCATCACCGTGAAGAACAGCAGGTGGTGGATGATATTCCTCAGTGGCTGCGCAGTACCGTGGAGCTGATGCATGATAAAGGACAGTTCAGCGATAACGCCCTGGAGAATATGGTGGCGCTGTCGGGTAAATCGCAGGAATATTTGACGCGCGCCACGCAGCGTTATTACCGTAAAACGCCTGTGCAAATCATTAATGAAATCCGCATTAACTTTGCCAAAAAACAGCTGGAAATTACTAACTACTCTGTCACCGATATCGCTTACGAATCGGGTTACAGTAGCCCCAGCCTGTTTATTAAAACCTTTAAAAAATTGACTTCATTCACACCGAACAGTTACCGCAAAAATTTAACGGTAATTAATTAACTTTCGGCGGTTTATCCGCCAGGAACAGTGACGTAATGGCTTGCCCAAATAGCGGGAAGAGTACGCTATACCTTGCAGGCGATTAACCTGATACGCTAAGGGAGATATTATGCAACAGAATTTAAAAGTCGTAACCATTGGTGGCGGCAGCAGCTATACCCCGGAATTACTTGAAGGTTTCCTGAAACGGTATCATGAATTACCGGTCAGCGAATTATGGCTGGTGGATGTTGAAGAAGGTCAGGAGAAACTGAATATTATTTTTGAACTGTGCAAACGCATGGTTGAAAAAGCGGGCGTGCCCTTAACCGTGCATAAAACGCTGGATCGCCGCCTGGCGCTGAAAGATGCTGACTTCGTAACCACGCAGCTGCGCGTCGGCCAGCTGAAGGCGCGTGAGCTGGACGAGCGCATTCCGCTGAGCCACGGTTATCTGGGCCAGGAAACCAACGGGGCAGGTGGCCTGTTTAAAGGCCTGCGTACCATTCCGGTCATTTTTGACATCATTAAAGACGTGGAGGAGATCTGCCCGAACGCCTGGGTGATCAACTTTACTAACCCGGCCGGGATGGTCACCGAGGCAGTCTATCGCCACACCGGTTTCAAACGTTTTATCGGCGTCTGCAATATTCCGATTGGCATGAAGATGTTCATCCGCGATGTACTGGAACTGACCGATCACGATGACCTGTCCATTGACCTGTTCGGCCTGAATCACATGGTCTTTATCAAAGATGTGATAGTGAACGGGCAATCGCGCTTTGCGGAACTGCTCGACGGCGTCGCCTCTGGCCGCCTGACCGCGGCCTCGGTGAAAAATATCTTCGATCTGCCGTTCAGCGAAGGGCTGATCCGCTCCCTGAATCTGCTGCCGTGCTCGTATCTGCTCTACTACTTCAAGCAGAAAGAGATGCTGGCCATTGAGATGGGCGAATACTACAAAGGTGGCGCACGCGCTCAGGTTGTGCAGAAAGTAGAGAAGCAGCTGTTTGATTTGTATAAAGATCCGAACCTGAACGTCAAACCGAAAGAGCTGGAGCAGCGCGGCGGGGCATACTATTCGGATGCCGCGTGTGAAGTGATTAACGCCATTTACAATGACAAGCAGGCCGAGCACTATGTGAACGTTCCCCATCACGGGCACATCGACAATATCCCGGCAGACTGGGCCGTTGAGATGACCTGCATCCTTGGGCGCGAGGGGGCAAAACCGCATCCCCGCATTACCCACTTCGACGATAAGGTGATGGGGCTGATTCACACCATCAAAGGCTTTGAAGTGGCAGCGAGCAATGCGGCCCTGAGCGGCGAACTGAATGACGTGCTGCTGGCGCTGAACCTCAGCCCGCTGGTGCATTCTGACCGTGACGCTGAAAAACTCGCGAGTGAGATGATCCTGGCACATGAAAAATGGCTGCCAAACTTTGCTGCAACGGTTGAGAAACTGAAACTCACACACCGTTAAGAGGAGGCGCGATGGAAAACCTGCTGATCGTCAATGCCGATGATTTTGGCCTGTCAAAAGGGCAGAACTACGGCATTATTGAAGCCTGTCGCCGGGGCGTCGTGACCTCTACAACAGCGCTCATCAACGGTGAGGCGGTGGAACATGCGGCGCAGTTAAGCCGTGAGCTGCCCGAGCTTGGCGTGGGCATGCACTTTGTGCTGACGCTTGGGTTGCCTCTTTCACCGATGCCGGGTCTGACGCGCGAGGGGCAACTGGGGAAATGGATTTGGGAAATGGCGGAGCAGGACGCTCTGCCGCTCGATGAGATTGCCCGCGAGCTGGATTGCCAGTTTAACCGCTTTGTGGATGTGTTTGGCCGCGAGCCTACCCATATTGACAGCCATCATCATGTGCATATGATCCCGGCGATTTTCCCGCTTGTGGCAGAGTTTGCGCAACGTAAAGGCGTGGCGGTGCGCGTGGATCGTGAGGTGCGCGGGTTGCCGGACGTCGCGGTAACGTCAACGGAGGGGTTCAGCAGCGCATTTTATGGCGACGAGATCAACGAAGCGCTGTTCCTGAAGGTGCTGGATGACTCCGCCGCAAAAGGGGAGCGCTCGCTTGAGGTAATGGCGCACCCGGCGTTTGTCGATCAGATCGTACGTAAGAGCGCCTATTGCTGGCCGCGTCTGGCGGAACTGGAAGTGCTGACGTCGGCGTCGTTGAAGTACGCGATTGCCGAGCGCGGATATCGTCTGGGGACGTTCAGGGAGCTTTGAGTTAAAGCCCGGTGGCGAGGTAAAAGCAAAACGGTAACCTTTTGGTTACCGTTTTTATTGTTTTCTCCCTCTCCCGAGGGAGAGGGCCGGGGTGAGGGCTTCAGGCCGCACAACCGGGTATGGTTTTTTACGCCGGTATCTGGTCAATCTTACTGCTGCGCGACCACACGCGGTGCGCGGCAAGCAGGTCAAACAGCCGGGTCATAAACGCATCGTCAATGTTATCACCTTCGACAATGCCTTCTTCCCCTTGATCCGGTACCTTCAGCAGAGATTTAAACTTCCGCGCATCGCCTGCCAGGGCGATTGGCTTCAGGTGCTTATAGGCTTCCAGCAGGTAATAGGCGGCATCACCGTTACCGAGCAGGCTCTCAACGTCGCCGCACGGCATAATCACCGCGTCAACCGTCAGCGACGGCGCTCCGGCGAAGGTCGCGGCAATCGGCAGGACAGAGCCATCGTCGGCCGTTACTTCACCCATGCGGGAGTAAAGCAGTTTGGCATGTACGCCCTGGGTTTTGAGCGCCCGCATGATCCCCAGCACGTCGCTGGCGCGCGGTTTATCGTTCAGCAGGATAGCCACTACGCGGCCTTTAATTGACCCGCCAGGTACCGCGTACAGGCTCAGGGACGGATCCTTCTTCAACCCGTTCACGTCTTTTGGCGGCGCGGCATGGCATTGCTCGTCAGTCAGCGTGATGCCGAGATTATTCGCCACGCCCTGAGCAAGCTGGATATCAATATGCGCCAGATGGTCGACCACGCGCTCGCGAATGTAGGTACGTACCACTTTACTCAGTTCAAAACTGAAACCGCCGATAATGTGCTGCTGTTCAATCGGGGTCTGGCTGTTCCAGAACAGGCGAGGCTGAGCGTAATATTCGCCGAATGACGGGCTGCGCTCGCGAATTTTTGTACCGTCCACGCGCTCCTGATACGACTCAAATCCGCCACGTTTTGGCCCCGGCGGGGTTTCACGCGGCCAGTTATCGTTAATGGAGTTTGGCTCGTAGTTCGCCGGGTTGGTATCGATATCCTGGCGATGCATCCCGTCACGCTGGAAGTTATGGTACGGGCAGGTCGGACGGTTGATAGGAATTTCGTGGAAGTTCGGTCCACCGAGACGGCTGATCTGCGTATCGGTGTAAGAGAACAGACGGCCCTGTAGCAGCGGATCGTTGGTGAAATCCAGCCCTGGCACAATATGGCCCGGGTGGAACGCGGCCTGCTCATTCTCCGCGAAGAAGTTATCCGGGTTGCGGTTAAGCACCATTTTGCCCACCAGCTGAACCGGCACCAGCTCTTCGGGAATAAGCTTGGTTGGGTCGAGCAGGTCGAAGTCGAATTTGAACTCGTCCTCTTCCGGGATCAGCTGTAACCCCAGCTCGTATTCCGGGAAATCACCGGCTTCAATGGATTCCCACAGTTCGCGACGGTGGAAGTCCGGATCGCGCCCGGTCAGCTTCTGTGCTTCATCCCACACCAGGGACGCTTTCCCCGCGACCGGTTTCCAGTGGAAACGCACAAACGTCGCTTTACCTTCAGCGTTAATCAGACGGAAGGTATGAATACCAAACCCTTCCATGGTGCGATAGCTGCGTGGGATCCCCCGGTCAGACATCGCCCACATCACGTTGTGAAGGGTTTCCGGTTGCAGAGAGACGTAGTCCCAGAAGGTGTCATGCGCACTTTGTCCCTGCGGTATGGCCCAGTGTGGCTCTGGTTTTACCGCATGGACAAAGTCAGGGAATTTATGTGCATCCTGAATGAAGAAAACCGGGGTGTTATTCCCGACGAGGTCGAAAATGCCCTCTTCGGTATAGAATTTGGTGGCGAAGCCGCGGATATCACGCACCGTGTCGGCCGACCCCGCGCCGCCCTGTACGGTAGAGAAGCGCACAAACACCGGCGTGATTTTGTTCGGATCGGAAAGGAAATCCGCCTTCGTGATCGCCTTCAGGCTCTTGTACGGCTGGAAATAGCCGTGCGCCGCGGAGCCGCGAGCGTGAACGATACGTTCAGGAATACGCTCATGGTCGAAATGGGTGATTTTTTCCCGCAGGATGAAATCTTCCAGCAGCGTCGGGCCGCGCGTTCCGGCGCGCAGGGAGTTCTGGTCATCGGCGATGCGCACGCCCTGATTGGTGGTCAGCGCATAGCCTTCACCCCCTTTGCGGTGCGGGTCGAGAGATTTTAACTTTTCGTTGTCCGCATCGGGTGACTTCATGCTTCCCGGTGCAGTAGGTTGCTCGCCCGGCGCCGAAGGACCTGGCGACGGTTTATGCGAGCCATCAGCCGGGGCGAGTGAGTCCATTCCTGGTTGAGATTCTTCGGTGCCATGAATAGGGGATTGATGGGGTTTATCATTGTTCGACATTGCACGATTCTCCTTTGTTCGTTCCTGAAAACCCTATTAAGGATAGAACAATGTGATGAATTAGCAGGCGAACTAAGCGTTTTCAGAGGAAGTGATTAGCGAAAGGAGCCATCTGCCACACGTCAGGCGCGACGGGTGGGGGGAGAATCGGCTATGATAGAAATTTCCTGCTTTAAGAATTTGCTTTAGTGAACCCGTCGCTTATGAAACCTCTTCGTCAACAAAACCGCCAGGTTATTAGCTATGTGCCCCGCGTTGAACCCGCGCCGCCTGACCATGCCCTGAAAGTGGATGGTTTTCGCGATGTCTGGATGTTACGGGGTAAATACGTTGCCTTCGTGCTGATTGGCGAGCACTTCCGTCGCTCCCCTGCGTTTACGGTGCCTGAGTCGGCGCAGCGATGGGCTGTGCAGACCCGCCAGGATGAAGAGGTTGAAGAATAACAGCCATAAAAAAACCGCCCGCAGGCGGTTATTTTATTTCAGCAGTGATTAACGATGGGCCAGTTCGGCATCTTCTTCACTGTCGAGAATCGTTTTGTCGGTCTGCTTCAGCCACTGGCTGGTCAGGGTACCGGCGGTCATTGAGCCACTCACGTTCAGGGCGGTACGACCCATATCGATCAGCGGTTCAACAGAGATCAGCAGGGCAACCAGCGTCACCGGCAGCCCCAGCGCAGGCAGAACGATCAGCGCAGCGAAGGTCGCGCCGCCGCCCACGCCCGCAACACCGGCGGAGCTAATGGTCACGATACCCACCAGCGTCGCAATCCAGACCGGATCCAGCGGGTTAATACCCACGGTTGGGGCAACCATCACGGCCAGCATCGCCGGGTAGAGACCCGCACAGCCGTTCTGCCCGATGGTGGCGCCAAAGGAGGCCGAGAAGCTGGCGATAGACTCCGGTACGCCCAGACGACGGGTCTGTGCTTCCACGTTCAGCGGGATAGATGCCGCGCTGGAACGGCTGGTGAAGGCGAAGGTCAGCACCGGCCAGACTTTGCGGAAATATTTCAGCGGGCTAACGCCGTTCACGCCCAGCAGGATACCGTGCACCACAAACATAATGCCCAGCCCCAGGTAAGAGGCGATCACAAAGCTGCCAAGCTTGATGATGTCTTGCAGGTTGGAGCCTGCCACGACTTTGGTCATCAGCGCCAGGACACCGTACGGCGTCAGCTGCATGACCAGACGCACCAGCTTCATCACCCAGCTTTGCAGGGTATCAATGGCAGTCAGCACGCGCTCGCCTTTTGGCGCATCGTCCTTCAGCAGCTTCAGCGCCGCCACGCCCAGGAACGCCGCGAAGATCACCACGCTGATAATGGAGGTTGGGCTTGCACCGGTCAGGTCAGCAAACGGGTTCTTCGGAATGAAGGAGAGCACCATCTGCGGAACGGTCAGATCGGCCACTTTACCCACGTAATTGGTCTCAATCGCCGTCAGACGCGCGGTTTCAGCGCTACCCTGCACCAGACCTTCAGCAGTCAGGCCAAACAGATTGGTTACCAGCACACCCACCAGCGCCGCAATCAGCGTGGTGAAGAGCAGGGTACCAATGGTCAGGAAACTGATTTTACCCAGTTGAGAGGCATTATGCAGGCGGGCTACGGCGCTCAGAATAGAGGCGAATACCAGCGGCATAACGATCATTTGCAGCAGCTGTACATAGCCGTTACCGACGATGTTGAACCACTGAATGGAATCTTTCAGTACCGGGCTATCGGAGCCGTAAATGGCGTGTAAGGCCAGGCCAAACACCACGCCCATGACCAGACCGACCAGTACCTTTTTCGCCAGGCTCCACTGTTTGTGGCGAGCCTGGGCGAGAAGCAATAGCAATACGACGAACACAACAATGTTCGCGATGAGTGGAAAATTCATCCCCGTTCTCCTGATTTATTATACGGTCGGTTTTTACCGAACCTGTTGGCGCAAGGTTATCAGAAGTGTGATGTCGCGCTTATATCCATATGGAATGGTTTATGACAAAAGTGATTATATTGTCGGTTTAATGTTCAATCTGGTGATTAATAAAACGATTGAACTGAAATTGCAGCGAGTTGATCATCTGCGATGACCAGCGCACTGCACCATTTTCGGGCAATGTCTGCGGCATCCAGACGGCATACGCAAACAGCGCCATGCACAGAACGCGCTCAAGCTGGTTGCCTTTTTGCGGCACGAGGATGGGCAGGCGGAAACGCCAGCGGCAGGGCCAGAGCAGCGGTACGCCCGCTGGCGTCAGCATATCGGCGAGGATATGGCTTAAGTAGCCGAGCACCATACCCTGAATGGCATCCGCCGGGACGATCCAGCTCTCCGGAACCTTCAAATAGAAGAGTGTAAGCAGGCCGAATACGGCCAGCAGGCTGTGGGTAAACCCGCGATGACCAAAGGCTCTGGCGATGGGTTTTGAAATCCACTTCAGCCGCTGGCCAAGGAATGACTTTGGATGATCTATGTCCGGCAGCAGGCAGGTCAGCACGGCGGAAGGGACAATATGCCACCAGTCCCCCTGTGCCAGCACAGGGGTCAGTTCAGCGTTTTTGGCAAACACTGCACAGGCAAGTGAAAAAAGCAGGTGGCCTTCCGCCGTCATGATAAAACCCGGTAAACTGTCGATTCATACAGTATAGGGTTTTTATACAGTGTGTGAAAGAGGTGACGGTGTAACTCTTTGTCACAAACGCGCGGTTAGCGCGCCAGCCAGCCACCGTCTACGGCGAGGGTATGACCGTTAACGTAATCAGAGGCCGATGAGGCCAGGAACACCACCGGACCCTGTAAATCCTCCGGCAGACCCCAGCGGCCCGCCGGAATACGGTCAAGGATCGCCTGGCTGCGCTGCTCATCATCGCGAAGTTGCCGGGTGTTATTGGTCGCCATATAACCCGGCGCAATAGCATTCACATTAATGCCCAGCGTTGCCCATTCGTTCGCCAGCAGGCGGGTGAGACCCAGCACACCGCTTTTGGACGCCGTATAGGAGGGCACCCGGATGCCGCCCTGGAAGGAGAGCATGGAGGCAATGTTAATGATCTTGCCGCCCTGGCCCTGCGCGATAAACTGTTTCGCCACTGCCTGAGAGAGGAAAAAGACCGATTTCAGATTGAGATCGATGACCTCGTCCCAGTCCTTCTCGCTAAATTCCAGCGCATCGGCACGGCGGATGGTGCCGGCATTGTTCACCAGAATATCGATACGACCCATCTCAGCGACTGCGGTATCCACCACGCTCTGAATACTCTCCTGCTTGCCAAGATCGGCGCGAATCGCGATAAAGCGTCGTCCCAGCGCCGTAACGCGCGCTGCCGTTTCGTCAGGAACCTTGCGGTTAACCCCCACGATATCGCATCCTGCCTGGGCGAGGGCAATGGCCATGCCTTGCCCCAGACCGGTATCGCACCCGGTCACCATCGCCACTTTTCCTGCCAGAGTAAAAGCATCCAGTATCATACGCGCCTCAGAAGTCAGGTTATTGCCATTCTGCACGTAAGAATAGGAGTCTGGAATGAGAAAAGCAAATAAACTAAAACGATGTTTTGATTTGGCGAGGCAGGCAGCCGAAGCTGCCTGCGAGGGCGTTACTCCCCGCGCAGATGGCGGGCAGTCAATTCTTCAAGAGACGTCAGCCTGACGTCTGCGAGGGCAAAACGGGGATCGTGTCGGCCTTCTTCAGCCGGCACAACGATGGAGCGCATACGTGCGGCTTTGGACGCCACCATGCCGTTAACCGAATCTTCCAGCGCCACACAGGTAAGCGGATCCAGCCCCAGTTTCGCGGCGCAGTCCATATACACCTGCGGATGTGGCTTGCTGTAAGGAAGCTTTTCGGCCGAGGCCAGCGCGTCGAAGCTGTCGCGCAGCCCGAACATCGTCAGCACTTTTTCCAGCATATGCAGCGGTGAGGCGGAGGCCAGCCCCACTTTCAGCCCTTGCGCCTTGCACAGGGCGATAGCGTCGCGTACGCCCGGTAACAGAGGCTTATACTCTTCTACGAGAGAAATGGCGCGGTTGATAATGCGCGCCATTACTTCGTCGCGATCTGGGCCAACCCATGGCTGGTGGGCATACCAGAGGTCAACCACCATATCGATGCGCAGCCCCAGGGTATCGGGAAGCTCGTTACGACGACTGATATCGACGCCGAGGCTGGCCATCACGTCCAGTTCAGCCCGATCCCACAGGGGTTCGGAATCAATCAGCAATCCATCCATGTCAAAAATAGCGGCAAGTATCTGGCGCGGGGTCGACATTACAACATCTCCTTATCTTGGGGGGTAAGACGAACGGTGCTAAGCACAAGCAATTTAGCATATTGCATTCAAAGAGCGGGCGAAAATGACCGACAGCAGGTAGACTTAGGCACAAATAACGCGTCTTTATGAAGAGGAACTAATGACGTATCAACAAGCTGGACGCATTGCGGTCTTAAAACGTATTGCTGGTTGGGTTATTTTCATTCCCGCCCTGATTTCAACGCTGATCTCCGTACTCAAATTTATGTACGATCACAGCGAAAAACAGCCGGGCATCAACGCCGTTATGCTTGATTTTGCCCACGTCATGATTGAGATGATGCGGTTTAACACCCCGTTCCTGAACGTCTTCTGGTTCAACTCGCCCACGCCGGATTTTCACCACCAGCTGAATGTCGGTTTCTGGATAATCTATGCGTTGATATTTATCGCGATGGCGTTGCAGGCCTCCGGCGCGCGCATGAGTCGCCAGACCCGCTTTTTACGCGAAGGGGTGGAAGACCAGCTGATCCTTGAGAAGGCGAAAGGCCCTGACGGGATGAGCCGCGAGCAGATCGAATCGCGCATTGTCGTGCCGCGTCATACCATTTTCGTGCAGTTTTTCCCGCTCTACATCCTGCCAGTCATTATCATTGTGGCCGGCTATTTCTTCTTTACGCTGCTTGGCTTCCTGTAAATCCTAAGGGAAGGGGCGTGAAGCCGCCCCCTCCCGCTATGCCGCCAGGATACGGTCCAGCGCCCGCTGGGCATTCACCAGATGACTCCCGCCAAACAAAATAGCCCGGTTTAGCAAGGTGTACAGCTGATAAACCGGCTGACGATCAAGGAAACCCGCAGGTAACGGCGAGACAGACTGATAGCCATCATAAATTTGCGGCGGCTGTTCAGGATGCAACGGCAGCATTGCGAGGTCACACTCTCTGTCGCCCCAGTAGCAGGCCGGGTCAAATATATAGGGACCATCGGGACCAAGCGCGCAGTTGTTCGACCATAAATCACCGTGCAGAAGGGAAGCCTGAGGCTGATGCGAAGCCAGACGCTGCTGAATGTGTTCAACAATCGCGTCGATGTTGCCGAACGCTAATCCCTTTTCAGCGGCCAGCTCCAGCTGCCAGCCGATGCGCTGCTCGGCGAAAAAGGTCGACCAGCGGCGCTGCCATGCGTTTGGCTGTGGGGTAGTGGAGAGGTCGTTATCAAAATCGAGCCCGAACTGAGGTTGATCGCTCCACTGGTGCAAACGGGCGATCTGTTGCCCGAGAATAAAGGCGTTGTGCGCATCCAGAGGGCGCGCGGGAAGATAGTTCATCACCAGAAAACTATAGTCACGATCGCTGCCGACGGCTAAAACCTGCGGAACGGTGACTGTTTTACTGCGCGATAACAGCTCAAGCTGATCGGCTTCGGCAGTAAAAATGGGGAGTAATTCGCGCTCATCACATTTAACGAAAAGATCGCGCCCGGCGTAACGTAAATGCCATGCGGCATGGATCTCTCCGCCTGGCAGTTCGTTACGCAGTTCAATTTCACCTTCACCCAGTTGCTCACTTAAAAGATGACTGATAGCCTGCCACATGATGTCTCTCCCATGTTGTCTGCCAGATCATAAAGTTAGCGCAAAACGGCTATAAAAAAACAGGAACTAACGCACAACTGAGCGGTTTAATTTTATACAGGGCACTTATTGTGCTTTTTTATGCCAGTTTTCCCAGCTATCCACATCAATTTCCGTGGCTTTGTCAGTCACGCTTTCCACCAGGCTACTGGCCAGCGCCTTCACCTCTTCCTGGCTCAGCGGGCTTATCAGGCCAAATGCCAGTGAGCCGAGATCGTGAATATTGCCCTCATCGTCCGTCAGCGTGAGCAGAAAATTCGCCCGCGTGAACGCGTTGTTGAGTTCATTCAGTTCGGTCAGCGACGCCTCATGAATATTCACGGTTACGACGTAGCGGGTGATATCACCACTGCTCATAATTCACCTCGTTGTTATCCTGAAAGTTTTCTTAGCATAGTCGATATGCCCTGTTTAGCGACTTCCCCCTCCATGGGAAGGGGAAGCAGGTTCAGCTTCTCGCCAGGTAATCGACAATTTTCTGGGTATCCGCAAGCGAACACAGGCGCGTTCCCTGGTTTATGGTGGCTGCACTCCCTGCCGCGACGCCATAGCGTGCCATCTCCAGAAGCGAAGCGCCCTGCGCCAGCTTCAGCACCATCGCGCCAACCATACTGTCACCGGCACCCACGGTGCTCTGGCTTTTCATCGGCGGTGGCACAACCTGCACAAAGCCCGTCTTGTCGACGGCCAGCGCACCCTGAGGACCGAGAGAAACCACAACGCGATGCGCTTTGCCCGTACGTACCAGCTCTTCTGCGGCAGTACGCACGTCATCGGGCTGGTTGAGTTCGCGATTAACCAGGGCACTGAGCTCTTTCTGGTTAGGTTTAACGAGTTCAAGTTGTCCGGGCTCTAACGCCGCCTTCAGGGCTTCGCCCGAGCTATCGACAATGCAGCGGATGCCGCGCTGGAGCGCCGCCTGAACCAGCGCCGTCAGTTTCTCTGTTTCGACGCCCGGCGGCAGGCTACCGCTGATCACCAGTAATGAGCCGCTTTCAATGGTCAGCACTTTCTCTTCCAGTTGACGAAACTCATCATCGCTTAATTTCGCCCCCGGCATCACAAAACGATATTGCTCGCCGCTGGATTCAACATGGACATGCAGGTTCTGCCGGGTCCAGTCTTTAGCATCGACGGTGTCTACGGCCACCTGTTCATCTGCCAGCAACGCAACCAGATGTTCTCCCGTGGCGCCGCCAGCGGGGAAGATGGCGGTGGCTTTTCCGCCGAGATGGGTAATAGCGCGCGCCACGTTGATGCCGCCGCCGCCTGGCTCAAACACCGGCGCGCTACAGCGCAGCTTACCTTCCGGGTAGATTTGCGGCGTCATGGTCGCGGAGTCGAGGGAAGGGGAGAGTGTCAGCGTATAAATCGAAGCCATCATGACCTCCTTTTATCATGGGTTCTTTTAAGCCTGGCACCGTTTGGCAGGAAGGCAACGTAAATAACAGTATGATTTTAAATATGAATGCTGACAAATAACCTGCGCCGGGCATATAAAATAAAACGCGTTTTGGGATCGTTCTTATTCAAAAAATGAAAGAAGAAAATATTGCTATGTTATTTGCGGCTTTTTATAATTTGTTACCTTTCTATGGTCGCCTTGTCATTGATCCGCAAGAAAGTTTCCGAGACCGTGACGGTCTCTTTTTATGTTGTACGGACTCCTTAAATAAAATGAAGCTTTTGAAGACAGTACCCGCAGCACTGATGCTGGCGGGTGGCGTATTTGCGTCACTGAATGCAACCGCCGATGATACCGTTTTTACTGTCATGGACGATCCCTCCACTGCCAAAAAACCCTTTGAAGGTAACGTGAATGCCGGGTATCTGGCGCAATCCGGTAATACGAAAAGCTCCTCCCTGACCGCAGACAGCACCCTGACCTGGTACGGCAACACCACGGCCTGGTCGCTGTGGGGAAATGCCAGCAACACCTCTGCTAACGATCAACGCTCATCGGAGAAATACGCGGTAGGCGGACGTAGCCGATACAACATGACCGATTATGACTACCTGTTCGGGCAGGCGAGTTGGCTGACTGACCGCTACAACGGCTATCGCCAGCGTGATGTCGTAACTGCGGGTTATGGTCGTCAGTTCCTCAATGGGCCGGTGCACAGCCTGCGTTTTGAATTCGGTCCGGGTGTCCGTTACGACGAGTACACCAACGGCGAAGATGAAACCCAGCCGTTGGGTTATGCATCGGGCACCTATGCATGGCAGATGACGGACAACGCAAAATTCACCCAGGGTGTGTCGGTGTTTGGTGCTGAAGATACAACGCTGAACTCAGAAAGTGCGTTGAACATGGCCATCAACGAACACTTTGGACTCAAGGTGGCGTACAACGTAACCTGGAACTCATCACCACCTGATTCTGCACCGGAACATACCGATCGCCGAACCACGATTTCTTTAGGTTATAAAATGTAATATCGTCGGGCCGGGACTCTTCTCGGCCTGTTTTTTATTTTCTGAAACTGTGCTTATTTATATTAAACGGCGTTTTAAAATAAATAATGGGTTTGGTTTCTTCTTCATAATTTCTCCATAATTGCTTGTCAGACCTTATTCAGTTTATTTGACACGAATTGATAAATAATTTGACTAGGCAAAAATGTGATCCAGATCTACACTTACGGCACAGGCGAAAAAATCGCCTCAGGCATATCGCATTAAACGCATTAAATAAGTATGAGAATAAAATTATGAAAAAAATCAAAACCGCTACAGCAGCGATGGTGCTTTCCGCACTTTCATTTGGCGTATTTGCTGCTGATAATATGACACAACCTGCCAGTGACGTTAACAACCCAATCGGGATCGCTAAAGCCTCTGGTGTAGAAGCGGGCTCCAACATTGCCCCCGGCTCTCAGTCTACCGGCCAGTCAATGAATGACGCATTTGATGTACACAAGCTGGTGGCGGGTGAGTGGTCCTGATATTTCAACTGCCGCCTCTGACGCAATATATACGCTGTCATAGCCTGTCGAAAACCGGATTATGACGTACCGGTTTTTGTACCCTAAATTATCGTAAAGATAGTTAAATTTTATTCAGTAAATTACCGCCACGTTTTTGCTGACAAAATATTAGCCCCAGATCATTGCGGCCCAGCGCAACAGCAACATCGCGCCGCAAATAGCAATTAACACCACGACCATTTTCCAGTGCTTCACGGCAAATCTTTTTGTTGGCATAACCTAATCCTTGTCAGTTGATACCCTTAGTCTATCAAAATTTGCGCCAGAAAGCGCTCAACCCGGGACAACAGGTTATGCCGGAACACCGGTTCGGCTTAAAACCAATGGAATCTGTCAGCCAGAATCAATACCAGGCAAGCAGCGGAAAGTAGATTCAATATCACAACGGTTTTGCTGGATACATTCATGTGATACCCCTTCGATGTTTAAGGACCAAGTCAAGAATAGCTCAGGACTTTCGGATTGCGAGCCTCTGCCAGCAAAAGTTCATGAACGCATACAAAAGGATGTGCGGTTCAAAACGGTCGCAGAAGGTGCATTCGCCCTTTCAATAGTGTTACCATTACCCTGCTTGCCGTAAATCCGCATTTATCTGAAATCGGCAGGTGCACGATGACGACCCAATTTGACGATTGTTGGTCAGATGGTTTCGTAATCTACTGTTTAATCACGATTATTTTCTTTGTATATGCTCTTATGTGTGGGGCATCACTGCAAATAAGGATATAAAATGCCTGTAATTACTCTTCCTGATGGCAGCCAACGCCATTTCGACCACGCTGTTAGCCCAATGGATGTTGCCCTGGATATCGGTCCTGGACTCGCAAAAGCAACCATCGCAGGTCGCGTAAACGGCGAGCTGGTAGACGCGTCCGATCTGATTGAAAGCGATGCAACGCTTGCGATCATCACCGCGAAAGACGAAGAAGGTCTGGAGATCATTCGTCACTCCTGTGCGCACCTGTTAGGCCATGCTATCAAGCAACTGTGGCCAAACACCAAAATGGCGATCGGCCCGGTTATCGACAACGGTTTCTATTACGACGTTGACCTTGACCACACCCTGACTCAGGAAGATATCGACGCGCTCGAGAAACGAATGCACGAGCTCGCCGAAACCAACTATGACGTCATTAAGAAGAAAGTCAGCTGGCACGAAGCGCGTGAAACCTTCGTGAAGCGCGGCGAGAACTACAAAGTCTCGATTCTTGATGAAAACATCGCTCATGATGACAAGCCAGGCTTGTACCATCACCAGGAATACGTCGACATGTGCCGTGGTCCGCACGTGCCGAATATGCGCTTCTGTCATCACTTCAAGCTGATGAAAATCGCAGGCGCTTACTGGCGTGGCGACAGCAACAACAAAATGTTGCAGCGTATCTATGGTACCGCGTGGGCCGATAAGAAAGCCCTGAACGCATACCTGCAACGCCTGGAAGAGGCGGCTAAGCGTGACCACCGTAAAATCGGTAAGCAGCTTGACCTGTATCATATGCAGGAAGAAGCGCCGGGGATGGTGTTCTGGCATAACGACGGCTGGACTATCTTCCGTGAACTGGAAACGTTCGTGCGCTCCAAGCTGAAAGAGTACCAGTATCAGGAAGTGAAAGGCCCGTTCATGATGGACCGTGTGCTGTGGGAAAAGACCGGCCACTGGGACAACTACAAAGATGCGATGTTCACCACTTCGTCTGAGAACCGTGAATACTGCATCAAGCCAATGAACTGCCCGGGCCACGTTCAGATCTTCAACCAGGGTCTGAAATCCTACCGCGATCTGCCGCTGCGTATGGCGGAGTTCGGTAGCTGCCACCGTAACGAGCCATCAGGTGCGCTGCACGGTCTGATGCGTGTTCGTGGCTTTACTCAGGATGATGCGCATATCTTCTGTACTGAAGATCAGGTCCGTGAAGAAGTTAACGCCTGTATTCGTATGGTCTACGATATGTACAGCACCTTTGGCTTCGAGAAGATCGTGGTCAAACTCTCAACGCGTCCGGAAAAACGTATCGGCAGCGATGAGACATGGGATCGCGCAGAGGCGGATCTTGCCGTAGCGCTGGAAGAGAACGGTATTCCGTTCGAATACCAGCTGGGCGAGGGCGCATTCTACGGTCCGAAAATTGAATTTACCCTGTATGACTGCCTCGATCGCGCATGGCAGTGCGGAACGGTACAGCTGGACTTCTCCCTGCCGCAGCGTTTAAGCGCCTCTTATGTTGGCGAAGACAACGAGCGTCAGGTGCCGGTTATGATTCACCGTGCGATTCTCGGTTCACTGGAGCGCTTCATCGGCATCCTGACCGAAGAGTTCGCGGGCTTCTTCCCAACCTGGCTTGCGCCAGTGCAGGTCGTGGTGATGAACATTACCGATTCTCAGGCGGATTACGTTAAAGAATTGACGCAGAAACTACAAAATGCGGGCATTCGCGTAAAAGCAGACTTGAGAAATGAGAAGATTGGCTTTAAAATCCGCGAGCACACTTTACGTCGTGTCCCGTATATGTTGGTCTGTGGTGATAAAGAGGTGGAAGCAGGCAAAGTTGCCGTTCGCACCCGCCGTGGTAAAGACCTGGGGAGCCTGGACGTAAGTGAAGTGATTGAGAAGCTGCAACAAGAGATTCGCAGCCGCAGTCTTCAACAACTGGAGGAATAAGGTATTAAAGGCGGAAAACGAGTTCAAACGGCACGTCCGAATCGTATCAATGGCGAGATTCGCGCCCAGGAAGTTCGCTTAACAGGTCTGGAAGGCGAGCAGCTGGGGATTGTGAGTCTGAGAGAAGCGATCGAAAAGGCTGAAGAAGCTGGAGTAGATTTAGTTGAAATCAGCCCTAACGCCGAACCGCCAGTTTGTCGTATCATGGACTACGGCAAGTTCCTTTATGAAAAGAGTAAGTCTTCTAAGGAACAGAAGAAGAAGCAAAAAGTTATCCAGGTTAAGGAAATTAAATTCCGTCCTGGTACCGACGATGGCGATTATCAGGTAAAACTCCGCAGCCTGATTCGCTTTCTGGAAGATGGCGATAAGGCCAAGATCACGCTGCGTTTCCGCGGTCGTGAGATGGCCCACCAACAGATTGGTATGGAAGTGCTTAACCGCGTCCGTGACGATCTGAGTGAACTGGCAGTAGTCGAATCCTTCCCTACGAAGATCGAAGGCCGCCAGATGATCATGGTGCTCGCTCCTAAGAAGAAACAGTAAGGCCTTCAAGCAGCAAAATCTGTGGAGCCTTCGGGCCCCATAGGTTTTGTTCGCCTATGTTTCGTTTATTTAACAATGCGAAGTGGAAGTTATTAAAATGCCAAAAATTAAGACCGTACGCGGTGCTGCTAAGCGCTTCAAAAAAACCGGTAAAGGTGGTTTTAAGCACAAGCACGCTAACCTGCGTCACATTCTGACTAAGAAAGCTACCAAGCGTAAACGTCACCTGCGTCCAAAAGCCATGGTTTCTAAAGGCGATCTGGGCCTGGTCATCGCGTGCCTGCCGTACGCATAAGTCGTTAACGTTTAACTTTTTTAACTTAGAATAGATACAGGAGAGCACACATGGCTCGCGTAAAACGTGGTGTAATTGCACGTGCACGTCACAAGAAAATTTTGAAACAAGCTAAAGGCTACTACGGTGCGCGTTCACGCGTATACCGCGTTGCCTTCCAGGCTGTTATCAAAGCAGGTCAGTACGCTTACCGTGACCGTCGTCAGCGTAAGCGTCAGTTCCGTCAACTGTGGATTGCGCGTATCAACGCAGCAGCACGTCAGAACGGTATTTCTTACAGCAAATTCATCAACGGCCTGAAAAAAGCCTCTGTTGAAATCGACCGTAAGATCCTGGCTGACATCGCAGTATTCGACAAAGTAGCGTTCACCGCTCTGGTCGAAAAAGCGAAAGCAGCACTGGCATAAGCCAGTTGAGAGAGGGGGCTTTGCCTCCTCTTTTCATTTAACACCATCAGAAGATTGACATTTATCCGTGCAGGCTTTTCAATAAGGTCTTAACGGTTTTTACCCTACAAGGTAACGCAAGCATGAATGCTGCTATTTTCCGCTTCTTCTTTTACTTTAGCACCTGACTTCAGGAGGCTAGCGCGTGAAAGATGAAACGAAAAACAGCGCCAGATAAGCCTCCCGATGGAGGCTTTTTTTGTGCCTGAAGTTAAGAGAATACGTCCAACAATTCGGTGTCTGCACCGACATAATGAGGAAAACCATGTCACATCTCGCAGAGCTGGTTGCCAGTGCAACGGCCGCCATTAACCAGGCCTCAGATGTTGCCGCGTTAGACAATGTCCGCGTCGAATATCTGGGCAAGAAAGGGCATTTGACCCTTCAGATGACTACCCTGCGTGAACTGCCAGCAGAGGAGCGCCCGGCAGCCGGTGCAGTGATTAACGAAGCCAAAGAGCAGGTACAGCAGGCGCTGAACGCGCGTAAAGCCGAGCTGGAAAGCGCAGTCCTGAATGCGCGCCTGGCGGCAGAAACGATAGACGTCTCTCTGCCGGGTCGTCGTATTGAAAACGGCGGTCTGCATCCGGTTACCCGTACTATCGATCGTATTGAAAGTTTCTTCGGTGAGCTCGGCTTTACCGTGGCGACTGGCCCGGAAATTGAAGATGACTACCACAACTTCGATGCCCTGAACATTCCTGGCCATCATCCGGCACGTGCTGACCACGACACTTTCTGGTTTGACGCCACCCGTCTGCTGCGTACCCAGACCTCCGGCGTGCAGATCCGCACCATGAAGGAACAGGAGCCGCCAATCCGCATCATCGCGCCGGGTCGCGTATACCGTAACGACTACGATCAGACCCACACCCCAATGTTCCACCAGATGGAAGGTCTGATTGTTGATAAAAACATCAGCTTTACCAACCTGAAAGGCACGCTGCACGATTTCCTGAACAACTTCTTTGAGGAAGATTTGCAGGTTCGCTTCCGTCCGTCCTACTTCCCGTTCACTGAACCGTCTGCGGAAGTTGACGTGATGGGTAAAAACGGCAAATGGCTGGAAGTGCTGGGCTGCGGCATGGTGCATCCAAACGTGCTGCGCAACGTGGGTATCGATCCGGAAGTGTATTCCGGCTTTGCGTTCGGTATGGGCATGGAGCGTCTGACCATGCTGCGCTACGGCGTGACCGATTTACGTGCGTTCTTCGAAAACGATCTGCGTTTCCTCAAACAGTTTAAATAAGGGCAGGACAGAACAATGAAATTCAGTGAACTGTGGTTACGCGAATGGGTGAACACCACGCTGGACAGCGACGCGCTTTCCAACCAGATCACCATGGCGGGTCTGGAAGTTGACGGTGTAGAGCCGGTTTCTGGCGCCTTCACCGGCGTGGTCGTGGGCGAAGTGGTTGAATGCGGTCAGCACCCTAACGCTGACAAACTGCGCGTAACAAAAGTCAATGTGGGCGGTGACCGTCTGCTGGATATCGTCTGCGGTGCGCCAAACTGCCGTCAGGGCCTGAAAGTGGCCGTGGCGACCGTCGGTGCGGTGCTGCCGGGCGATTTCAAAATCAAAGCGGCTAAGCTGCGCGGTGAGCCGTCTGAAGGCATGCTGTGCTCCTTCTCCGAACTGGGTATTTCCGACGATCACTCCGGCATTATTGAACTGCCGCAGGATGCGCCAGTTGGTACCGATATCCGCGAATACCTGAAGCTTGATGACAACACCATCGAAATCAGCGTAACGCCAAACCGTGCTGACTGTTTAGGCATCATCGGTGTGGCCCGCGACGTGGCCGTGCTGAACCAGACTGAACTGAACGTGCCGGAGATCGCTCCGGTTGAGGCAACCATCAGTGACGTGCTGCCGATACAGGTAGACGCGCCTGAGGCCTGCCCACGCTACCTCGGTCGTGTGGTGAAAGGTATTAACGTTAAAGCGCCAACCCCGCTGTGGATGAAAGAGAAACTGCGTCGCTGCGGTATCCGTTCTATCGATGCAGTCGTCGACGTCACCAACTATGTTCTGCTGGAGCTGGGCCAGCCAATGCACGCCTTTGATAAAGATCGTATCGAAGGTGGGATCGTCGTGCGCATGGCGAAAGAGGGCGAAACCCTGGTTCTGCTGGACGGCAGCGAAGCGAAACTGAACGCTGACACCCTGGTGATTGCCGATCACAACAAAGCGCTGGCGATGGGCGGGATCTTCGGCGGCGAGCACTCTGGCGTTAACGACGAGACGCAAAACGTCCTGCTGGAATGCGCGTTCTTCAGCCCGCTCTCCATCACCGGCCGCGCACGCCGTCACGGTCTGCACACTGATGCTTCTCACCGCTACGAGCGTGGCGTGGATCCTGCGCTGCAATACAAAGCGATGGAGCGTGCGACTCGCCTGCTGATCGCCATCTGCGGCGGCGAAGCGGGTCCGGTTATCGATGTGACCAACGAAGCGACGCTGCCGAAGCGTGCGACCATTACCCTGCGCCGCAGCAAGCTGGATCGCCTGATTGGTCACCACGTTGCCGATGCGCAGGTGACCGACATTCTGACGCGTCTGGGCTGCGAAGTCACTGAAGGTCAGGACGAGTGGAAAGCCGTTGCGCCATCCTGGCGTTTTGACATGGAGATCGAAGAAGATCTGGTGGAAGAAGTGGCCCGCGTGTACGGCTACAACAACATCCCTGACGAGCCGGTGCAGGCGGGTCTGGTGATGGGCAGCCATCGCGAAGCCGATCTGTCTCTGAAGCGTGTGAAAACCATGCTGAACGACAAAGGCTACCAGGAAGTGATCACCTACAGCTTCGTTGATCCTAAGCTGCAACAGCTGATCCACCCGGGTGAGGAAGCGCTGATCCTGCCAAGCCCGATTTCCAGCGAGATGTCAGCGATGCGTCTGTCCCTGTGGACGGGACTGCTGGGCACTATCGTTTATAACCAGAACCGTCAGCAAAACCATGTACGTATTTTCGAAAGCGGTTTGCGCTTTGTACCGGATACTCAGGCGAATTTAGGCATCCGTCAGGATCTCATGCTGGCCGGCGCCATCAGCGGTAACCGCTATGAAGAGCACTGGGACCTGGCAAAAGGGACGGTTGATTTCTACGATATGAAGGGCGATCTGGAAGCGATTCTCGATCTGACCGGTAAATTATCCGAAATTGAATTCCGCGCAGAAGCGATTCCAGCCCTGCATCCGGGTCAGAGTGCGGCGATCTATTTAGACGGCAAACGCGTTGGTTTCATTGGGGTTGTTCACCCGGAGCTGGAACGTAAGCTGGATCTGAATGGCCGTACCATCGTATTCGAGCTGGAGTGGAACCCGGTTGCAGACCGCGTCATTCCTCAGGCGCAGGACGTCTCACGCTTCCCGGCAAACCGCCGTGATATCGCGGTTGTGGTCGCTGAAAATGTGCCCGCAGCAGATATTTTGGCCGAATGTAAGAAAGTTGGCGTAAATCAGGTAGTTGGCGTAAACTTATTTGACGTGTACCGCGGCAAGGGCGTAGCAGAAGGTTTCAAGAGCCTCGCTATTAGCCTTATCCTTCAGGATACCAGCCGTACACTCGAAGAAGAGGAGATTGCCGCTACCGTCGCCAAATGTGTAGAGGCATTAAAAGAGCGATTCCAGGCATCATTGAGGGATTGAACCTATGGCGCTTACAAAAGCTGAAATGTCAGAATATCTGTTTGATAAGCTTGGGCTTAGCAAACGGGATGCCAAAGAGCTGGTAGAGCTGTTTTTCGAAGAGATCCGTCGTGCTCTGGAAAATGGTGAGCAGGTTAAACTCTCCGGCTTTGGCAATTTTGATTTGCGAGACAAAAACCAACGTCCGGGCCGTAACCCGAAGACGGGGGAAGATATTCCCATTACAGCCCGCCGCGTGGTGACCTTCAGACCCGGACAGAAGTTAAAAAGCCGTGTCGAAAACGCAACGCCCAAAACAGAGTAATATGAACTAACTAAAAAGGCCGCTCACGCGGCCTTTTTTCTTTGCGCTATTTGCTAAACCCGCCGTAAAATCAATGATATCTCAACCGGATAACCTATCGTCTATGCTTGATCTTGCCCGTCGCCAGCACCGCTCCGATCTCCGCCGCCTGTGTCTGCTCGGGGTGCTGTTGATTGTCGCCACCACCGTCAGCCTGTGTGCGGGCGATCGGTGGTTGGGGCCGGAAAGCTGGTTTACGCCTGAAGGACAGCTCTTTGTCTGGCAGATCCGCCTGCCGCGGACGCTGGCGGTCCTTTTAGTCGGCGCGGCGCTGGCGCTGTGCGGTACGATCATGCAGGCATTATTTGAAAACCCCCTGGCGGAACCCGGACTTCTCGGGGTCTCGAATGGCGCAGGCGTCGGGCTTATCGCCGCCGTGATGCTGGGGGGAAGCGAGCTCTCCGCCTGGGGGATTAGCCTCAGCGCAATCCTTGGCGCGCTGTTGATCACCCTTATCCTTCTGCGCTTTGCCCGTCGCCACTTATCCACCAGCCGGCTGCTGCTTGCCGGGGTAGCGTTGGGGATCATCTGTAGTGCGCTGATGACCTGGGCCGTCTACTTCTCCACCTCCTTCGATCTGCGCCAGTTAATGTACTGGATGATGGGGGGATTTGGTGGCGTCGACTGGCGTCAGGGGTGGCTGATGGTGCTCCTGATCCCGGTCATCCTGTGGACGGCGTTCCAGGCGCAGCCGCTTAATATTCTCGCGCTGGGGGAAACGTCTGCTCGCCAGCTCGGGATGCCGATTGGATTCTGGCGCAACGTGCTGGTTATCGCCATCGGCTGGATGGTGGGCGTAAGCGTGGCGCTGGCGGGGGCGATTGGCTTTATTGGGCTGGTGATCCCGCATATGCTGCGTCTGTGCGGTATTACGGACCACCGAACCCTGCTCCCGGCCTCGGCGGTTGCCGGGGCGGCAACGCTGCTGATTGCCGATATCATCGCCCGGCTCGCCCTGACGGCCGCTGAGTTGCCCATAGGCGTGGTGACCGCAACGCTGGGCGCGCCGGTCTTTATCTGGCTACTATTAAAAGCTGGACGTTAAAACACAACCTGTAAGTCAACCTGAGGGAATGCTATGCAGTCTGATATTCTGAATACCGAAGTGACGACCATTGACGGCGAGAAAACCACGCTGGAAGGCTACAAGGGCAAGGTGCTGCTCATCGTTAACGTGGCGTCGAAATGTGGCCTTACGCCGCAGTATGAACAGCTGGAAAACATTCATAAAGCCTGGGAAAAAGACGGCTTTACCGTACTCGGCTTCCCGTGCAACCAGTTCCTGGGCCAGGAGCCGGGTAGCGAAGAGGAGATTAAGACCTTTTGCAGCACAACCTATGGCGTGACGTTCCCGATGTTCAGCAAAATTGACGTGAACGGGGAAAATCGTCATCCGCTGTATGCCAAACTGGTGGCCGCGGCGCCGACCGCCGTTGCGCCTGAAGAGAGTGGTTTCTATGAACGTATGGCGAGTAAAGGCCGCGCGCCGCTCTATCCGGACGATATTCTGTGGAACTTCGAAAAATTCCTGATTGGCCGTGACGGTCAGGTTGTGCAGCGTTTTTCGCCTGACATGACGCCTGAAGATCCTATCGTGATGGAATCAATCAAGCTGGCGCTGGCGAAATAATGACGCTGCTGATGCAGCTCACGGACGTTGCCGGGAAGGGACGTCTTGAGCCTGTGACTGCCGCAGTCAACGCAGGTGAAATCCTTCACCTGGTTGGGCCAAACGGCGCCGGAAAAAGCACGCTGCTGGCGCGCATGGCGGGGCTGACCACCGGGGAAGGAGAGATTACCTTTCTCGGGCAATCGCTCGTCGACTGGCTACCCGCTACACTCGCCTCCCGTCGAAGCTACCTGGTTCAGCAGCAGGTTCCCCCCTTTGCGATGCCCGTCTGGCACTACCTGACGCTGCATCTGCCTGATAAAAATCAGGTGGGCTTGCTCAACGAGGTTGCTGCGGCGCTCGGGTTAGACGACAAGCTTACCCGGCAGGCAAATCAGCTTTCCGGCGGCGAGTGGCAGCGCGTGCGTCTGGCCGCCGTTATCCTTCAGATCCATCCGGCGGGAAATCCTCACGGGCGGTTGCTGCTGCTGGACGAGCCGATGAGCGGGCTGGACGTTGCCCAGCAGGCTGCGCTGGATACCCTGCTCAGCGCGCTGTGTCGCAAGGGGATCGCCATCGTGATGAGCAGCCATGATTTAAACCATACGTTGCGGCACGCGCATCGGGTGTGGTTGCTGGCGCGTGGCAAGCTGATTGCCAGCGGAACGCGCGACAGCGTGCTGACGGCCGCAAATCTTGCGAGCGCTTACCACATGTCGTTCCGGAGGCTGGATATTGAAGGCCACAAGATGCTCATTTCCACGGCGCAGGAATAACCTTTCTTGCACAGCTGCATAGATGCACGCTAAATTACCGAAAGAACAAAAAAAGCAGAGGATTCGTCTGAAATGCGATTCTGGTTTCTCCTTGTTGCGGCGCTCTTTCTTGCAGGATGCAGCAGCCATCGTGCACCTCCGCCCAACCCACGGCTTTCCGATTCCATTACGGTCATTGCCAGCCTGAACGATCAGCTCAGCAACTGGCGCGGCACCCCTTATCGCTACGGCGGCATGAGCCGGGGCGGGGTGGATTGCTCGGGATTCGTGCTGATGACCTTCCGCGATAAATTTGACCTCCAGCTTCCGCGTGAAACGCGTATGCAGGCGAAAATCGGCACTGAAATTGATAAAGACGAACTCCTGCCCGGCGATCTGGTCTTCTTTAAAACGGGCTCCGGTGAAAGCGGCCTTCATGTCGGCATCTATGATACCGATAATCAGTTCATTCATGCCTCGACCAGCCGTGGCGTGATGCGCTCCTCTCTGGATAATGTTTACTGGCGTAAAAACTTCTGGCAGGCCAGACGTATTTAACCGCTGCATAAAAATGCAGTGCGGAGGGCCTGGCGGTGAAAATAGACGTCAGGCTTTTCTTGCGGGTTGATTAAAGTTAAATTTTTTGCCCAATTATTTATGTCCGCATGTGCCTGTTTTATCTAAAACTGGCTATTATTCAATAACCAGGATAAAATTAATTTAGATTCAGGGAAAAATCTGAAAATTAATACGGAAAGAATGAAATTAATCTTATTAAAATCAAGACAGTGGAATTGTGCCTGCAATTGCTCCAGGATGTTCTCTCTCATCTTTAATGCAGGACAAGCGCGATGATTATTACGCTAGATAATGCTTACCAGTCTGAACTTTTACTCCTTCCGGCGCGTGATAGTGCAGGTTTGCTTAAAGGTTTAGAGATTTTGGTTAACTTTACTGGCGTGGGTGCGGACGTACGGATCCCGACTGAACTGGTTATCCCACATCTTTCTCAGGAAGATGAATTAGCGCTGTTTCAGGAGAAACTGCAATTACTCGATACCTGTAAGCTATTTTTTATTCAGCATCAGTTAATTGCATGGATCAATATTACACCTGCAATTGTTGAGTTTTTATTAACTAATGAGAACGCTGTTTCAATCCTCGAGCGTTATCCGTTTCTTGAGTTTACTGTTAATGAGAACTATCCAGGTTTAAATAACGGGAAAGACGATCCCTGTCTGGCAAGAATGGCGATCCATTTCCCCTTAGTACTGGCTAACTTTGGTGCAGGGGCATCTTCCCTTAAACCGGTTTATGATGGTCTGTTCAAACGGGTGATTCTGGATAAAAACTTTATCCAGCAGCGCGTGTCGGCACTCTCGTTTGAGCCTTTTATGCGCGCCATTCTCTGGCAGATCGCGCCGCATTGTCAGTCGGTCATGGTTTCGGGAATTGACGATCACGGCATCTTACAACGCGTGCTGCCCTTCAATTTTGGTGCAATGCAGGGAAGCCTGTGGCCTGCCGTCCCGGCAGAGCGGGTCACGACTCTCGTTCAGCAATAACCCCTTTCTTCGCCCGTGTTTACGTCCAGGGAAACCCTCTACACTTAAAGCAGGAGGACTTATGACCCTGTCTTTTACTGCTCACTGGCACGATGAATTACCCGGCTTTTACACCGCGCTTAAGCCAACGCCTTTACAAAACGCGCGTCTTATCTGGCATAACGATGCCTTAGCGGATTCGCTTGGCATCCCTTCGACGCTTTTTCAGCCAGAAAAAGGCGCCGGCGTCTGGGGCGGCGAAACGCTGCTCCCGGGCATGAAGCCGCTGGCTCAGGTCTACAGCGGACATCAGTTTGGCGTCTGGGCGGGACAGCTCGGCGATGGTCGCGGCATCCTGCTGGGTGAACAGGTTCTGCCGAATGGCGAAACGCTCGACTGGCACCTGAAAGGGGCAGGGCTAACCCCGTACTCACGCATGGGGGATGGCCGCGCGGTGCTGCGTTCAACCATCCGTGAAGCTCTGGCTTCCGAGGCGATGCATGCCCTGGGGATCCCCACCTCACGCGCGCTGTCCATTGTCACCAGCGACACGCCGGTGGCCCGCGAAACGATGGAGCAGGGGGCGTTGCTGGTCCGCGTGGCGGAAAGCCATCTGCGTTTCGGTCATTTTGAACACTTCTACTATCGCCGCGAGCCGGATAAAGTCCGCCAGCTTGCCGATTACGCCCTTCGCCGTCACTGGCCGCACCTGCAAAACGAACCAGACCGCTATGTTCTCTGGTTCCGGGATATTGTCGCCCGCACTGCCGCAATGATTGCCCGCTGGCAGGCCGTCGGCTTTGCCCACGGGGTGATGAATACCGACAACATGTCCCTGTTAGGGCTGACGTTTGACTACGGTCCGTACGGCTTCCTTGATGACTATCAGCCGGGTTACATCTGTAATCATTCGGACTATCAGGGGCGTTACCGTTTCGATAACCAGCCTGCGGTGGGGCTGTGGAACCTTCAGCGGCTTGCGCAAAGCCTGTCGCCGTTTATCGACGTCGATGCCCTGAACGATGCGCTGGACAGCTATCAGGAGGTCCTGCTGCGGGAATACGGTGTGTTAATGCGCAACAAGCTGGGGCTGATGACCCAGGAAAAAGGCGATAACGCGCTGCTGAATGGGCTGTTTGCAATCATGGCGCGGGAAGGCAGCGACTATACCCGAACCTTCCGTATGCTGAGCCAGACCGCGCAGCAGAGCGCCGCGTCACCGCTGCGCGACGAGTTCATCGATCGTCAGGCGTTTGATGACTGGTTTGCCGTTTACCGGACGCGTTTACAGCAGGAACAGATTGATGACGATACCCGCCAGACGCGGATGAAGGCGGTTAACCCGGCGATGGTGTTGCGCAACTGGCTGGCGCAGCGGGCTATTGAGCAGGCAGAGCAGGGGGACTATACCGAGCTGCATCGGCTGCATATCGCCCTGCGCACGCCGTTTGCCGACCGGGAGGATGACTATGTCAGCCGCCCGCCAGACTGGGGCAAGCGGCTGGAAGTGAGCTGCTCAAGCTAAGGGGCGAGAAAAACCTGCGGCGCGGCGTGCGCCGGATGTCTGCCGACGTGCACCTGCGCACCGTACCAGTGTGCCAGCGCGTCGGCCTGCAATACCGTCTCCGGTATGCCCTGAGAAACAATCCTGCCGTTGTGTAACAGCAGGATCCGGTCCGACCATAATGCGGCAAGATTGAGATCGTGCAGCACCACACAGGCGTGAAGATGGCCCTGACGGGTCAGCGATTTCAACAGGCGCAGCAGATGCTGCTGGTGGTAGAGATCCAGCGCGGAAGTGGGTTCGTCGAGAAACAGCCAGCCACGCGGCGTTCCGTCACGCCACAGCTGCGCCAGCGCGCGGGCGAGCTGAACGCGCTGCTGCTCGCCCCCCGAGAGGGCATGCCAGCGCCTGCCGGCCAGCGGCAGGCAACCGGTCAGCTGCAACACCTCACGCACAATCGACGGTTCCGGGTGACGCGTCCAGGGCGCACGCCCCATTCCAACGATCTCCTCCACCTGCCAGTCAAATCCAGGCTGAGACTGCTGACGCATCACCGCCCGATAGCGGGACAGCGTCTGCGGATGCCATTCACTTAGCGCTTTTCCCGCCAGCGAACAGCCGCCGCTGTCGGGTTTCAGGTAGCCGGTCAGCAGCCGCAGCAGCGTGGATTTCCCCGCGCCGTTGGGGCCGATCAATGTAACCAGCTCTCCCTGCGACAGTGACAGCGAAACGTTATCTGTCAGCGTGCGGCCAGACCGGGTAAAAGTAAGATTTTCAGCCGTATAACGTTCAGCCATGCTGTTCTCCACGACGAAAAATGAGCCATAAGAACCAGGGAGCGCCAAGGATACTGGTGAGCAGGCCGACCGGCATTTCTGCCGGAGCGACCAGGGTGCGCGCGACCGTATCCGCCACCAGCAGCAGTAAAGCGCCCGCGAGTACCGTGCCGGGGAGGGTTGCCCGGTGATCGGCGCCCAGCCACATGCGCATCAGGTGCGGCACCACGAGTCCGACAAAGCCAATCACGCCGCTGACGGCGACAGCCGCCGCGACCATCAGGGCGCTGCATAACAGTAATATTCGCTGTACAAGGGCAACGTCCACGCCAAGGTAATGCGCTTCCTCTTCACCCAGTTGCAGTAAATTTAATTCGCTGGCACAGCGCCAGATCGCCAGAACGGCAGGCACCATCAGCGAGGTCACGGCGAGCAGCGTTGACCACTGTGCCTGACCGAGACTTCCCATTCCCCAGAGTGAAAGCTGACGCAGCTGGGCGTCATTGCTGACCCACGAAAGCACACCCACTGCCGCACCGCACAGGGCATTGATGGCGATACCCACCAGCAACAGACGTGACAGAGAGGGGTCACGCTGCCTGCTGAGCAGGAAGATCACGCCTGTGGCTGCCAGCGCCCCAAGAAATGCCGCCAGCATAGGGGCGTAAAGCATCACCAGCGCGGGCAGCGAGAGCGGGAGCACCACCCACAGGGCGACGGCCAGCGCCGCACCGCTGCTGATCCCGAGCAGGCCCGGGTCGGCCAGCGGATTGCGGAACAGCCCCTGCATGACGCAGCCGGCGAGCGCCAATGACCCGCCAATCACCAGCGCCAGCAGTACGCGGGGCAGACGGATGGTAAGCCAGATCTGGCGTAGCGTCTCATCGCTGCCGCTCCACAGCACGTTCACCGGCAGGCGTAACGCCCCAAAACCGGTGGCCATGAACGTCATGACGGTAAGCAACCCCGCCAGAAGCCATAACGATAACGTGATGCGCCGGGACATCAGGGCAGTTGCTCCGCTCTGGCACGCAGCTGTTGTATGGCTTTCGGCGTGCGGACGCTGAAGCCCAGCAGGGCCATATCATCAATAGCCAGCATCTGCTTGCTTCGTCCCGCTGGCGTTTGCGCCAGACCGGGCAGTTTCCACAGATTTTCTTCGCCGCCCAGCGCGTTAAGGCCGTCCTGCGAAATCACCACCAGATCCGGCTGGCTGGCCATCACCCCCTCCTGGGAAAGCGGCTGATAGCGGGTAAAACCCTGCATGGCGTTCTGCAACCCGGCGGCGCGTATTGCCGCATCCGCGCCGGTCTGTTGCCCGGCAGCCATTGCGGTCATTCCGCCGTGGCTGAGGATAAACAGCACCCGCTTGTTGAGCGGTGTTGAGGGCAGTGCCGCCAGCGCCTGACGCAGCGAGTTGCGCAGGGTTTCCCCTTGCGCCTCATGATGCGTCGCCTGAGCTATCACCCGTACTTTTTCGTCAATCGCGCGCAGGTCAGGCGTGCCGGGAACGGTAACCACCCGGACGTGGCTCTGTTCAACCTGTTTCAGCGCCAGAGAGGGCTGTGCCTGGTCGCTTGCCAGCACCAGCGTCGGGCGTACGGACAAAATCCCCTCCGCATTCAGCTGGCGAAGATACCCCACGTCAGGCAGCGCGTTTGTTGCCTGCGGCCACTGGCTGGTACTGTCGCGCGCAACCAGAGAAGACTCCGCCCCGAGGGCGTAGACGATCTCCGTCACGTCACCGCCGAGGGCGACAATTCTCTCCGGCGCGGCGACGGCGACCAGCGGCAGGGCGCAGAGCAGGGCGAACCAGTTTTTCATGCGGCCAGCCCTTCTGGCGTCAGGGCGTCAACCTGGCGGCGCCACTGGCTCTGCTCAGGCTCGCCTTCGGTACGCTGCCCGTAGAGCTGGGCGATCTGAGTGCCATCCGCAGCAAACAGCTCCAGGCTGGTAACGTGTCCGTCCGCCGTAGGTTTACGCGTTACCCACGTCTCGGCGATAGTCTCCTCCAGCAGATGCAGGGTAAAGGTTGGGTTGAAGATGTTCAGCCAGCCTTTCATGGGCGTCAGATTTTCCACCACACCGGTGAAAATCTGCACGCAGCCGCGGTTGCCGACGAAGATCATGATTTCGTTTCCGTCCTGTCGCGCCGTCTCCAGCAGCTGTGCCAGCGCGCTGTTATCCACCTGACAGGCCAGATCGTCACTCACCAGACGAAACGCCTGCTGGCGGCTCAGGTTATGGCGCTTCAGTAAGCTAAAGAACTGATGCACATCGGTCATGGCGCGCCACTCTTTCTCCACCGATCCTGCATCAGCACCGTCGGAATGCGCAGGGGCATCGACAGCCTTCAGCGCCAGAGCGGGGTTATCGGCAGTGATAAAACGGGTCAGCACGTCGCCCCAGGCGGCAACGTCGGTGTGATCCGTGGTGTAGACCTTCAGTAAAGCGTCGCCCTGATGATCGAAGAACTGAATGCTCTGACGTTCGCCGCGGGAGGTCGTTTCACTTATGTGAAACGCGCTCGCCCACTGGTTGAGGAACAAACGCAGATCCAGCGCGCGCGGATTCAGCACCAGCCCGGCATGGCCGCCGAGGTGCTGGTGAGTAAACGCCCCGATCTGTTCGTGAACGGCGTATTCGTTACGGCAGATGCATTTGGTTTCCCCCACGGACTCCAGCGCCGCCAGAATCTCGCGGATTTCACCGCGCAGCCGCCAGGCGTCGTGTCCAACGCGCGCAAATGCCAGCTCTGCTTCGCTGATGTGCATTAATCCGGCGATATCACGGGCGTACTTACCCGGATGTTCTTCTTTAAGTTCAAGCCAGCGTGTGTAGTGACCCATAATCTTATCCTTCTGAATCGTTGCCCCGAAGGGAATTACCATTGATAACTGACGAAGATCTTGCCGTTGCGGCCATCCTGCGGGATGCCCTGCGGTGACCAGTAGGCTTTGTCGAAGGCGTTCCCCAGCACGAGGGTGGTGGTAATGCCTTTGAACTGCTGCTGGCCTTTATAGCTGACGTAGAAATCATTCACTGCGTAGCCAGGCTGCTCACTGTAGCTGCTGCTGATGTGCGTTGAACGTTCGACGAAGGTGCCGATCCAGCCCACGGAGAAGCCGCTTTGCGCCACCGGGATATCCAGCTTGCTGGTGACGGTGTCCGGGTTGATGCTGGAGATGTATTCGCCCGTGTCGGTATCTTTCCCGCGCGTGCGGTTGTAGGCCACGTCGAGGTTGAACAGGCTGGTCGCGTAGGTTGCCATCATGTCCCAGCCCCAGATTTTGGCATTGGGTACGTTATAGGACATGGTGGTGGCCGCCGCAAAATCGACGGTGGTAGAGATGTAATCTTTCGCTTTGGTGTCGAAGTAGCTGGCTTTGAACTCCAGCGCGTCGTTGGCGAGCAGCAGATCGTCAAAACGCAGCCCAAAACCGAACTCCTGGGTTTCGTTAGTTTCCGGACGCAGGTTCGGGTTCGGCACCCAGTAGTTGGTGTAGACGCTGCCGATAGAGAAGTGCTTCGAGTCGTTATACATCTCGCCCATCGTTGGCGCGCGGAAGGCCTGGGCGTAAGAGCCGAACAGCATCAGCCAGTCGGCTGGATTCACGGTTAACCCGGCGCGTGATGACCACTTATCCGCATCTACGTCGTCGTAACCGTCGCTGCTGCCGCGGTAGTTGTCGTAACGCGTCCCGCCGAGCAGCGTGACCGGCAGGTCGCGCAGGGTGATCTCATCCTGCAACCAGCCGGAGCTGAAGTCGATCTTTGCGTCCGGGAAGCCGGTGGTCGCGCCGCCAGGGTGTTGCTCCTGACGATAGTATTCCCCGCCGTAGGTCAGCAGGTGCGAGGCGAACGAGTCGCTGAACAGGCGGGTGCGGTTTTCCACTTTGCCGCCTTTGGTAGTCTGCTTACGGAACTCGCCGCTGGCGTCGATGTTCTGGGCGTTGATCCGCGCTTCGGACCAGTAAATTTTCGCATCGGCGTTCAGCCAGTCGTTTCCGGCTGGTGCAATGCGGTAACCAAGCTGGGCATCGCGCTGTATGGTGGAACGATCGGTCATCGGGTTACTGCTGCTGGCATCCGTGGTCTGCGGATTTTTCGGCTCCTGCGCGTCGTTGTTGTAGTAGCGCAGGGAGCCGCTCAGCGTCTGCGCCGGATCGATTTTCCAGCTGCCTTTCGCCAGCATATTGTTGATGGATTCGTCGTTTGGCGCCCTCGCGCCGTCACTCTGGCGAATGTCGCCGCGATCGCGGCTGGACCAGGAGACCAGACCGTCCAGGGTATCGGTGCGGCCATAGGCGCTGGCGCCCATCCCGATGCTGTGATCGCCCGTTGCACCGGTAGCAAATACGCGATAGCCGCTGTTTTTACCCGCGTCCAAAAGATCGCTGGCGTCGACGGTGTCATACGAAATCACGCCGCCCAGCGCGCCGCTGCCGTACAGCAAGGCGGAAGGGCCGCGCACCACTTCGATACGTTTGATCAGTGCCGGATCGAGAAACGTGCTGTTCAGGTGTCCGGTATCGGTGCCCTGGCGCACGCCATCCACCAGCACCAGCACGCCACGGCGATCATAACCCCGGAGGTTAACGTCCTGACCGTTGGTGCGCCCGGTGCCGTCCAGCGTCAGACCGGGCACCTTGCGCAGCAGGTCGGCGGCGGAGCTGGCGGTCTGGTTTTCCGGGGCGGTGGCGTCAATCACGCTCACCATCATGGGGGCTTCAAAGGCGCTGCGGGCATTGCCGGTGGCGGTGACGGTGATCTCGTCTGCGGCGGCAAACGTAACGCCCGGCAGGGTGCTGACAATCGCCAGCGCCAGAAGAGACGGGCGTAAAGACGCGGATTGCAGGTGTGGCATAGCAACTCTCCATAAGAATTGAAAAGCGCTGGCTGCCTGGGGATCACCTGGGTGGCTGGCGAATGTGTTGTCTGGTTTATTTAGTCAGGATCAGTTTTCCGGCATTGGTCTGGCGCAGCAGGTAGTGCTGGCCGTCATGCTCGATAATAACCCGTCCCTCCTCACCTAACAGAGTTTTGCTGTCGATTCGGCGATCGGTGGGAGCAGGGGACGGCGCTGTGTGTGTTTTTGTTGGCGTTGCCGCGCTGTTATCGGTCGTTGACATAATGTTTATAAATAACAATCAATGTAACAATGATAATCATTATCAATAAACTGCAAATTCACGGCAAGCGTTTTTGTGAAAAAAGGGTGAGAGGATCAAATTTGTGGTAGAGGTGCGGTTTGATGCCCTCACCCCGACCCTCTCCCACGGGGAGAGGGATAAGGGCACGTACCGTAGGCCGGGTAAGCGCAGCGTCACCCGGCAGGATTTTAAAAGCGCGTGTCCACGGCTGAAGCCAGCATCTCCAGCAGCCGTTCGCTGTCTTCCCAGCTCAGGCACGGGTCGGTGATTGACTGGCCGTAGACCATTTGCTGTCCGGCGACGATCTTCTGCGTGCCTTCTTTGATAAAGCTCTCCGCCATAATTCCTGCAATGGCGGTCGAGCCGCTGCGGATCTGCTGGCAAACTTCCTCGCAGACGTCCAGCTGGCGGCGGTGCTGTTTCTGACAGTTGCCGTGGCTGAAATCCACCACCAGATGCTCCGGCAGGTCAAATTCCGCCAGCGTTTCACAGGCGGCGGCAATATCTTCTGCATGGTAATTTGGTTTTTTACCGCCACGCATAATGATATGTCCGAACGGGTTGCCGCTGGTCTGGTAGATGGTCATCTGGCCGTTTTTATCCGGGGAGAGGAACATATGGCTGGCGCGTGACGCGCGGATGGCATCTACCGCAATTCGGGTATTGCCGTCCGTTCCGTTTTTGAAGCCCACCGGACAGGAGAGCGCCGACGCCATTTCACGGTGGATCTGGCTTTCGGTGGTACGCGCGCCAATCGCGCCCCAGCTTATGAGGTCGGCAATAAACTGTCCGGTCACCATATCCAGAAATTCGGTGGCAGTCGGCACGCCCAGCTCGTTAACCTGTAACAGTAGCTTGCGCGCCAGCGCAATACCGTGATTTACCCGGTAGCTACCGTTCAGATCGGGATCGGAAATCAATCCTTTCCAGCCTACGACGGTACGCGGTTTTTCAAAGTAGGTACGCATCACGATCTCCAGGCGATCCTGATACGTGCCGCGCAGCGTCTGAAGGCGTTGTGCATAATCCATTGCCGCGTCCAGGTCGTGGATGGAGCAGGGGCCAATCACCACCAGAAGACGTTTGTCTTCACCATTGAGAATTTTTTCGATGCGGCGACGGGAGGCCGTCACATGGTCCGCCACCTCGGCGGATACGGGATGCAGCCGGGCCAGTTCAGCCGGTGTGACCAGGCTATCAATGCGCGCGGTGCGCAGTTCGTCGGTTTTGTTCATGGAATGTCTCAGAAATTTTTTGCTTCATCGGCAGACTACCGGGAAGTGATGGGCATCACCTTAAACCAATCCCTGCTGATTTCAAGTTCGGGGCACGTCGCCCCGAGGATGGCATGATAATAACTGAAACTGGATTAATGTACTAGCATATTAGTACATGCGGCGATTCAGCCCCATGATATCGAGGATCTTGGTGGCAATTTCTTCTACTGAATAGTTGGTACTGTTCAGCCAGGGAATTTGATTTTTCCGGTATAGCGCTTCGACTTCGGAGACTTCCATTCGGCACTGGCGCATCGAGGCGTAGCGGCTGTTCTCGCGACGTTCTTCGCGGATCGCCGCCAGGCGTTCCGGGTTGATGGTCAGCCCAAACAGCTTATGCTGGAGCGGCTTGAGCGCGGCGGGAAGCACCAGGTTATCCATATCATCGGCAATAAAGGGGTAGTTGGCGGCACGAATGCCAAACTGCATCGCCAGGTAAAGGCTGGTGGGGGTTTTACCGCAGCGCGACACGCCGAGCAAAATCACCTGCGCCTGGTCGAGATTGCGCAGGGAGATCCCGTCGTCGTGCGCCAGGGTGTAGTCAATGGCGGCAATACGCGCATCGTATTTGGTCAGGTTGCCGGGGTTCAACCCGTGGGTACGGTGGGCGATCGGCGTCGGGTCGAGCTTCAGCTCGCTTTGCAAGGGGGCAACCAGCGCCTGCACGATGTCCTGACAGAAGCCCTCGCTTTGCAGAATGATGTTGCGGATCTCAGGGATCACAATGGAATAGAACACCAGCGGACGAACGCCGGTCTGCTGGTAAATAGCGTCGATCTGGTCCTTAACCGCTTTGGCCCGGCTCTCATTTTCCACGAACGGCAGCGTGATGCTGTTTATCGATACCGGAAACTGCGACATCACCGCGTGTCCCAGCACCTCGGCGGTAATCGCCGTCCCATCAGAAATATAAAAAACGTGGCGATCGACAGCATTATCCATTTTATCCACCCTGAATAGCGTACGTAATTGCCTGAAAGCATAAATTAAAAAAGTTAATTTCACAGCAAAGAACTTATCTGAATTTAAAATGAAATGGTGTTTTTGATTTTCCTGAAAAGTGGATTTCATTTTCCGAATAGCGGCTTTATTTCTATGGTTTTTGCCGGAATCTATAGGAATCATCGGGTTAGCGAGTGCCGGGAAACTGTCCGAAAAGTTGAAAATTTAAATTGCTTACACGATTCACCGTTTTTTTAGCGGAAATAAATATGCCAGTATAAATACGTAGTCAGGTGTTTCTTACTCCGATCAAATATCACAAAAGGATTGTTTCGATGTCCAACAATGGCTCGTCACCGCTGGTGCTTTGGTATAACCAACTCGGCATGAATGATGTAGACAGAGTTGGGGGCAAAAATGCCTCCCTGGGTGAAATGATTACAAATCTGTCCGGTATGGGTGTCTCCGTACCTAACGGGTTTGCCACAACCGCCGATGCGTTTAACCTGTTTTTAGACCAGAGCGGTGTAAACCAGCGCATTTACGACCTGCTGGATAAAACGGATATTGATGATGTCACCGAGCTTGCCAAAGCCGGCGCGCAAATCCGCCAGTGGATTATCGACACACCTTTCCAGCCGGAACTGGAAAAAGCCATTCACGACGCGTACAACCAGCTCTCCGCTGACGATGCGCAGGCCTCCTTTGCCGTGCGCTCTTCCGCTACAGCAGAAGATATGCCGGATGCCTCTTTCGCCGGGCAGCAGGAAACCTTCCTCAACGTCCAGGGTTACGAGGCGGTGCTGGTGGCGGTGAAGCATGTGTTTGCTTCCCTGTTCAACGACCGCGCCATCTCCTATCGCGTGCATCAGGGGTATGACCACCGCGGCGTGGCGCTCTCCGCAGGCGTACAGCGCATGGTGCGTTCCGACGTAGGCTCTTCCGGCGTGATGTTCTCTATCGACACTGAATCCGGCTTCGACCAGGTGGTGTTTATCACCTCCGCATGGGGTCTGGGCGAGATGGTGGTGCAGGGGGCGGTGAACCCTGACGAATTCTACGTGCACAAGCCTACGCTGGCGGCTAACCGTCCGGCAGTGGTACGCCGCACCATGGGCTCGAAAAAAATCCGCATGATCTATGCTCCGACGCAAGAGCATGGCAAGCAGGTCACCATTGAAGATGTGCCGCAGGAGCAGCGGGATCGCTTCTCGCTGACCGACGCCGAAGTGGAAGAGCTGGCGAAGCAGGCGGTGCAGATTGAAAAACACTATGGCCGTCCAATGGACATCGAGTGGGCGAAAGACGGACACACCGGCAAGCTGTTTATCGTGCAGGCGCGTCCGGAAACCGTCCGTTCACGCGGTCAGGTCATGGAGCGCTACACCCTGCACGCGCAGGGCAAAATTGTCGCGGAAGGCCGCGCAATTGGTCACCGCATCGGTGCCGGTCCGGTGAAAGTGATCCACGACATCAGCGAAATGAACCGCATTCAGCCCGGCGACGTGCTGGTGACCGACATGACCGACCCGGACTGGGAACCGATCATGAAAAAAGCGGCTGCCATCGTCACCAACCGCGGTGGCCGTACCTGTCACGCGGCTATTATCGCCCGTGAGCTGGGGATCCCGGCGGTAGTCGGCTGCGGTGACGCGACCGAACGCATGAAGGATGACCAGAAGGTGACGGTCTCCTGTGCCGAAGGCGATACCGGTTACGTGTATGCCGATATCCTCGACTTCAGCGTGAAAAGCTCCAGCGTGGATACCATGCCGGACCTGCCGCTGAAGATCATGATGAACGTCGGCAACCCGGACCGCGCGTTTGACTTCGCCTGCCTGCCGAACGAAGGCGTGGGCCTGGCGCGTCTGGAATTTATTATTAACCGTATGATCGGGGTGCACCCGCGTGCGCTGCTGGAGTTCGACGACCAGGACGCAAAACTGCAAAACGAAATCCGCGAGATGATGAAGGGTTACGACTCGCCGAGAGAGTTCTATGTGGGTCGTCTGACGGAAGGGATCGCCACGCTCGGCGCGGCCTTCTACCCGAAACGCGTGATCGTGCGTCTGTCGGACTTTAAGTCCAACGAATACGCCAACCTGGTGGGCGGCGAACGCTACGAGCCGGAAGAAGAGAACCCGATGCTGGGCTTCCGCGGCGCCGGGCGCTACGTGTCGGAAAGCTTCCGCGACTGCTTCGCGCTGGAGTGCGAGGCGGTAAAACGCGTGCGCAACGACATGGGGCTGACCAACGTGGAAATCATGATCCCGTTCGTCCGTACCGTGGATCAGGCGAAGGCGGTGGTAGATGAGCTGGCGCGTCAGGGGCTGAAGCGCGGCGAGAACGGGCTGAAGATCATCATGATGTGTGAAATTCCGTCCAACGCCCTGCTGGCCGAGCAGTTCCTGGAGCACTTCGACGGCTTCTCCATTGGCTCGAATGACATGACGCAGCTGGCGCTCGGCCTGGACCGCGACTCCGGCGTCGTCTCTGAGCTGTTCGATGAGCGTAACGAGGCGGTGAAAGCGCTGCTCTCCATGGCCATCCGCGCGGCGAAGAAACAGGGTAAATATGTCGGGATTTGCGGCCAGGGTCCTTCTGACCATGAAGACTTTGCGGCCTGGCTGATGGACGAGGGGATTGATAGCCTCTCCCTGAACCCGGACACCGTGGTGCAGACCTGGCTGAGCCTGGCAGAGCTGAACAAGTAAAACCTGCATAACCTGAAAAAGGCGAGGATATCTGTCCTCGCCTTTTTTATTTTCCTGCGAATATGCTCACCATCACAAATAAAGCAAAAAACCAAATATCATAATTTATCTGTTAATTTAGACAATTGTTAGCGGGCAGGGCGTTGCTAATACTTGAGCCTTACCGCGTACATCCGTCGGGATGATGCGCGACTGGTTGAAATACGTTTTAACCTGATAAAAAGGCAAATAACAATGACAATCTCCTCTGTATTACGTACCAAAGATAAAATAGGTTATGGCCTCGGCGATATGGCCAGCGCGCTGGTCTGGCAAACGGCAACGTTATTTCTCGCTTATTTCTATACGGACGTATTCGGTTTGCCGGCGGCCATTATGGGCACCATGTTTTTAGTGGTGCGCGTGGTCGATGCGTTTGTCGACCCGTGCATTGGCGCGCTGGTGGACCGCACTCAGACCCGCCACGGTCGTTTTCGTCCCTGGCTGCTCTGGTTTGCCATTCCGTTTGGCGTGAGCTGCCTGATTACCTTCTACGTACCGGATGCCGGGGCGACGGCAAAAATTGTCTATGCCTGCGTAACCTATGCCATCCTGAGCCTGATCTACTCCGCGATTAACGTCCCTTACTGCGCCATGCCCGGCGCGCTGACGCTCGACCCGCGCGAACGCCACTCGCTGCAATCCTGGCGCTTTGGCCTGTCGTTTATCGGCGGGTTGATTGTGACGGTCATCGCGCTGCCGCTGGTCTCATTATTAGGCCAGGGGAATGTGCAAAAAGGCTATTTCTATGCCATGAGCCTGATGGGGCTGCTGGGTATTGTTTTATTCTTCTGCTGCTTCTTTATGACCCGGGAGCGTTACTCGCCGCGCAATGACACCTCCGGCTCGATGCTGACGGATTTAAAACTGCTGGCCGCTAACAGCCAGTGGCGAATTGTTTTTCTGTTTAATATTTTACTGTTAACCGCCGTCGTGACGCGTGGCTCTGCGACCATGTATTACGTCAACTATGTTCTGTTACGTCCGGAACTGGTTTTTGCCTTTATTGTTTCCGGCATGGTGGCCTCCTTAAGCGGCGCATTATTATCTGAACGCCTGCTGGGGAAATTTGACCGGGTGCGTGCCTATCAGTGGACCATTATTTCTTTCGTTATTTTTGGCGCGCTGATTTTCTTCATTCCGCCTTCGCAGGTGTGGCTGATATTCGGTCTGAATATTGTGTTTAGCTTTATTCAGAACCTGACCACGCCGCTGCAATGGACGATGTTCTCCGATGTGGTGGACTACGAAGAACACCGTAGCGGCCGCCGCCTGGACGGGCTGGTCTTTTCTACCGCCCTGTTTGCCATCAAGTTTGGGCTGGCGCTGGGCGGGGCGGTGGTCGGTTGGGTGCTTGGCATGGTGGATTACGCTCCCGGTCAGGCAAACCAGGCGCCTCACGTTCTTGCAACCATCAATGCCCTGTTCACCCTGATCCCCTGCGCGCTGTTCCTCTGCATGGTGGCGCTCCTTGCCATCTACAAACTTAACAGCCGGCTGGTGGACAGCATCGCCCGCGAGCTGGCCAGCAAACGCGATAGTCGAAACGATGCGGGGCAGCTCAGCCCGGCAACCCAATCCGCACTACAGGAGTAAACCATGACTGCGATCTACAAGGACGCGGGACGTCCCGTACACGAGCGTGTCGCTGATTTACTGGCGCGTATGACGCCGGAAGAGAAATTTGCCCAGATGCACGCGTACTGGCTGATCCTCGATGAACACGGCAACCACCGCGAGCGCAGCGATCTGAGCGATGAATTCGCTGGCGTAAGCGAACAGGCGTCCCTCGGCGAAAGGCTGAAGCTCGGCGTCGGGCAGATCACCCGTCCGCTCGGCACGCACATTGTTGATGCAAAAACCGGCGTGCGTGCCGCCAACCGCCTGCAACGCATGATGATGGAGGAGACCCGGCTCGGCATTCCGGCGCTGTTTCATGAGGAGTGTCTGGTGGGGCTGCTGTGCAAAGATGCAACCCTGTTCCCGTCGTCGCTGAACTACGGTTCCACCTGGGACCCGGCGCTGGTGCAGCGCGCGGCGGAGCAGATTGGCAAAGAGGCCCGATCCGTCGGGTGCCAGCAGGGGCTGGCCCCGGTACTGGATGTCTCGCGCGATGTGCGCTGGGGACGGACGGAAGAGACCTTTGGGGAAGATCCGTGGCTGGTAGGGGTGATGGCGACGGCCTACGTGAAGGGGTTGCAGGGCGATAAGCGCGATCTGCTGGCGACCCTGAAACATTACGTCGGCCACTCCTTCAGCGAAGGGGCGCGCAACCATGCGCCGGTCCACCTCGGTTTCAGCGAGCTAAACGATACCTTCCTGCTGCCGTTTGAGATGGCGGTGAAGCTGGCCAACGCCGGTTCGGTGATGCCAGCCTATCACGACATTGATAATCAGCCAGGACACAGCGACCATTTCCTGCTCACCACCGTGCTGCGTGAACAGTGGGGCTTCGACGGCATTATCGTGGCGGATTACGGCGGCGTCAGCCTGCTGCACCAGCACCACGGGATTTCTCACGATCCAGCACAATCGGCGGCGCTGGCGTTTAACGCCGGGCTGGACGTGGAATTGCCTAAGGATGACTGCGCGCGTCATCTGGCGGAAGCGGTAGAGCGTGGGCTTATCTCAATGGCGAAAGTGGATGAGATTGTGGCGCGCGTGCTCAGTGAAAAATTCCGTCTCGGACTGTTTGAAAAACCGTACGCCGACGAAGACGGTATCGATTTGCAGAATGAGGCGACCCGGCAGGTGGCGCGCGAGGTGGCAACAAAATCGATCACGCTGCTGGAAAATAACGGCATTTTGCCCCTCGGCGGAAAACCCCGTGTAGCGGTAGTGGGGCCGACGGCGGACGATCCGCTGGCGCTGCTGAGCGGCTACAGCTTCCCGGTTCATCTGATCATCAGCGATATGGTTGAAGAGACCTCGCAGGTGACTACCCCGCGCGCGGCGCTGGAACAGTACCTTGGCGCATCGCAGATACGTTACGCCAAAGGGTGCCACATTATCGAAAAACGGATGGCGGGCGCGCCGGTGTTCCCGGGCGACAGCGGCGGTAAACCGATGCAGCAATCGCCGGTTTCACAACGCACGGATCTGATCCCCGACGCCGTGAGCGCGGCAGAAGAGAGTGACGTGGTGGTGGCCTGCGTGGGCGACCTCGCCGGGCTGTTCCAGAGCGGCACCGTGGGGGAAGGGTCGGATACCGATTCGCTGGATCTGCCGGGCGTGCAGCAACAGCTGCTGGAGGCGCTGGTGGCTACCGGTAAGCCGGTCATTGTCGTCATGACGGGCGGGCGGCCTTATAACCTTCAGGGGCTGGAAGAGAAGGTGGCCGCGCTGATGATGGCCTGGGCGCCGGGGCAGGAAGGGGGCTGGGCGATTGCCGATGTCTTAACCGGCCGCGCGGAGCCGCAGGGCAGGCTGGTAGTGAGTGTGCCGAAAAATGCCGGGGCGATGCCGTACTACTATAACCACAAGCTGAAAAGCGGCGGCACGCCGTTTGCGTTCCATTTCGGCGCACTTTACCCGTTCGGTTACGGTCTCGGCTGGACGCAGTTTCGCTGGGGCGCGGCTCGCCTGGCTGAAAGCCGCGTCCCGATCGACGGAGAGGTGGCGTTAAGCGTCGATATCACCAACACCGGCGAGCGCAGCGGCAGCGAAGTGGTGCAGGTGTACGTACGCGATAAGGTCGCCACGCAGGTGCGTCCGCTTCAGGAGCTGAAAGCGTTCCAGCGCGTGGCGCTTTCACCGGGAGAAACCGCCACGCTGATCTTTACCCTGCCGGTGGAGATGTTTAATTTCACCCGCCGGGACGGGAAGCGGATTGTCGAGCCAGGGGAATTTGAGCTACAGGTTGGCGCGTCCTCGGCGGATATTCGCGCGGTGGTGAACGTGCAGGTAAGCGGAGAGACGCGCGTGCTGGCGGGGGAGTGGCGGATGCTCAGTCGCTGTGACATTACACGGCCGTAAAAAGGATAAAAAAAAGCCCATCGTGGGAGATGGGCAAAGACTACACACAGCAATTCGTTGTTTCACTCAGGGGATTTCCATGCTTATAAATCAAGGTGTTGATTTATAACCGTGTCTTAATAGTAGGCATGCCAGGATTTTGAGTCGATCGGATTCGTCTCAATAGTTAAAGGGAGGTAAAGATTTCTTGAAGAGAATGACGGTTTTAGGCAGGAAAAGGCGGGTCTGACCAGTGCGCAGAGAATAAATAGTTTAGCAACGTTTAAGTATTGCTGTGGAGAGTGTAGGCCGGGTAAGCGTTAGCGCCACCCGGCATCCGTTCTTACTGCGCGTTCTTATCTTCCAGCTCTTCAAGTTCGCTTAAGATGACATCCGGATCGGTTCCCGGCGCTGGCACTTCATGCACCCAGGCGGAGAAGAGTCGCCAGGTCACCGCAAGCAGCACCGGACCGATGAACAGGCCAATCATGCCGAAGGCAATTAACCCTCCAATTACCCCGGACAGGATCAGAATCAGCGGCAGGTCAGCGCCCATGCGGATGAGGAGGGGACGGATCACATTATCCATGGTGCCCACCACGCAACTCCAGACCAGCAGCACCGTGCCCCAGGTCGTATCCCCCGTCCAGTAAAGCCAGATAATGCAGGGAACCAGCACCAGCAGCGGACCGAGCTGCGCCAGACAGGTCATCAGCATGACGACGGTGAAAATGGTGGCATACGGTACGCCGGAAATCGCCAGCCCGATTCCGCCAAGCACCGCCTGCACCAGCGCCGTGACCACCACGCCGAGCGCCACCGCGCGGACGGCCTGGGCTGCCAGCAGCACGGCCGCATCGCCGCGTTTACCTGCCAGTCGGGTGGCGAAATGGCGTACCCCCAGCGCAACCTGCTCGCCGCGCCAGTACAGCAGGGCGCTGAAGACCAGCATCAACGTACAGTGCATCATGAAGCGACCGATGTGCGCAGCCTGCCCCACAAACCAGGTGGTGGTTGTGCCGATGTACGGACGCACTTTGGCCATCAGGGCGCTACCGCCCATCTCCAGCAGGCTGTGCCAGCCGCTGTACAGTTTTGCGCCCACAACAGGAATGCTGTTCAGCCACGCGAGATCCGGCAGCGTCATATCACCGCTGGTGACCGCGCGAATAACCGGGCCGCTACTGTCAACCAGGCTGTTAACCAGCAGTGCAATGGGAATAATAAACAGCAGGAACAACAGCAATGTCATCACCAGCACGGCCAGGCCGCGGCGACCAAACAGCAGTTTCTGCAAACGTAAGAGTAAAGGCCAGGTTGCGACGACGACGGTCGCGGCCCAGGCAAATCCGAGCACGAAAGGACGAACAATCCACAGACACGCAATAATCATAATGGCTAAGAACAACACCGACAGCAGTATCTGCGCGACATCCCTGGGCTGACGAAGATTGACCATAAACGAAACTTTCCTTAAATGAACACCAGCAAGGCTGATGGGAATATAAACCGCATCTCTCTAATCATTAGTGATTTCAGCGATTTTTGACAGGCGGATTTTGCCCGTAATTCTACGAAGCACATAAGAAAAAAATGTGATAAAACTTTCCAGACACAACGCAAACGATTTCACACTATTCTCATTAGGGTCGACAGCAATGATCCCACAGATTTCTCAGGCACCGGGCGTCGTTCAGCTGGTGCTTAATTTTTTGCAGGCACTGGAGCAACAGGGTTTTACAGGTGATACCGCCACCAATTATGCCGACAGGCTGACGATGGCGACCGATAACAGTATTTACCAGCTTCTTCCCGATGCCGTCGTTTTCCCGCGCTCTACCGCCGATGTGGCGCTCATCGCCCGTCTGGCGTCGCAGGAGCGTTTCAGCTCCCTGGTCTTTACCCCGCGCGGCGGCGGGACGGGCACCAACGGGCAGGCGCTGAACCAGGGCATCATCATTGATATGTCCCGCTATATGAACCGCATCATTGAGATCAACCCGGAAGAGGGGTGGGTGCGTGTGGAAGCGGGGGTGATCAAAGATCAGCTGAATCAGTTTTTGAAACCTTACGGCTATTTTTTTGCGCCGGAGCTTTCCACCAGTAACCGCGCGACCATTGGGGGGATGATTAACACCGATGCCTCGGGACAGGGCTCGCTGGTCTACGGCAAAACCTCCGATCACGTTATGGGTGTGCGGGCGGTGCTGCTGGGGGGCGATATTCTTGATACCCAACCGATGCCGGTCGAGCTGGCCGAAACGCTGGCAAAAGAGAGCACCACCAGCGGACGGATTTATCGCACCGTGCTGGAGCGCTGCCGCGAAAATCGCGAACTGATCCTCGACAAATTCCCGAAGCTTAACCGCTTCCTGACGGGCTACGATCTGCGCCATGTCTTCAATGACGATCTGAGTCAGTTCGATCTTACCCGCGTACTGACCGGGTCAGAAGGGACGCTGGCCTTCATCACCGAGGCGCGTCTGGATATCACCCGGTTGCCAAAGGTGCGCCGTCTGGTGAACGTCAAATACAACTCCTTTGACTCCGCGCTGCGTAATGCACCGTTTATGGTGGAGGCGCGGGCGCTGTCGGTGGAAACCGTCGATTCAAAAGTCCTGAACCTGGCCCGGGAAGATATCGTCTGGCATTCGGTGAGCGAACTGATTACCGACGTGCCGGATAAAGAGATGCTCGGCCTGAACATCGTCGAGTTCGCCGGGGATGACGCAGAGCTGATTGAGAGCCAGGTGAGCACGCTCTGCCAGCGTCTGGACGAGCTGATTGCGCAGGGGGAAGGCGGCGTCATTGGCTGGCAGCTGTGTAACGATCTCTCCGGCATCGAGCGAATCTACGCGATGCGTAAAAAGGCGGTGGGGCTGCTCGGCAACGCGAAAGGGGCGGCGAAGCCGATTCCGTTTGCGGAAGATACCTGCGTGCCGCCGGAGCACCTTGCGGATTATATCGTGGAGTTTCGCGCGCTGCTCGACAGCCATGGTCTGAGCTATGGAATGTTCGGGCACGTGGACGCGGGCGTGCTGCACGTGCGCCCGGCGCTGGACATGTGCGATCCGCAGCAGGAGATCCTGATGAAGGCGATCTCCGACGAGGTCGTGGCCCTCACGGCCAAATACGGCGGTTTGTTATGGGGCGAGCACGGCAAAGGATTCCGCGCCGAGTACAGCCCGGCGTTTTTTGGCGAACAACTCTACGCCGAGCTGCGTAAGGTGAAAGCCGCGTTTGATCCCGATAACCGCCTTAACCCGGGAAAAATCTGTCCGCCGGAGGGCGTTGATGCGCCGATGTTGCAGGTGGACGCCGTCAAGCGCGGCACCTATGACCGACAAATTCCGATTGCGGTACGCGCTTCCTGGCGCGGCGCGATGGAGTGCAACGGCAACGGGCTGTGCTTCAACTTCGATGTGAAAAGCCCGATGTGTCCGTCGATGAAAATCACCAGCAACCGCATTCATTCCCCGAAAGGGCGTGCCACGCTGGTGCGCGAATGGCTGCGCCTGCTGGCCGACCGCGGCGTTGACCCGCTCAAGCTGGAACAGGAGCTGCCGGAAAAACGCGCCAGCCTGCGCGGGCTTATCGAACGCACCCGCAACAGCTGGCATGCGAACAAAGGCGAATACGATTTCTCGCATGAGGTGAAAGAGGCGATGTCCGGCTGCCTGGCGTGCAAGGCGTGTTCAACCCAGTGCCCGATTAAAATTGACGTACCGGAGTTCCGTTCCCGCTTCCTCCAGCTGTACCACACGCGTTATCTGCGCCCGATGCGCGATCATCTGGTGGCGACGGTGGAGAGTTACGCGCCGCTGATGGCCCGTGCGCCAAAAACCTTTAACTTCTTTATCAACCAGCCGCTGGTGCGCAAACTGTCTGAAAAACATATCGGCATGGTGGATCTGCCGCTGCTGTCGGTGCCATCGCTCCAGCGTCGGCTGGTGGGGCACCGCTCGGCGAACATGACTCTGGAACAACTGGAAGCATTAAGCCCTGAGCAGAAAGCGAAGGTGGTGCTGGTGGTGCAGGATCCGTTTACCAGCTATTACGATGCGCAGGTGGTGGCCGATTTTGTCCGACTGGCCGAAAAAATCGGCTATCAGCCGGTGGTACTGCCGTTCTCCCCGAACGGCAAGGCGCAGCACATTAAAGGCTTCCTGACCCGCTTTGCGAAAACCGCGCAGAAAACTTCAGATTTCCTGAATCGCGTGGCGCAGCTCGGCATGCCGATGGTGGGCGTCGATCCGGCGCTGGTGCTCTGTTACCGGGATGAATATAAGCAGACGCTTGGCGATAAGCGCGGTGATTTTCAGGTCTTACTGGTGCACGAGTGGCTGCCTGCGGTGCTGACGCAAACACCTTCTCAGGAGGTCAGCGGAGAAGCCTGGTATCTGTTTGGGCACTGCACCGAAGTGACGGCGCTGCCGACGGCGCCTGCCCAGTGGGCTTCTATCTTTGCCCGGTTTGGCGCGAAGCTGGAAAGCGTCAACGTGGGCTGCTGCGGCATGGCCGGAACCTACGGCCATGAAGTCAAAAACCACGCTAATTCGCTCGGCATTTATGAGTTGTCGTGGCATCAGGCGATGCAGCGCCTGCCACGCAACCGCTGTCTGGCGACGGGCTACTCCTGTCGCAGCCAGGTGAAACGGGTGGAAGGTAACGGCGTCCGCCATCCATTGCAGGCTTTACTGGAGATTATCGGATGATCTGGAAACGTGCGGTCACGCTGGAGGCCTTAAATGCCATGGGCGCGGAGAACATGGTCGGTTTGCTGGACATCCGGTTCACGCGCATTGGCGACAACGAACTGGAAGCGACGATGCCGGTAGACAGCCGTACTCATCAACCGTTTGGCCTGCTGCACGGCGGCGCGTCCGTCGTGCTGGCCGAAACGCTGGGGTCGGTGGCGGGCTACCTGTGTACGGAAGGAGAGCAGAAGGTGGTGGGGCTGGAGGTCAATGCCAACCACATCCGCTCCGTTCGCAGCGGGCGCGTGCGCGGCGTCTGCCGGGCGCTGCATGCCGGAAGCCGTCATCAGGTGTGGCAGATTGATATTCTGGACGAGCAGGATCGCCTGTGTTGTTCATCCAGGCTGACGACGGCCGTTGTGTAAAGTTTCCGGATGTCTTGTTTTTGGTCAAAAATTAGCCGCCTGATTGTGATATACTGGTCACGTTTTGAACATAAGCGAGGACATCATGGATACTGAAATAACCCCAACACAGCTGGCAATTGAATATTTACGTCGCGATAAAAGCAATCTGTCTCCCGCGCAGTACCTGAAAAAGCTGAAACAGCTTGAGCTGGAATTTACGGATTTGCTGGCGCTCTCTTCAAACGAACTGAAAGAAGAGATCTACTTTGCCTGGCGGTTGGGCGTTCACGTCCATTAAGCAGTGAAGAAAAGGCCGCAAGCGCGGCCTTTTTTGTGTCTGACAGTCAGTATCTGGCAGGTAGTTTGTTAATTTTAATCAGCCGGCCTTCTTCCATTTCGATGAACCCGCCCGTTTTCAGATCAGCCAGAATACGCATTACGCCGCTGCGGGAAAGCTGGGTTTTATCCCTGATATACCTTTCCGCCGTCACGCTGCGTCGGTAGCTGTCATCTTCCTGCATCAGCAGCACGAGCTGCTGGCGAATCATCTCATACGCGGTTGGCGCGCCTTTCGGCATGACGTTGTGATAAAGGCGGTTATAGACAAACATCAGATGATTAGAAAGCAGCCCCCACAGCGCCTTCTCTTTGATAATTTCAGCCACCCGATCGGTCGTGAGCACACCAATCAGGCAAGGCGTTACCGTTCGAAGGTAGTCGGTAAAATAGATGTCCGTCAGGTTAGCGAGACCAAACAGGGCGGGACTGCGCGCCGTCGAAAGCATCATGTCGTCGCTTCTTCTGTATATGGCGACCGTGCCGTCAAGAATTAAATAACACATGCTCTGCCCGTTAACCTGGAGATCAAGTTGCTCGCCGGGATCGGTTCTATGCGTGGCGCAGTGCGGCTGTAAATGAGAAATCAGTTCCTGAGCATAGGGAGAGCCGCGATGCGATGGTTTATCAGAAGACATAGCGTTAACCTGGAAAGAGATAGTACTCTCTATAGTGTCGCTCTTCTTTTCCACCTTCTCCAGAGATAAATACAGCCTCAGTACTTACGGGGTAAGTGATGGATCTCCACTAGCACGCCACGCTCCATGGTGATGTATTTCCCCGTCCGCAACTCCGCGAGGATCCGCATAATGCCGCTGCGAGATAGATAGGTGCGGCTTTTGATATAGGCCGCGGCGGTAATGTTTTGTCTTATGGCTTCCGGCTCCTGCATCAATTCGACCAGCTGAAAGCGAATAATGTCATAAGCCGACATTTGCGATATCTGAGCGCAATGTTCGTAGACGCGCGATGCGGTATAGATCAGCAGGTTTGAGAAGTGCTCCCATAAATTCTGCTGTGCGACAATACGATTAAAACACGCCAGCGAAACGCTGGCCACCTCTGAAGTTTCCAGCGCTCTGACGTACAGGTGCTCAGAAGAAAACTGGCTGCTCACGCCGAGTATAAATGGCGCGGATTCAGAATTTAAGACGATACCGTCCCCGCGACGGTGCAACGCCACGCTGCCATGTAACAGTAAAAAGCACTGACGGATATCGTCGGAGTAATAATGGATAATTTCCCCTCTGGCAATAATGCCTCTCTCCGCATGCGGCAAAACGTTATCGATTATTTTTTCTATGTGCTTAAAAGGCTTAGCGCCGAGCACCGTTGACTTATCAATTTCTGACTCAGGCGCGAATCGGGTATTCATTTGAGACCTCACTGACTGATGCGATCATTTTTTGATCGGCATAGAGAATTATCTTAAAAAACAGCAGGTCAGGGAATGTTTGCAGCGAGTCTAATTATAGACTTATCTGTTTTTAAGTGTTAATCAATTGAAATTGCAACTTTTTTTATTCAGGTCTAAAAGTAGACTGCGGCCATTATTCTTAAGCTATTTTCGGGTGAATATGTTTTGTATTTGTTAAAAGGGGGTCTACAGCTAGACCTCAAAATTGATTGTATGCGGAAAAAGAGTTGTATAAATTTTGACTCGTCGGAAGGGGTTTTATTTCTGCAACTGAATGTCGGTAATAAATAGAGTAATACGGGATATAAAATTATGAATAAAAAATTGATGATGGCAATGGTAGCAGCAGGTTCTGTACTCACCATGACCAATGCATTCGCAGCGGCCGGTACCGTTAATTTTAACGGAAATATTCTGGATTCTGCCTGCGACGTTGATGTGGCATCCCAGAATCAGGTGGTGGTATTGGGCGATTATTATAAAACGGAATTCCCGACAACCGGGGCGAGAACGGCTGCGACGCAATTTAATATTATTTTGAAAAACTGTCCGGTAACGGTCACCAATGCAAAAGTCCGTTTTGACGGCACGCCGGATTTAACCAACGCCAGCCTGCTGGCGATTGATACGTCCGTGGCGGGGGCGGCCACCGGGGTGGCGATTAACCTGATGACGGCAGATAAAGCCGATCTGCCGCTGCACGGCAGCAACAGCTATATCTACCCACTCAGCAGTACGGCTGATAATACGCTGAACTTCTACGCGCAGTATATCTCCACCGCGGCATCCGTTACCGCGGGCCCGGCTAACTCGGTCGCAAACTTCTCTGTGGTGTACAACTAAGTCAATGGCAGTAATTAGCGGGGGGCCACCCGGCCCCTTGTTTTATGAGGTAAAAAAATGCGTTTTATCACGACAACGGGCCTGGCTATGGCGCTGTTACCGCTGACGTTAACATCCGCCAGTGCAGGCGTAATTATTGGCGGCACCCGTGTTATTTTTGATGGGGCTAAAAAAGAGGCGTCAATAAATATTACGAATCCTGATAACGTTCCTTATTTAATCCAGTCGCGGATAGATGTTCAGGATGAACAATCGGGTAAAGCGCCTTTTATTATCACCCCTCCGCTGTATCGGCTGGACGGCGGGCAAAAAAACCTTGAGCGTATAGTCATGACAGGCTCGCTGCCTCAGGGGCAGGAGAGTTTATTCTGGCTGAACATTAAAGCTATTCCGTCAGCCTCAAAGCAGATGAACTCGCTGCAAATTGCCGTCAAAACGCGCATCAAATTAATTTATCGGCCAGAGACGCTTCGTACGTCTACCCCCGAGGAGCAGGCCAATAAATTAACCTGGCGTCGTGCGGGAAATACGCTTCAGGTTAATAACCCTACGCCGTACGTTATCAATTTCAATGAAATTACGTTGGGTGATAAGAAACTTGACGATGTCACGTACGTGATGCCTTCAGGCTCAGCCCGTTTTCCGTTACCGAATGGAAGCACTGGCAATACGCTGACGTTTAAAGTCATTAACGATTATGGCAGCCCTGGCGAATTACACAGGGCCAGTTTGTGATCCTTCTGCGTTAATGAGGTGCTCGTCATGACAACGGCATTGAATACAATGCAGCCTGCGCGTCTGGCAATATTTATTGCTCTCGCGCTTGCTGGTGTCTCTCCCACGCTGTATGCCAGTGAGACGTTTAATACGGAACTGGTAGAGCTGGATAATCCCGGAATGGGAAAAGCGGATTTATCTGCCTTTGAATCCGGCTCGCAGGCGCCCGGGACATACCACGTTGATATTATTCTTGACGATCGGCTGCTGGAAACGCGGGATATTCGTTTTATGGCAGTGAAGGATGCTAACGGCAGTGAAACGTTGCAGCCGTGCCTGAGTATCGGGCAGTTAAAAGCGTGGGGCGTGAAAACGGCGCTTTTCCCGCAGCTCGCCGCCGGGGAAGGTGAATGTGCCGATCTCAGGGCGATTCCACAGGCCAGCGCGGATTTCCAGTTTGGCGCCCAGCGCCTGGCGATCAGCATCCCACAGGCGGCCATAGACCTGCCAGCGAGAGGTTACGTTCCGCCGGATATGTGGGATGAAGGCATTACCGCGGCCATGCTGAACTACAGCCTGAGCGGGGCGAACAGCCGGGCAAGAAGCGGGGCAGGCACCCGCAGCGACAGCCAGTATGCAAACCTGCGGCCGGGGATCAACGTCGGTCCCTGGCGGTTACGCAACTACACCACCTGGTCCCGCGATGCGTCCGGCCAGGATAAGTGGGATAACGTCTATACCTTGATGCAGCGCGCGATTATTCCCCTGCAAGCCCAGTTTACGCTCGGGGACAGTTCCGCGCCTGCCGATGTCTTTGACAGCATGCCGTTTCGCGGCGTCCAGCTGGCGTCCGACGACGATATGCTGCCGGATTCCCTGAAAGGCTATGCGCCGGTGGTGCGCGGTATTGCGCGAACTAACGCGCAGGTCGTGGTGCGTCAGAATGGCTATCAAATCTACCAAAGCTATGTGGCGCCGGGCGCGTTTGAGATCGCCGATATGTATCCCACCGGCGGCGCGGGCGATCTTGATGTGACGATCGTCGAAGCCGATGGCAGTGAGCAACATTTCACCCTGCCGTACGCTTCGCTGCCGGTCCTGCAACGGGAGGGACGCCTGAAATATGCCCTTACCGCCGGGCAGTATCGCTCGTATAACCGTAGCGTGGAGAAAACCCCCTTCGGGCAACTGACCGGAATTTACGGCCTCCCGCACGGTATTACGCTCTATGGCGGCGTCCAGGGGGCAGATAAGTACCAGTCGGCGGCTCTGGGGGTGGGCAAGAACATGGGCGATCTCGGGGCTGTATCCGCAGACGTCACTCAGGGCTGGTCAACGCCGGAGCATGCCGCGAAAACAAACGGTCAGTCGTGGCGGGCCCGATACAGCAAGAATTTTATCACTACCGGGACCAACTTTTCGATTGCCGGGTATCGCTACTCGACCCGCGGCTATTACGGCATGCAGGACGTCCTCGATTCGTACGGCGACAGCAGCGCGCTTCAGGACAGGCGACGTAACCGTGCCGAGCTGACGATGAGCCAGACGCTGGGGGACAACCTGGGCGCGCTTACCCTCAGTGCGGCGCGGGAAGATTACTGGAATGACGGTAAATCGATGGCGTCTTGGAGCGTCGGCTATAGCAACTACTGGCACAACATCAGCTATGGCCTGACATGGACCTACAGCAAAAATGTCCGCTCAGCGTCAGAGACCCGCGACAGCCAAAAAAACGCTGACCACGACCAGCTTCTGGCGTTCAACGTCAGCATTCCGCTGGATAAATTTTTGCCGCAGACATGGGCTAACTATGGCATGAACGCCAGTAAGCATAACGGGACGACGCATAACGTCGGCCTGAACGGAGTGGCGCTCGAAAACCGTTCCCTGAGCTGGAACGTACAGCAGGGATATGGCACAGAGGGCGTGGGCTATACCGGCAACGTGAACGCGGATTACAAAGGCATCTATGGCGAAGTCACGGCAGGTTATGGTTATGACAAAAACAGTGAACGCCTGAATTACGGGCTGCAAGGCGGCATTCTCGCCCATGCTGATGGCATAACGCTTTCCCAGCCGCTGGGGGAGACCAGCGTCCTAATTAAAGCCCCTGGCGCCCACGACGTGGATATCTGCAATCAGCCCGGTGTACGGACAGATTTTCGCGGATATACGGTCGTGAGCAACCTTTCTGTCTACCGGAAAAACGATCTCACCCTCGACCCGGAAAATATGCCTGACGATGTCGAGCTGGAGATCAACACCCGCACTGTGACGCCGACGCGGGGAGCGGTGGTGAGAGCCGATTATCTGCCGAAGTCAGGTCGCCGGGTGCTGATGACCCTGACCGACAACGATCGCGCCGTTCCGTTTGGGGCGGTGGTCACCCTTGTGGGTGATGACAGCGGCAGTTTTATTGTCGGCGATCGCGGTCAGGTCTATTTAACCGGGATGCGCGAGCAGGGAACGTTAGTCGCCACATGGGGAAGTCAGGCCAGCCAGCAATGCCGCGCTGATTTCACGCTGCCGAATCACTCAACGTACGGTGGGATCGCTGATATGCGCGCCACCTGCCGTCAGGAACGCTAACATGAAATGTCTTAACGCGATGCTGCTGCTCTGTTTGCTCGCGGCGGCAAATATGGCTCGGGCCGGTACCTGCACCACCATTACCCCGCAGCTTTCCACCCTGTCCGTGGGGACGATCAACGTGCAGCGCGATGCGCCTGTCGGCACGGTGGTATTTTCCGGCGCGGCGTCAGCCACAGGCTCCTATCTTACCGGGTGTACGAATCCGCTGATGCTGGGATTCAGCCTGCGCTACAACAGCGCTACGTTGAGCAGTTACGGCAACCATGTTTACAACACGAACGTCAGCGGGATAGGAATACGCTTTTCTTCCAACGGTTATTTTGAAAACCCGAGCAATACGTTCTCGTACAATGCGCAGACCACCTATGTGGACTGGTACGGCGGGAGGATTGAGCTGGTGGTGACGGGTCCGGTCTCATCGGGGGCATTAACGCCGGGTGTGATTGGCGTCGTGACGCTTCAGGGAAGCGACGGCCTCTACCGTGACGGTCTGACCACGCAGCTCACCTCCGGCACCATCAATGCTCTGGCGTGCACGGTGAATACGGCCCAGCTGACGTTTCCGATAGGGGATATTCCCGCTTCGGCGTTCGGCTCCACGGTGGGCACCACGCCAGCGGGAGCACAGAACACGCAAAACCTGGGCCTGACCTGTGCCGCCGGAACCAATATTACGGTCTCGCTCAGTGGAATACAGAATCCGGACAGCGCCAATACCAGCGTGATGGCCTTAACCGGGCAGGGAAATGCCGGCACTGCAAAAGGGGTGGGGGTGCAGCTTATCTATAACGGTGCACCGCTGGTGATGAACAGCCGACTGTTTTTGCGGCAGTCTGCCGGGGGGCAAGAGACATTGCCACTAACGGCCCGATATTACCAGACGTTAACCCGCGTGGAGTCAGGTTCAGCGAATGCCTCCGCCACCCTTAATGTGACCTACCAGTAGCAGGTAAGAAGATGAAAATAAGATGCTGGACACTGCTTTTACTTGCCTTACTCAGCGGGAAGGTATGCTCCGCTGATAGCGTCAACATCGGTGTGACGGGAAATATCGTGGCGTCGCCGTGCATATTTAATGGCGGCAGTAACAGCCTCGATGTCAACCTGGGCAATATTCAGGCAACCAATATGGCGACGCCGGGCTCAACATCGGATCCGGTGCCTTTCAGTCTGCTGTTTACCCAGTGCCCAACGGGAACGCAGAGTGTGACCGTCGCTTTCACCGGCAGCCCCGATCCCGAGGCGGGCGCGGACTATTTTATGAACAGCGGTTCGGCCACGCATGTGGCGATAGCCATGCGCGATGCCCAAACCGGTGCGCTTAAAGGAACAGGCTCCAGCATGACCCAGACCATTGCCGCGGACAGAACCGCGACATTGGCTATGCTGGCCTCGGTAACATCCATGACGGGCGGCGCCACGCCGGGAAGCATCAGTGCGGTTGTTATGATGACGATGCAGTACAACTGAATGCCGGTGATAAGCCTTTTTTAAAGACGTTGGTGTGAACTATGTTAAATATTCTGATTCAGGAAACGGATCTGTTTTTTCAGGCTGGGCTACAGAGCTTTTTCGACGATTTTTTTAAGCATAACTTTCATCGCTCCATTACATTTCACCTGGCGCTGACCAATGAAAACGTCAGCCAGGCCGATATTATTGTTCTTTCATTATGTCAGGGGGAAACGCTGACCTGTTTTCCGGAGTTACTGGCCAGGCAAAAAGGCATTGTGATAGGTCTCGTTGACGATGAGCAGCGCTTTTCGGCGCTGCCTTCCTGCTTTCAGGACATCATTTTTCTCCCGCGCCGGGCGTCGCTTGATCGTATAAGCGGCGTTCTGTTTATTGCGTGGTTCGCAACGCAATTACCGGGTTACACCTGGAATAAAAAGACCTGTTTCGACTGCCAGCATAAAGGTTTATCCCGGCAACAGATTCGTATTATGGTCAATTTTTACCGGGGGCTGTCGGTGGTGCAGACCGCAAACGCGTTGCAGATGAGCGAAAAAACGGTCTTTACCCATAAATATATGATGATGCAGAAATTTAATCTGCGAAGCGATTACGAGCTGATCGTACTGTTGAGAAGGCTGATGGAGAAAAAAAGCCGACCGAACCTGCTTCGCGATTACCTGGAAAATAATTATGCACAACAAATAGCCTGAAACGGCAGCGGATAGCGGGCCGGGCAGCGATAGCCGCCGCCCGGCAATGCATTTAAACGTTAACCGCAGCGATCAACCGCGTCTTCATGGTCTGGTATGAGGAAGCCGCAAAATCCTCCGCCCGGCGCTGGTCCTCGATCGCCTCCAGCTGCACGGCGCAATACTTCGTTTCCGGCGTTCTGGAGATCGGGTCGAGATTATCCTGCGTCAGCTCATTACAGGCGCCAATCCACCACTGGTAGGTCATATAGATTGCTCCCGCATTGATGCGCTCGCTGATGCTGGCGCGGGTGATCACTTTACCCCGGCGTGAACGCACCCAGACCAGCTGGCCCTCGGCAATCCCCCGTTCATCCGCGTCCGCCGGGTTGATCTGCACCCGGCCCGGCTCGTCGGCCAGGCTTTGCAGCGCCGCGCAGTTCCCGGTCATTGAGCGACAGGAGTAGTGACCCACTTCGCGCACCGTGCACAGTACCAGCGGGTAATCCGCATCCGGTATCTCCGCCGGGGCGCGCCAGGGGGCGGCAAATAGCTGGCCTTTGCCAGTGGGGGTGTCGAACTGATTATCCTTGTACAGGTAGGGCGTGCCGGGATGATCGAGGGTTGGGCAGGGCCACTGCACATGGCCCATCTCGCCCATTTTTTCGTAGGTCACGCCGTAGAAGAGGGGGCACAGCTCGCGCATTTCGTCCCAGATCTGCTGGTTATCCTCGTAATGCATAGGATAGCCCATCTCCGTGGCCAGCAGGCTGATGATCTCCCAGTCGCGCTTCACGTTGCCGCTGGCCTCAACGGCTTTGCCGAAACGCTGGAAGCCGCGATCGGCACAGGTGAACACGCCGGCGTGTTCTCCCCATGAGGTGGCAGGGAGCAGCACGTCAGCCACCTCTGCCGTTTTGGTCATAAAGATGTCCTGAACCACCACAAAATCGAGCGCCTCAACGCCGCGGCGGACCAGTCCCAGATCGGCTTCTGTCTGAAGCGGATCTTCCCCCATGATGTAATACGCTTTGATCTTACCTTCCAGCGCGAGATGCGGCACTTCGGTGATACGCGTCCCGACGCGATCGTCCATCCGGTTGACATTGATTTTCCACGCATCGGCAAATTTCAGTCTGACCGCCGGATCAGTGACGTCCTGGTAGCCGGGGAACATATTGGGCAGAACGCCCATATCGCAGGCACCCTGAACGTTATTTTGCCCGCGAACCGGACCCACGCCGACGGCAGGGCGGCCCAGATTGCCGGTCAGCAGCGCCAGGCTGGAGAGACCTTTCACCACATCGACCGCCTGACCAAACTGCGTGACGCCCATTCCCCACATCACCGTCGCTGAAGGCGCCGCCGCGAACATGCGCATTGCCTGACGAACATCCCGCGCGGGGATCCCCGTCAGATGTTCAACCTGCTCGGGGGCGTAATCTTTTACCGTCAGCCGGTACGCCTCAAGCCCTTCGGTAAAGCGGGCAACGTAGTTTTTGTCGTACAGTTCCTCTTCCAGCAGGACATAGCCAAAGGCATTGACCAGCGCCATGTTACTGCCATTTTTTAACTGAAGATGAAGATCGGCAATGCGTGCCGTTTCAATATGACGCGGATCGCAGACGATGATTTTAGCGCCATTTTCACGGGCTTTAAGCACCCGTCGGGCGACGATGGGGTGAGAGTCGGCGCAGTTATAGCCGAATACCAGCAGGCATTTTGAGTTTTCAATATCGTTAATGGAATTGCTCATGGCGCCGTTGCCGAGGGTCTCCTGTAAACCGGCAACGGACGGACCGTGACAGACGCGGGCGCAGCAGTCGACGTTGTTAGTATTCAGCACCGCACGGGCAAATTTTTGCATCACGTAGTTGGTCTCATTGCCCGTTCCCCGCGAGGAACCCGTGGTCATAATGGAGCGAGGGCCGTACTGTTCTTTGATGCTTTTAAGCCTGTGAGCGGTATAGCGAATGGCTTCTTCCCAGGTCACAGGGGTAAAGGCCTCGCCTTTGCTGTAGCGGATCATGGGCTGCGTCAGGCGGGGGGTAAGCAGCCGTGTATCATTAAGAAAGTCCCAGCCGTAGTACCCTTTCAGGCAAAGCGTGCCCTGATTGGTTACGCCATCAGCGGCTTCGGCACGGATAATCCGGTTATTTTCAACGACGAGGTTTAGTTTGCAGCCTGCACCGCAGTAGGGGCAGACGCTGGCGATTTTTTTCATCAATAACAGACCTGTTAAGAAATGAAGCACTGTTTACTGGAAAGCCCAGTCCCTTAGTGGACTAAGCAGGATCCATGCCACATTCAGGGTGCTTGATTAACAGGGTGTTAGGCAAAAGAGGGCGTGTCATCGTCAGTCTGTTCGTCAGAAGTGACGATGACACGCTATCCGCAGGGATGGGAAGAGAGAGGCGTTAAAGATCGTCCATGGTGTAACCGACGACAATTTCCAGCGTCTTGCGGATCACATCCGCCTTAACGACATCGTCGGTGGATTCCAGCGTCTGGATCAGCCAGAGTATGATCGCTTTGTTGGTCAGATGACCTTCGGAAGCAAGAACACAACGAACCGCAGTCGAAAAAATGGCAGACTCTTCAGCAAAGCGATCGCCTGCGTGACGGAAATACTCCGACAACGCGCTATCTAAAAAGGCGGAGTGGTATTCGGGTTGAAGCTGAATATTTTGTCTCATTTGTTCTCACCGTAGCTGTAAAGTTGTAGTCAATGTATCTTTTTGGGATCGGACGGTTTTCCATTTCCAAATAACGGCACTACATTGTCTCGGTTATTTTTGAGAGATCCCTCTCTCGATATTCGTCCTTGTGCGGTTCTGCGACCTTTAAAAGCGACCGTGCCAGAGCTGATTTCAGCTATCACTCGCGCTAATGTCTCCCGCCGCTGGGGATCCTTTTCATATGCTTGCATGTTACGCAGACGCTGAATCAATCCCTCGGTCGTCACGGGACCGCGCTCCTTCAAAAGTGAAAGAGCGGCTTCTCCAATAAGCTGGTCGATCAGTCTGTCCGCATCACTGCTCTTCATAACATTAACGTTCGAAGAGCAGGCCAAGAAGCATGTGATAATGATGTTCCTCTTCCGGGCCATTGGCCTTTTCAAGGCGACTTAATAGTTTTGTGCAGAGCGATTTGCGATTCAGATTCCGCCCGTCGCTAAGGATTTCAACAACAACCTGACCCAATGTTTCCTGTTGAGTAGGAAGCGCGGCTTTTTCGAAGTACTGCGCAATTGCTGTTGCTGAGTCTGCGAAGTGTCCGTTCTGCTGCATGTTTCGCTCCTGTAAATTTTCGTAATCAGTAACGTTACATTTAAGGTATACATAATTTTCAAATCTGTACATTGAAAATGTACAATTTTTTAAATATTTTATAATATATTTAATAAAGTATTTATTTATCATATAGTTATATGTATGCAGTTTACTGCGGGATTCACAAGATATATTGTACAATTCGAAATGGCGTCGCAGAGTTGTACATGCCAGGAAAAGGCGCAAAGAAGCCGTGTAAATCGTTGAGTTGTAAATTATTTGTTGGGCAATTAATGTGCTATAACAGAGTTCTCCCCACGTGTTTTCGTGGTCACCCCCTCAATCTTCAGGATTAGCATGCTCACAACCATCATTTACCGCAGTCATATCTGCGAGGACGTTCCAGTGAAAGCGCTGGAAGACATGGTCGCTGCTGCAAATTGTAGAAATCGCCAGTTCGATGTGACGGGGATTTTGCTGTTTAACGGCACACATTTTTTTCAGTTACTTGAAGGGCCCGCTGAGAACGTTAAGGAGATCTATGAGCTCATCTGCCGTGACCCACGGCATCACAACGTGGTCGAGTTGTTAAGCGATCACGGGCCTTCAAGACGTTTTGGCAACGTGGGTATGGAGCTCTTTGACCTTCGTCAGTACGACACCGACGAAGTGCTGCAACAGGTACTCGATAAAGGTACAACCCGCTATCAGCTGACCTATAACGATCGCGCCCTGCAATTTTTCCGCACCTTCGTTGAGGCCACTGAAAAAGCCAACTACTTTGAGCTGCCTCCGGCTGACGCCTGGGAATTTGTCACCGAAAATACGCCGTTATCCTCCCAGCCAACGGTTGTGGCAAAGGGTGCGGACTGTAGTTTCGCATTTCAACCTATCGTCGATCCGTTTATGCAGCAGGTGGTTTCCTGGGAAGCCCTGATCCGCACGCCGTCCGGTGACTCCCCGGAAAGCTACTTTGCCAATCTGTCGCGTGAGGCGCTGTACGAATCGGATCTGAAGAGTAAGCAGGTGGCTTTGTCGATGGCCAGCGCGCTGGGCCTACAGACTCAAACGTTGTCCATTAATCTGCTGCCGATGACGCTGGTCAATGTTCCTGGCGCCGTCGATTTTTTACTGACGGCAATTGAGGCGAACGGTTTTGTGCCGGAGCAAATTGTGGTCGAGTTCACCGAGAGCGAGGCGATCTCGCGCTTTGAAGAGTTCACCAGCGCGGTCAGACAGCTTAAAAGCGCCGGGATCAGCGTGGCTATCGATCACTTTGGCGCGGGATTTGCCGGTCTGCAACTGCTGGCTCAGTTCCAGCCGGACAGAATCAAGATCAACCGTGACTTGATTGCCAACGTGCACAAGAGCGGCCCGCGTCAGGCGATCATTCAGTCAATTATTAAATGCTGCGCCTCCCTGGAAATTCTGTTCTGTGCGGTAGGCGTAGAGCTGGCTGAAGAGTGGATGTGGCTGGAATCTGCCGGGATTTCTCAGTTCCAGGGACACCTTTTCGCCAGCCCGCGTCTGGGGGGCATTCCGGCGATTGCCTGGCCCGAGAAAAAGTACGATTTATAAAAACCTGTACGTAACTCTTCAAAGTGACCTGTACGTACGGCTAAATTTATACAACAATACATTAACGAGTGAGTGGTTCTTTGAGCCATTCACTTGTCTCAGAATGAGGAGTTAGTTATACAAATGATTTGTACAATCTGATAAGGTTGGTTTGGTTAGGTATGGAAGTATTGTGCGTGAGGGAGTTAATGGCCTATTACAGTATCGGCGAAGTGGCCGAACGATGCGGTATCAACCCCGTTACGCTGCGTGCCTGGCAGCGCCGTTATGGATTGTTGAAGCCGCAGCGAAGCGAAGGGGGTCATCGTCAGTTTGACGATGAAGATATCCTGCGTATCGAAGAGATCAAACGCCTGATGAAAACGGGTGTTTCGGTCGGTAAAGTAAAAGCGCTTCTTGAAAATACAGAAGTGATGACTCAGGGGAACTGGGCATCGTTTCAGGAAGAGATGTTAACCGTTCTGCGCTATGCCAATCCGGCAAAACTGCGCGCCAAAATCGGCGAGTTCCGCCGTGACCATGCGATGGATGTTCTGATAGATAACATCATCACCCCTGTGCGGCAGCGAATGAACCAGGACCAGAATACGGTGCGTCACATGGCAAGCCTGCTCGACGGTGTCCTGATTGAGTTTGCCGTTGCAAGCCTGGGTGAGTCGCGAAAAAAAGCAGGTAAAGATGCGCTGCTGGTCGGGTGGGAGTGCGACGACCGTACGCATTTGTGGCTGGAAGCGGCCCGTCTTGCCTATAAGGGCTGGCATATCGACGTGCTGGCTGAGCCGATTGATTCTCCACGTCCGGAACTCTTTCCCGGGCAAAAAATTTTCGTCTGGACAGGTAAAGCACCTACGCCTCGTCAACAGGAGCAACTCGACCACTGGCGTGAACAGGGTTTCGCCGTTTCGTTCCATCACTGATGTTAAGGGGGCCGACGGTAAACCGCCAGCGCGGGATTTTTGCTTTCTGGCGATACGACAGGGGTATTCGCAAAGATGCATTGCATCAGTACCCCTGTCATATCGTCGATCATTTGTCGCCAGCAACATTTCTCGTGTACTGTGCAGCTGTAACTGATTGCACTTTCCACGCCCCGTTTTCTTTGACCATGCAGTCAACGACAACATGCTCCTGTTTCTTGCCGAACGCGATGTAAACGTTCACGCAAACCGGATCGGAATCTACAGCGATGGCGGCGACATTCGCTGACCAGTCATCACGAATATCCTGGGCCTTTAAAAACAAATCAGCGTCGTAAAATACGTCACTTTCTTCTCCGTATCCTGGATCCTGCGTATGCCGCAGTTTTTTCATCGTTGACGCTGTGACGAATTTATCGATCTCGTTCCCGTCCAATATTGGGTAAATGTCCTTTGCTATCTGACTGACATACCAGTTATTGAACTTCACGGCCTGCTCAGCAGGGCCGAGTGGTTTCGCATTAGCTACAGCAGACACCATGCAGAGTAAAAGTAATATTTTCTTCATTACGGATGCCTGTAAATTGTGATTTTTGGCTGAATTTTTCGGTACGTCGGGCCAGGGTAGAGTGTTCTTTGTTTGAAATCGGAATACCAGGTTCCGGATCCGTCATAAATGCATGCGTGCCCGTGCTGATTCTCACCGGGTAGCGCATCAATAACAGCAACATCACCTTCCAGAAGGGTTCCGTATGCTTTTTTGAAGCCCGCCTTTTCGAGAGAACGCCAAAAGTCTTTGGCGTCAGCACCTTCAATTTTCAACCCGCCTGCACGTATCGCGACAGCTACCGCGCGGGCGCAATAACCACCACTTTCATGATGGGCATGGCTGCGAGCATATGAAACAGCCTCATGTTTATTCCATGACATAAAATTTCCTTATCAGCTGAATGGTTAACAAGGGAAACATTACGCCGAAAAGTGAAGAGTTTATGTAATTAATCATGATCGGAATTTAACCACTATCAGACTGATAAATAATGGTTAACTCATCCATCAAACGTCTTTATGCGCGCCCAGATAAGGCAAAAAAAGGATGAACAAGAACCTGGCTTAAGGGGGAGGCATACGTAAAAAATGTATAGGGTGCCTGGACGTACTTTGGCTATCTTAAAAATAGGTATTTCCAATACAATTTTTATCATTGCCCGCCGCCTTACCGCCTTTCTCATGAAATGCATTATTTATCAATGCATTGAACAAATCTAACCATCCCATCCGCATCCCGTCACAGGGTCTATGCTTAATGAAAGTAGCCAAAAAGGGCGGTTTAGCCCAAAGCCCCTGCTCGCAGGGGGTTGAAGTGATAATCGTTATCACTAACATGGTGTTATGCCCTGGTGGCTTATCAGATGAGGTGGACCTATGGAACTGCATTCAGAAACCTTCAATCCGGCCGACTTTGCCTGGCGTGGCTTAACGCTGACGCCCGCGGCGGCGGCGCATATTCATGAGCTGGTGGCAAAAAATCCCGACATCCTCGGCGTACGCTTAGGCGTTAAGCAGACTGGCTGCGCGGGATTTGGCTACGTGCTGGACACCGTAACCGAACCTGAAAAGGACGATCTGGTCTTTGAAACCGACGGTGCAAAGTTATACGTCGCGCTACAGGCGATGCCGTTTATCGATGGAACCGAAGTCGACTACGTTCGGGAAGGTTTAAACCAGTTATTCAAATTTCATAACCCGAAAGCCCAGAACGAATGCGGCTGCGGCGAAAGCTTTGGGGTATAGGCGGTACTATGTCTCGTAATACTGAAGCAACGAGTGATGTAAACACCTGGAGCGGCGGACACCTCAACTATAAAGAGGGTTTCTTCACGCAGCTGCAAACCGATGAGCTGGCGAAAGGCATCAACGAAGAGGTCGTGCGCGCCATTTCGGCGAAACGTAACGAGCCGGAGTGGATGCTGGAGTTTCGCCTGAGCGCATTCCGCGCGTGGCTGGAGATGGAAGAACCCCACTGGCTGAAAGCGCATTACGATAAGCTGAACTATCAGGATTACAGCTACTATTCCGCGCCCTCCTGCGGCAGCTGTGATGATACCTGTGCCTCGCAACCCGGCGCGGTACAGCAAACCGGTGCCGAGAACAGCTTCCTGAGTAAAGAGGTGGAAGAGGCGTTCAATCAGCTCGGCGTGCCCGTGCGCGAAGGCAAAGAGGTGGCGGTAGACGCCATTTTTGACTCCGTCTCGGTGGCAACCACCTACCGTGAAAAACTGGCGGAGCAGGGGATTATTTTCTGCTCCTTCGGGGAAGCCATTCACGATCACCCGGAGCTGGTGAAAAAGTACATTGGCACCGTGGTACCCAGTAACGATAACTTCTTCGCGGCACTGAATGCGGCGGTAGCGTCAGACGGGACCTTTATCTACGTGCCGAAAGGCGTGCGCTGCCCGATGGAGCTCTCGACCTATTTCCGCATCAACGCGGAAAAAACCGGTCAGTTTGAACGCACCATCCTGGTGGCCGATGAAGGCAGCTACGTCAGCTATATCGAAGGCTGTTCGGCGCCGGTGCGCGACAGCTACCAGCTGCACGCGGCGGTGGTAGAGGTCATCATCCATAAAGACGCGGAAGTGAAATACTCTACGGTACAGAACTGGTTCCCGGGCGACGGCAACACCGGTGGTATTCTGAACTTCGTCACCAAGCGTGCGCTGTGCGAAGGCGAAAACAGCAAGATGTCCTGGACGCAGTCAGAAACCGGCTCCGCCATTACCTGGAAATACCCGAGCTGTATTCTGCGCGGCGACAACTCCATCGGTGAGTTTTACTCCGTGGCGCTGACCAGCGGTCATCAGCAGGCCGATACCGGCACCAAGATGATCCACATCGGTAAAAACACCAAATCGACCATCATCTCCAAAGGGATCTCTGCCGGTCACAGCCAGAACAGCTATCGTGGGCTGGTGAAAATCATGCCGACGGCAACCAACGCGCGTAACTTCACCCAGTGCGACTCCATGCTGATTGGCGCGGACTGCGGGGCGCACACCTTCCCGTATGTCGAATGCCGCAATAACAGCGCCCAGCTTGAGCATGAGGCAACTACGTCACGTATTGGTGAAGATCAGCTTTTCTACTGCCTGCAACGCGGGATCAGTGAAGAAGATGCGATTTCAATGATCGTTAACGGCTTCTGTAAGGACGTGTTCTCTGAACTGCCGCTGGAATTTGCCGTTGAAGCCCAGAAACTCCTCGCCATTAGTCTTGAACACAGCGTCGGTTAAGGAAAGCACATGTTAAGCATTAAAGATTTACAGGTTAGCGTGGAAGAGAAAGAGATCCTGCGTGGCCTCAATTTTGACGTCAAACCGGGTGAAGTTCACGCCATCATGGGGCCAAACGGCTCCGGGAAAAGTACGCTTTCAGCGACGCTGGCAGGACGCGAAGATTATGAAGTCACCAGCGGCTCCGTTGAGTTTAACGGCAAAGATCTGCTGGAGATGTCGCCGGAAGAGCGTGCCGGCGAGGGCATCTTTATGGCCTTCCAGTATCCGGTGGAAATTCCGGGCGTCAGCAACCAGTTCTTTCTGCAAACCGCGCTGAACGCGGTGCGCAAGTATCGCGGCCTTGAGGCGCTGGATCGCTTTGACTTCCAGGATCTGATGGAAGAGAAGATTAAGCTGCTGAAAATGCCGGAAGATCTGCTGACCCGCTCGGTAAACGTGGGTTTCTCCGGCGGTGAGAAGAAACGTAACGATATTCTGCAAATGGCGGTTCTGGAACCGGCCCTGTGCATTCTCGATGAGACCGATTCAGGGCTGGATATCGATGCCCTGAAGATCGTTGCCGACGGGGTGAACTCCCTGCGTGACGGCAACCGCTCATTTATCATCGTGACTCACTACCAGCGAATACTTGACTACATCAAACCGGACTATGTCCACGTGCTTTACCAGGGACGCATTGTGAAATCCGGTGACTTTACGCTGGTTAAACAACTGGAGGAGCAGGGTTATGGCTGGCTTACCGAACAGCAGTAATGCACTCCAGCAGTGGCACCGGCTGTTTGAAGCGCAGGGTGGAGCGCGCTCTGAACAGGCCCAGCACCATCTTCAGCAGATGCTGCGTCTCGGTTTACCGACGCGTAAACATGAGAACTGGAAATATACCCCGCTGGATGGCCTGCTGAACGGCGAGTTTGTCACCCGTCTGGCGCAGGTCAGCTCCGATCAGCGCGACAGGCTGGCGCTGAGCGTGGATGCCGTGCGTCTGGTGTTTGTCGACGGTCAGTTCCGTGCGGAGCTGAGCGACAGCGTGCAGGAGAGCGGGTTCGATATCGTCATTAACGATGAACGTCAGTCGCTGAACGCGCCCGTTCAGCCTGAAGTCTTCCTGCACCTGACAGAGAGCCTGTCGCAATCTGTCACCCATATTCGCGTTAAGCGTAACCAGCGTCCGGCGAAACCGCTGCTGCTGATGCATATCACCCAGGGCGTTGAGGGTGATGAGATTAACACCGCCCACTATCGCCACCATCTTGAGCTGGCAGAAGGGGCAGAGGCGACGGTGATCGAGCATTACGTCAGCCTTAACGACACCCGTCATTTCACCGGTTCGCGTCTGACGATGAACGTGGCGGCCAATGCCCAACTGCACCACATCAAGCTGGCGTTTGAAAATCCGCTCAGTCACCACTTCGCCCACAACGATATTCTGCTGGGCCAGGATGCCGCGGCGTACAGCCACAGCTTCCTGCTTGGCGGCGCGGTGCTGCGCCACAATACCAGCACCCAGCTGAACGGTGAGAACACTACGCTGCGTATTAACAGCCTGGCGATGCCGGTGAAGTCAGAAGTGTGCGACACGCGCACCTGGCTTGAGCATAACAAAGGCTACTGCAACAGCCGTCAGCTGCACAAAACCATCGTCAGCGATAAAGGACGTGCGGTGTTTAACGGCCTGATCAACGTGGCACAGCACGCCATCAAAACTGACGGGCAGATGACCAATAACAACCTCTTGCTGGGACGTCTGGCAGAGGTGGACACCAAACCACAGCTGGAAATCTATGCGGACGATGTGAAATGCAGCCACGGCGCGACGGTCGGGCGTATTGACGATGAACAGATGTTCTACCTGCGCTCGCGCGGGATAGACCAGCAGGCCGCGCAAAAGATGATTATTTACGCCTTTGCGGCTGAGCTGACGGAAGCGCTGCCCGATGGCGGACTTAAACAGCAGGTGCTGGCCCGTATCGGTCAGCGGCTGCCTGGAGGCGAAGCATGACATTTCCCGTAGAGAAAGTCCGGGCAGATTTTCCGGTACTGACCCGTGAAGTGAACGGTCTGCCGCTGGCCTATCTCGACAGTGCGGCCAGCGCGCAAAAACCGAATCAGGTGGTGGATGCGGAAGCCGAGTTTTACCGCCATGGTTATGCGGCGGTACATCGCGGGATCCACACCCTGAGCGCCGAGGCGACCCAGCGCATGGAAAACGTGCGCACGCAGGTTGCGGCCTTCCTCAACGCGCGTTCGCCGGAAGAGCTGGTGTTCGTGCGTGGCACCACCGAAGGGATCAACCTGGTGGCTAACAGCTGGGGCAATGCGCAGGTGCACGCGGGGGATAACATCATCATCACCCAGATGGAGCACCACGCCAACATCGTGCCCTGGCAGATGCTCTGTGAGCGTGTGGGGGCGCAACTGCGGGTGATCCCTCTGAATGAAGACGGCACGCTCCAGCTGGAAAAACTGGACGCTCTGCTGGACGACAGAACGCGGCTGGTGGCGGTGACTCACGTTTCAAACGTACTGGGGACGGAAAATCCGGTGGCGCTGATCGTCGACAAAGCCCATCAGGCCGGTGCGAAAGTGTTGATTGATGGTGCCCAGGCGGTGATGCACCATGCGGTTGATGTTCAGGCCCTGGACTGCGATTTCTACGTCTTCTCCGGGCACAAGCTCTATGGCCCGACGGGCATCGGCGTGTTGTATGTGAAAGAGGACATTCTCCAGGCCATGCCGCCGTGGGAAGGGGGCGGGTCAATGATCGCCACCGTCAGCCTGACGGACGGCACAACCTACGCCCGTGCGCCCTGGCGCTTCGAGGCGGGTACGCCCAACACGGGCGGGATCATCGGGCTGGGCGCGGCCATTAGCTACGTCTCTGAAACGGGGCTGGCGGCGATTCAGGAGTACGAACAGCAGCTGATGCATTATGCCTTGCAGGAGCTTGCCAGCGTCCCGGATCTGACCTTATATGGTCCTGCTGACCGTCTGGGTGTGATAGCCTTCAACCTCGGCAAGCATCACGCCTATGATGTGGGCAGTTTCCTTGATAATTACGGCGTCGCCGTGCGTACCGGGCATCACTGCGCGATGCCGCTGATGGCGTATTATCAGGTACCGGCTATGTGCCGCGCATCGCTGGTGATGTACAACACAACGGAAGAGGTCGACAGACTGGTGGCGGGACTAAAACGTATTCACCAGCTGCTTGGCTAACGGAGAGGCGAGAGATGGCAGATTTGCCGGACAGAGATAAATTGCTGCGCAACTTTGGGCGTTGCGCAAACTGGGAAGAGAAATACCTTTATATCATCGAGCTGGGTCAGCGCCTGCCGCCGCTCAGCGAAGAGGCGCATAACCCGGACAACATCATTCAGGGCTGCCAGAGCCAGGTCTGGATCCTGATGCAGCAGACGGATGAAGGCGTAATCGAATTACAGGGTGACAGCGATGCCGCCATTGTGAAGGGGCTTATTGCCGTCGTATTTATTCTTTATCATCAGATGTCGGCGCAGGATATTGTCGCCTTTGACGTTCGCCCGTGGTTTGAAAAAATGGCCTTAACCCAACACCTCACCCCGTCCCGATCCCAGGGGCTGGAAGCGATGATCCGCGCCATACGCGCCAAAGCCGCAATCCTTAGCTAAACTGACAGAACAGCATTCATTCTGTTTCGCGGGGTGGTTTCCACCTCGCTGGTTTTTCAGCTTTCTGACGTTTGGTCAGTGAATAAGGAATCTCAGCATGAAGCGCGCGTCTCTAATAACTCTATTACTCCTTGGTTCGCTCAGTGCTGTTAATTCAGCCAGGGCGGTTGATTATCCTTTACCGCCCGCAGGCAGCCGCCTGATTGGGCAAAACCAGACATACACCATTCAGGAAGGTGACAATAAACTTCAGTCTATCGCTCGTCGGTTTAATACCGCCGCACAGCTCATCCTTGAAACCAATAATACCATTGCACCGGTGAACCCTGCGCCAGGAACGGTCATTACGATCCCTTCCCAGATGCTACTGCCAGACACCGAGCGCGAGGGCATTGTGGTGAATCTGGCGGAGCTGCGTCTTTACTTCTATCCGCCTGGCGAAAATATCGTGCAGGTCTATCCGCTGGGTATTGGTCAGCTTGGGCTGGAAACACCGGTTAGCACCACCCGTGTGAGTCAGAAAATCGCTAATCCTACATGGACCCCCACAGCGGGCATCAGAGCGCGCTCACTGGCCCAGGGCATTAAACTGCCGCCTGTGGTACCCGCAGGGCCAAATAACCCGCTGGGGCGCTTTGCGTTGCGTCTGGGCATCGGGAATGGGGAATATCTTATTCACGGCACCAGCGCGCCGGACAGCGTAGGGCTGCGGGTCAGCTCGGGCTGTATGCGGATGAACGCGCCGGATATCAAAGCGTTGTTTGAGCAAGTGCGCGTCGGCACGCGGGTGCAGATCATCAATGAGCCGGTGAAGTTCTCCGTCGAGCCAGATGGCAAACGTTATATCGAAGTGCACAGGCCGCTGGCGCAGGCTGAGGGTGAAAACCCACAGACGGTGCCGTTCACGCACTCGGCGGCGTTTACCGCCTTTGCAGCGGAATCAGGTAGCGATAAAACGCTTATCGATAAAGCCCTGGCGCGCAGAGCGGGGATCCCGGTGGCCGTTTCAGCAGGCAATGGTTCGTCAGCCAGCAATTCTGTCCTGTCGGTGCAGAACAGTCGTGTCTCAGCGGCGGTGGCGGAAGGCGAGGGAGAGAAAGCGCTTCAGTAGAGGTTTGACGAAGGCAAAAAAAATGGCGCACAATGTGCGCCATTTTATTAACAGGTACTATTACTTACGGTATTTAGTAGCCTGGTTGTCCAGACGCTGGTTAGCGCGAGCTGCGTCGTCTTTAGCAGCCTGAACGTCGGAACGCATTGCGTTCACGTCGTTGCTCAGCTGGTCAACTTTAGCGTTCAGAGTCTGAACGTCAGAAGACAGCTGATCGATTTTAGCGTTGCTGGAGCAACCTGCCAGCAGAGTAGAACCCAGGATTACCGCGCCCAGTACCAGTTTAGTACGATTCATTATTAATACCCTCTAGATTGAGTTAATCTCCATGTAGCGTTACAAGTATTACACAAAGTTTTTTGGGTTGAGAATATTTTTTTGATGGGATTACGCCTATTTTTGATCGTTCGCTCAAAGAAGCAACGAAATCGGCAATTTTGACGAAAAAGCTATGTTAAAAAAGGCATTTTTCATCGGATTCATCTTAGATAAATCGCGATTAAATAGAAAAACCCGATTTGCTTTTTGAATAGTACTGGTTAAAGGCGGGAATAAAAAAAGCGCCCCGAAGGACGCTTTTTAACAAAACAATAATTTGTTCGTGAAATATTACAGCACGTGGACAGATGCCGTGTTGGTGGTGCCGCTTGGAACCAGCGCGCCAGAAACCATAACCACCACGTCGCCTTTCTGAGCCAGGCCACAATCAACCAGTTCCAGCGCCACTTCTTTACCCAGACGATAGAAATCATCGGTAGAGGCAATCTCTTTCACCAGGTGTGGGATCACGCCTTTGCTCAGCACCAGCTGACGCGCGGTGGTTTCGTTGGTGGTCAGCGCCAGAATGGTCGCATCCGGGAAGTATTTACGCACGGCACGCGCAGATTTACCGCCCTGGGTCGCCACGACAATCAGTGGGGCTTCCAGTTTTTCGGCGGTTTCTACCGCACCACGGCACACGGCTTCGGTGATGCGCAGTTTACGGCTGTCGTTGTTGTAATCCAGACGGCTTTTCATCACGCGGTCGGTACGCTCACAGATGGTCGCCATGATGCTGACCGCTTCCAGAGGGTATTTCCCTTTTGCAGATTCGCCAGACAGCATAACGGCATCGGTACCGTCGAGGATGGCGTTCGCCACGTCGCCTGCTTCGGCGCGGGTAGGGCGTGGGTTTTTGATCATGGAGTCCAGCATCTGCGTTGCGGTGATAACCACTTTACGCGCGCGAACACATTTCTCGATCATCATCTTCTGCGCGAAGATCACTTCTTCAACCGGGATTTCAACGCCCAGGTCGCCACGCGCAACCATGATACCGTCAGACGCTTCGAGGATTTCGTCGAAGTTGTTCAGGCCTTCCTGGTTTTCGATCTTGGAGATGATCTGGATGTTCTCGCCGCCGTGCGCTTTCAGGTGCTCACGGATCTCAACCACGTCAGAACGTTTACGGATAAAGGAGGCAGCAACGAAGTCCACGCCTTGTTCGCAGCCGAAGATCAGGTCTTGTTTGTCTTTTTCAGCCAGCGCTGGCAGCGCAATGGACACACCCGGCAGGTTAACGCCTTTGTTTTCGCCCAGATCGCCGTTGTTCAGCACTTTACAGATAACCTTGTTGCCTTCGATCGCGGTCACTTCCATGCCGATCAGGCCGTCATCCACCAGCACGGTGTTGCCAACGGACAGGTCGCTGGTGAAGCCTTCGTAGGTCACGGCAACGATTTCGTTGTTACCTACAACGGATTTGTCGGTGGTGAAGGTGAAGGTCTGGCCCGCTTTCAGGGAAACGTCGTTACCGCCTTCCAGTTTGATGGTGCGGATTTCAGGACCTTTGGTGTCGAGCAGGATCGCCGCTTTTTTCCCGGTCTTGCTCATCACGTTGCGCAAGTTCTGGATACGCTGACCGTGTTCAGCATAGTCGCCGTGGGAGAAGTTCAGACGCATCACGTTCATGCCGGCATCCAGCATTTTGCTCAGCATCTCTTCGGATTCGGTTTTCGGGCCGATAGTACAAACAATTTTCGTCTTTTTCATGACAGTCTTAGTCTTTAAGTTGGGAAGGATATGGAAATCTCGCTCCGGGGGCGCACCGCCGCGGAGTCAAACCTGTGTTGCGAAAGAGTATATGACACGCACTAAGAATAGGTGACATCAAATGAGCGTGCAGAAGAAAGTGTGCCTGAGTGCCAGCCCAACGAAGGAGAGGAGAAGTTGTACGTTGTTTTTTGTATTCCAAGCGCTGAAACCATTCACCAGGGATTTGGCGCGCATTATACGCTGATTTACAGTAAAAAGGAAAATGGAAACAGCGTTTCAAAAACAATCTGTGCAGATTCACATAAGTTTGTTATCAAGGCGTTAAGGCCTAATGTCATCTTATGACGGCAGGCGCAATGCCCGCCGTTTTTTGCTCACTTTTCCAGCGCCTGTTGAAGGTCGGCAATCAGATCCTTCGCATCCTCAATCCCCACCGACAGGCGGATAAGCTGCGGCACAATGCCGTTTGCAAGACGCTGTGCCAGTGGAATGGAGGCGTGGGTCATGCTGTAGGGCTGGCTCACCAGACTCTCCACACCGCCCAGGCTTTCCGCCAGGGTAAAGAGCGTAAGATGACGGATCACCTCTGTCGCGCGTTGCGCATCGCCTTTAATCACAACGGAGATCATGCCGCCCGGCAGCGCCATTTGTCTGCGGGCCAGCGCATGCTGGGGATGTGACGCCAGCCCGGGATAGAACACGCGGTCTACCTGCGGATGCTGCTCCAGCCATTGCGCAATCGCCAGCGCGTTGGCGCTGTGCTTCTCAACGCGCAGTGAGAGGGTGCGAATCCCCCGCAGCGTCAGGAAGCTGCTGAACGGATCCAGAACGCCGCCAACCGCGTTTTGCAGATAGCCCAGACGCTCCGCGAGATCCTTATTCGCCCCGACAACAGCCAGCCCGGCAACCACGTCTGAATGACCGTTGAGATATTTAGTGGCGGAGTGGACCACTATGTCGAACCCCGCCTCCAGCGGCCGGTGAATGACCGGGGAGGCGAAGGTATTATCCGCCACGCTGATCGCATTATGGCGCCGGGCAATGTCCGCGATGGCCTCCAGGTCGGCCAGTTTCAGCAGCGGGTTCGTCGGCGTTTCCACCCAGATCATGCGGGTGTCCGGGCGAATGGCGGCCTCAAGTCCGGCTACATCGTCCGGCTTAACCCAGCTCACCTGTAACCCGGTGCTGCGTTTGCGCACGTTTTCGATCAGGCGATACGTACCGCCATACACGTCGTCTATGGCGACAATATGGCTGTCTTTATCCAGCAGTTCGAGCACGGTGGAAATGGCCGCCAGCCCTGACGCGAAAGCGTACCCGCGCGTGCCGCCTTCCAGTTCGGCGATGGCGGTCTCCAGCGCGTGGCGGGTTGGGTTGCCGCTCCGGGAGTATTCGTAGCCGGTATGTTCACCCGGTGCCGGTTGCGCAAACGTCGACGTGGCGTAAATCGGCGGCATCACGGCGCCGTGCGGGTCGTGAAACTCACCGCTGTGAACGCTGAGGGTGGCCAGGTTTTTCATCTTTTGCTCCTTTTATTTCGTCAGGCGGTTACGCCAGGCGGTGAGTACGTCACTGCGTGTGATCAGACCCAGAAAGCGATCTGCGTCATAAATAATCGCCACCAGGCCACGGTCAAAGATGGCGTACAGGGCGCTCTCCGGGGCCTGCTTATCCAGATATTCGACCTGACGCGTCATGGCTGCCGTCACGGGGAGTGAGAAGCGATCGGCATCTCCCCCGATGTGTCGCAGCAGGTCCCACTCGTCGATGATGCCGACGACCTTGTCGTTATCGAGCACCGGCAGCTGGGAGATGTCGTACAGGCGCATGCGGGCCAGCACGGTGGAAAGCGTGTCGTCCGGGGCGGCAGTCACCGTCGCGCCTTCATCGTGGCGCAGGGCAATATAGTCCGAGAGATCGCCTGCCTGCGGACGCGAAATCAGCCCCTGCTGACGCATCCAGTCGTCGTTGAACATCTTCGAGAGGTATTTATTGCCGCTGTCGCAGGCGAAGGTGACCACACGTTTTGGCGTAGTCTGCGCCTGGCAATATTTCAGCGCCGCCGCCAGCAGCGTGCCGGTGGAGGAGCCTGCCAGGATCCCTTCCGTTTTTAGCAGATCGCGGGCGGTGGTGAACGCCTCGCGATCGGTAATGCGCCAGGCGCGGTTAACCCCTTCGATGTGCGCCAGCGGAGGGATAAAGTCTTCGCCAATCCCCTCAACCAGCCACGATCCGGCATCGTGATGGCGTCCGGTCTCAACCTGGTCCGCCAGCACCGACCCGGCCGGATCGGCAAGCACAAATTCCGTCTGCGGCGAATGTTCTGCAAACCACGCCTGTAAGCCCCCCAGCGTACCACCGGACCCCACGCCGACGACGATGGCATCGATTTGGCCGTCAAGCTGTTCAAACAGTTCCGGTGCGGTAGTGGTGCGGTGCGCCAGCGGATTGGCCGCGTTATTGAACTGGTCGATATAAAACGCGCCTGGCAGTTCGTTCGCCAGCCGCCGGGCATAATCCTGGTAGTAGGCCGGATGCCCTTTATTCACATCCGAGCGGGTCAGCACGACCTGCGCCCCTAACGCGCGCAGGTGGAAAATCTTCTCGCGGCTCATTTTGTCCGGCACCACCAGGATCAGCGAGTAGCCCTTCTGCGCCGCAATCAACGCCAGCCCCAGGCCGGTGTTCCCCGCCGTGGCTTCAATAATTGTGCCGCCGGGCCGTAGCTGGCCCGTACGCTCGGCTTCATTAATCATCGACAGCGCGACGCGGTCTTTAATCGAGCCGCCGGGATTCTGGTTTTCCAGCTTCAGAAACAGCGAGCAGGGGCCGGTGTCCAGCTTGTGCAGCTGGATGAGCGGCGTACGGCCAATCAGTTCGGTGACGGAGTGGTAAAGCGTCATGATCATGTCCTGTGAAGAGGTGATGACCGGATGATAGAACCATGAAATTTTCTCAATAAAGAACGTTTCACTGAGTTTTAGAACGGAAAGGAATAATCCTTATGTTTTCAGATGGAAAGACAGCAAGACGTAAAGTTGTCCGGATGTGAGGATGGCTATATCCGCATAATATGCTGCAAAATTAGCCGATTTCGTCGGGTGAGTAAGACCTGATATGCAAATGGCAGATAATTATTGCTGATATTCATCTAAATGCTTTTCACCCGGCAGTTCGCTGCTTATTCCTGAGCGTTATAAGACATTCTTTTTTGGTCATTTAAAAGCTGATAACGGCTGTTTACTATCTTTTGGACATCCATACTGCTAAACCGCTATATGCGAAACGGATAACGAATAAGAATGATTGTACTCAGCAATATTTCGAAGGTTTTTGACAACGGGAAACAGGCGCTGACAGCCGTTGATAACGTCAACCTGACGATAGAGCAGGGACAGATTTACGGGATCATCGGTTACAGCGGGGCCGGGAAAAGTACGCTGATCCGTCTGCTGAACGGTCTGGAAAAGCCCAGCGCCGGCAGCGTCACCATTAACGGTCAGGATATCTCCGCCGCGAAGGGAGAAGCGCTGCGTCAGGCACGCCTGAAAATCAGCATGGTGTTCCAGCACTTTAATCTGCTCTGGTCGCGCACGGTGAAGGAAAACATCGCCTTTTCAATGCAAATTGCCGGTGTGCCAAAAGCGCAAATTCAGGCTCGCGTTGCCGAGCTGGTGGAGCTGGTCGGCCTGAAGGGGCGCGAGAATGCCTACCCATCCCAGCTGAGCGGCGGGCAAAAACAGCGTGTGGGCATTGCCCGCGCGCTGGCCAATCATCCGGACGTACTGCTGTGTGACGAAGCCACCTCGGCGCTGGATCCGCAGACCACCGATCAGATCCTCGATCTGCTCCTGGACATTAACCGTCGCTTTGACCTGACCATCGTACTTATTACGCATGAGATGCACGTGGTGCGCAAAATCTGCGACCGCGTGGCGGTGATGGAAAACGGCAAGGTGGTGGAAGAGGGGGACGTGCTGAGCGTGTTTACGCATCCGCAGCAGCCGATCACCCGGCAGTTTGTCCGCCAGGTGAGCCAGTACGCGGAGGAAGAGACCTTCAATACCGAACTGGCAAACGATCTGGAAGGCACGGTAATCAGGCTGACCTTCACCGGGCACAGCACGCACAGGCCGATCGTCGGTGAACTGACCCTGCGCTACGGCCTGCCGTTTAACATCCTGCACGGCAAAATGACGCAAACCGCCCACGGTGTTTTCGGGCAGCTCTGGGTGCACGTGGTGGCATCGGACGAACAACTGAACAATATCCTCGCCGACCTGAAGCAAAGCGATATTGAAGGCGAGGTAATCAAGCATGGCTGAAGAACTCTTTCCGCACCTGAAGTGGGATCAGCTTTGGGCTGCAACCCAGGAGACGCTTTACATGACCGCGCTTTCCGGCGTGGCGACATTTGTCCTGGGGATCGCGCTCGGTCTGGCGCTGTTTTTAACCGCCCGCGGCGGGTTATTCCACAACCGCACGGTCTACAGCGTGATGTCGATTGTGGTGAACGTGTTCCGCTCGATTCCGTTCATCATTCTCATCGTCCTGCTGATCCCGTTCACCAAGACCGTTGTGGGAACCATTCTCGGCGCTAACGCTGCGCTGCCCGCCCTGATTGTGGGCGCGGCGCCGTTCTACGCCCGTCTGGTCGAGATTGCCCTGCGAGAAGTGGACAAAGGAGTCATTGAGGCCACGCGTTCGATGGGCGCGCGGCTGAGCACGTTAGTGTTTCGGGTTTTATTGCCGGAATCTTCACCCGCACTGGTTTCAGGTATGACGGTGACGCTGATTGCGCTGGTGAGCTACAGCGCAATGGCAGGGGTGATAGGTGCTGGCGGTTTGGGAAATCTGGCTTATCTGGAAGGATTCCAGCGCAACCATGGTGACGTCACGCTGGTGGCAACGGTGACCATTCTGATCATCGTGTTCATTATCCAGTTCTGCGGCGATGCCATTACTTCACTGTTAGATAAACGCTAATAAATACACACAGGAACCACATCATGAAAAAGACACTGACGCTGATCGCCGCCGCAACCCTGAGCGCCCTGAGCTTTGCCTCCTGGGCGGACACGCTCACCGTGGGGGCGTCCAACACCCCGCACGCGGAAATTCTGGAGCAGGCTAAGCCGATTCTGGCGAAGCAGGGGATCGATCTGGAGATTAAACCGTTCCAGGACTACATTCTGCCAAACACGGCGCTGGCGGGGCATGACATTGACGCCAACTATTTCCAGCATATCCCTTACCTGAACAGCGTGCTGAAAGATCACGCGGGCGATAAGGATTATGATTTTGTCAGTGCGGGCGCAATCCACATTGAGCCGATCGGTATCTATTCGAAAAAATACAAATCGCTGAAGGATCTGCCGGAAGGCGGCAAAATCATCATGCGTGATGCGGTTTCCGAGGAAGGGCGTATTCTCTCCATCTTCGAAAAAGAGGGCGTGATCAAGCTGAAGCCAGGCATCGATAAAGTGACCGCGCGCATCAGCGATATCGTGGAGAACCCGAAAAAGCTGCAATTCACCCCTAACGTCGAGGCATCTCTGCTGCCGCAGATGTACAACAACGACGAAGGTGCTGCGGTGGTGATCAACGCCAACTACGCAATTGATGCCGGTCTGGATCCGGTCCACGATCCCATTGCGGTAGAAAGCGGTGAGAATAACCCGTACGCCAACATCATTACCGTTCATCGCGGTGACGAGAAGAAGAAGGATATCGTCGCGCTGGTGAACGTGCTGCACTCCAAAGAGATTCAGGACTGGATCCGCACCAAATACAAAGGCGCAGTGATCCCGGTAAACAACTAATCTCCTGATTTTCCAGACGAAGCCCGGCGAACAACACGCCGGGCTTCTTTTTTGTATCCAGCCGACGAATGATTTAAGCTGACGGTTTAGGGCAACGGAGTGATGGCAATGGGCAATGTGACCAAAGACGAAGCGCTGTACCAGGAGATGTGTCGGGTGGTAGGCAAGGTCGTTCTCGAAATGCGTGATTTAGGGCAGGAGCCGAAACATATTGTCATTGCGGGCGTACTGCGTACCGCGCTGGCGAACCAGCGCGTTAAGCGCAGTGAGTTGACCACCAAAGCGATGGAAACGGTGGTTAAAGCGCTGGCCGGCTGACGCGCCAGCGCTTCGCGAGCAGTTCAAGCGAGCAGCAGAGCAGGTAATAGATCACACCCGTAAAGATAAAAATGGCCGCCGGGTAAATTTGCACCCGGTTGTTGATCTGTCCCGCCACCGTGGTCAGTTCAGGAACGTTCACGATAAACGCCAGCGACGTATCCTTCAGCAGGCTGATAAAAATCCCCACCAGCGACGGCAGAATATTTCTCAGCGCCTGCGGCAGCAGCACGCGCCACAGCGTTTGCTGCGTACTGAACCCTTGAGAAAGCGCGGCCTCATTCTGGCCCGACGGCAGGGCTCTCAGTCCGGCTAATACCGAATGCATCACCGCAGCCGCGGTAAACCAGGCCAGCGCCAGCGTGACGGTCGTCGCGCCCGGGAGATCCCTGCCGGTTATCAGCGGCAGCAGATACCACATCCAGAATATCACGAAGATCAGGGGGATCCCGCGAATCAACTCTGCCCACGCAAACAGCGCACTGCGCACCACGCCGGGATAGCGCCAGGCGACGCATGCCAGCACAATCCCGCCGGGCAGGGCAAGCGCGGCGGCGCCTGTGGCCATCAGCAGCGAGAGCAGTACGCCGCCGGGTTCTCCCGTAGCCGCACGTCCCCAAAGCAGATAGTCCAGATTTTCGACAATAACGTTAAATCCGGGGATCATGGTTTTTCCTCCCTGAATGGGGGCCGAGGCGCACCAGCACGCTTCCCGTCACCATCCCGGTAAGCAAGTAGAGCACCGTACCGACGGTAAAGGCTTCCAGTGCATGGGCGTTGTAACTTTCTATCTGGCGAACCTGGTAGGTCAGTTCGGCGAAGCCAATCCCGCTCGCGAGCGAGGAGAGCTTCATCAGGTTAAGGTACTGGCCAACGACGGGCTGCCAGGCGTTAGCGAGCCCCTGAGGCAGAAGAATGTAGCGAAACAGACGCCATGAGGAAAATCCCTGGGCGAGCGCCGCCTCCCGTTGCCCGGCAGGCACGGAACGCAGTCCCGACTCCACTTCTTCGATTAAAAACGCCGAGGTAAAGACGCCTAACCCCCAGGCGGAGCATAAAAACTCGGGCGTAAACCACCAGACGTCACCGGGCAGAATGGACCAGCTGTGGTCTGCGTTCACCGCGTCACGCAGCCCCTGCGGCAACCCGTTCCAGGCGGCGAAATACCAGAACAGCAGCTGTACCAGCAGCGGCGTATTGCGAAACAGCGATACCCAGCCGCTGACGATCAATGTCCCGAAACGTCCCCCGGAAAGCCGCAAAAGCATAAAGAACAAGGCGAGCAGGCTGGCCAGCATAATCCCCGCCAGCGTCACCCACAGAGTGGTGAGAAATCCGGAGAGGAGCCAGTGCAGGGGCTGTCCGGCCAGCACCCCCTGCCAGTCCAGAGCGGGCATTACGGTTGCTCCTGATGCAGCGGATCCAGCACTTTTTGCAGGAACCGCCTCGCACGCGGATGCGACGGTTGGTTGAAAAATTGCGCCGGGGGCGCGGTTTCCAGAATGTGTCCACCGTCGATAAAAACGATTCGATCGGCAATTTCCCGGGCAAACTGCATCTCATGGGTGACGACAATCATGGTGATCCCGCTGTGGGCAAGGGCTTTCATCACCAACAGCACTTCGCCAATCATCTCCGGGTCGAGTGCCGACGTCGGCTCGTCAAAGAGAATGATTTGCGGCGACGAGGCCAGAGCGCGGGCAATCGCCACGCGCTGCTGCTGTCCGCCGGAAAGTTCAGCAGGATAGCGGTGCGCCTTCTCCAGCATGCCGACCTTCTCCAGCAGCGCCAGCGCGCGCTCCTGGGCGGGCAGGGGTTTCCAGCCGTGAACGTGCTCCAGTGCAAGGGTGATGTTCTGGCTGGCGGTAAGGTGGGCATAGAGATTGAACTGCTGGAACACAAATCCGACGCGGCTGCGTAACTGACGTAGCCTGCTGCCGGAAAGCTGTCCGGTCGGCTTGTGGTCGATCAGGATCTCCCCGCCGCTCAGGCTCTCAAACTGGTTGATAAGCCGAATCAGGGTCGATTTTCCGGAACCCGAAGGGCCGAGAATGGCAACCACTTCACCCGGCATGATGGTGAGGTTAATGTCGGTTAAAACCGGATGGTCGCCGTAGCGTTTGTCCACATGGCGAAACTCAACGCTGGCCTGTTCCAGACGTGAAAAATCCGCGGCATTGGCCGCGTAGTGTGAAAATAAACCTGAGAGCATATTACCGGGCTTCTATTTTAAAGTTACGAGGCTGTGGAGCAGGGGTGCCTGGACCGAACCAGACGTCATAGGTTTTTGCCGCCTGGCCGTTTTTCTCCAGGTTTACCAGCTCATCGTTAACGGCTTTCAGTAGCGCCGTTTCACCCTTTTTCACCCCCACGCCAATCTCTTCTTTACTGAGCAGGTCGGGCAGGATTTTGAAGTCGGCTTTATCCGGCGCCTGCGCCAGCAGACCGGCCAGAATGGTGCTGTCCTGGGTAATGGCCTGCACGTTACCATTGCGCAGTGCCGTCAGCGCCAGTGGGATATCATCGTAAGAGAGGACGCGAGACTGCGGAAAACGCTGGTGCAGCGCCTGTTCACCCGTCGTACCTTTTACGGCGCCAATGCGTGCCCGGCTATAGTCATCAAGCTTGTCCGGTGATTTTGCCGGAACCAGGAACTGCTGGCCGGTGACAAAGTAAGGCGTCGAAAAATCAATGACCTGTGCGCGTTCCGGGGTGATGGTGATATCCGCCACGATGAGATCTGCTTTTCCGGACTGTAGCAGCGGAATGCGGTTAGCCGGATTGGTGGCGACCAGTTCAAGCTTGACGCCGAGCGATGTCGCCAGCGCTTTGGCGAAGTCCACGTCGTAACCCACGATCTCATGCGTTTTGGCATCAATCGAGCCAAAGGGTGGATTAGCATCAAACGTGGCCACTTTCACCACGCCCGCTGCCTTGATATCCGCCAGCCGATCGGCCTGCGCCTGCGCTGAAACCAGGCCCCAGGCTGCCACTAATCCCAGAACCTGCGCCCGTTTTTTAAACCCTTTCATTTTTGCAGCCATAGTCATACGCCATCCCGTTGTTTTTGTTTTACCCCGTTACGCTCCCATAAGGGAAAGCTATCGCCAAATAAGAAATCGTTCTTTGCTATGAGAAAAAAAGCATGAGTGAACAAGGTGTTAAAGAAGAGAGCAGACGGTGGGGCGCTATTTGCAGATCCTGCACATCGACAGTGGATTTTGATATTTCCCCCGGGCGCAATTTGGGTGTTTAACTGAGAACAGGTTAAGCGAGAAGGGTAATGACGATGAAAAAATGGATAAGCACGTTACGGCGGTTTTTTGCGCCCCGACCAGCGAATGCGGAGAACAGCGCGCAACGTGTTCTTGAGTCAATACTGCCTGTCGCCAGCCTGTATGGCGTGGACGTAGCCAACATCGATCCGGAGTGGTTCCATGATAAAACGTCACGCTGAACTGCGCCGGACGCGCGAAATGTACTGGAATGAGCTGTGCGTGGTGTCTGTAAAGCGAGGATGAGGGGAAAAATACCCAGGCTAATCCTCGGTAAATGAGGGCCGTTTTGTTACCACTATCTCCTTTCACAGATGGAGATGATAATGAAACGGACAGTATTAACCCCCGCGCTTTCTGCCACCGCACTTCTGCTTGCCATGCAGGCGGCACACGCTGGACCACAGGCGCATGTTGTATGCAGTTATTCCCACACCCTCGGCGATGATGCCATTATGATGTTCGGCATGCCCAACGAGGCTATGCTGCACGATTTTTTTGGTAACGTGCACACGGATGCTTACTCCAGCCGTGAATCGCTGCGTGCCCAGGAAAAGACCACCTGCGATAACAAAGCAGACAGCTCGGCCTACTGGGCTCCGTCGCTAAAATTGCCGGACGGAACGGTGGTCAAACCCGCCTATCAAAAAACCTGTTATCAGGCATCGAACGTTGACGCCTGGCCGCTGCACCCGTTCCCGGCGGGGCTGTCGCTGCTGGCGGGCGATCACCACGGCACTGCGCCAAATCCGCATATCACCTTTTTATGCGCCAACGGCAAGGGCTACACCACCAGAACGGGTGAAGTCTGCGGCCTACGCAAGGCGAAGGATGCCGTGCAGTTTAATATCGGCATTCAGTTCCCGAACTGCTGGGACGGGGTCAACCTGAAGCCCGCCCACGGCCTGGCTAACGCCACCTACGATACGAAAGGACAGTGTCCGTCCGCCTTCCCGGTGAAGATCCCGACGGTGAACATGAATATTGCATACGTGCTTCCGACAATTAGCTCTCTGGATACCAGCAAAGTCCAGCTTTCCCTCGACCCCATCATGCATGGCAGTGAGCGTGAAGAGCGGTGGGGGAGCCTGTATACGGCGCATGCTGACTTCATGAACGGCTGGACGGAAGATGCCGCGCGCTTTATGACCGACCTGTGCATGAACCGGGGAATGGATTGCGGCACCACCGTACCGTATGGTTATTCAAAAGCGAAGGCTAACGTCTGGCTCAGCAGCATGGAACCCGCACTTTCACAGCCCGATCCCCAGGTCTTACTGGTGCAGGATAACTGGAAGAACGGTGGACGCACGAAAAACAGCGAAACATTGTCCCTGGTGAAGTTCAACATTCCTCCGCTGCCTGCCGGACAGGATCCTGCCCAGTTTAAATACCGCGTCAGAATTTATGGCGGGAAAGTGGAAACCAACGGCGCGGATCAAATCTTCTTCTATCCGGCGAGTAACGACTGGGATCCGGCCACCGTGAACTGGCATTCACGACCATCCTGCAACTATCGCTCGGATGCGGTGCTTTACCTGAACCACTCCCGCGAATACCGGATGGTGGACGTGGATAAAGCGGTGCGTAAGGCGCTGGCAGAAGGGAAAACCGAAATTTCATGGTATATCGGCGGCGATCGTCAGGGAAATCATTATCAGTTTGAGACGGGGTCATCTCCACAAAGCCTGATCCTGATGCTGACCGGGTTTAGCAAAACGCCGGAGATCTGATAGCCGGTAGCAAAAGGCATTCATAAAAAAAGCACCGGGGAGCCCGGTGCTTATTCTTCAGATCTTGCAGGCATCGCCGCAGTCGTCATCGGCGATAATCGCCTGGGCTTTTTTATCCGCATCGTCGAGACGTTCCGCGTTGCGCTCTTCTGCTTCATCCAGCCCGTTAAAGACTAAGTTATCGAGATTAATTTCCATGTGCCACCTGCGTTATTCAGTTTTTGATACTGGCACAGTATAAGTCAAAAAAAGCGGGCCAGGCACCCCTCAGCACATATGGATAATCCCTGCCATACTCAGTGCTTTATTGCTGAGGAAAGCCGATGATTACACTCTGTAAAACCTGCGGTACCGCTTACGATGAACAGCCCAAAAACTGCCCGATTTGCGACGATGAGCGCCAGTATGTCCCGGTGACGGGCCAGACATGGACGGACTTCGACAGCCTTACGACCACGCACACCAACAAATGGCAACAGCTGGAACCGCAGCTGTTCAGCATCAAAACCGTTCCCGCTTTTGCCATCAACCAGCGGGCGCTTCTGCTGCGTACGCCACAGGGCAATGTTCTGTGGGACTGCATCGCCAATCTTGATCCGGCGACCAGAGCGTTAGTGGACGCGCTCGGGGGCATCAGCGCGATCGCGATTTCGCACCCGCATTACTACACCACCATGCAGGAGTGGGCCGCCGCGTTTAACGCGCCGATCTACCTGCACGCCAGCGATCGGCAGTGGGTGATGCGTGACAGCCCGGCGATACGCTTCTGGGAGGAGGACGCCCTGGAGATTATGCCTTTGGTGACTCTGCTGCGGCTGGGCGGGCATTTTGCAGGCGGCACGGTGCTGCACTGGCAGTCAGGCGACGGCGTGCTGCTGGCCGGTGATATTTTGCAGGTTACACCCGGTAAGGACGCCGTGTCGTTTATGTGGAGTTATCCGAATATGCTGCCGCTGCCTGCCCGCACCGTTGAGTCGGTGATTGGCCGACTGACCGGGAAAACGTACCAGCGCCTGTACGGGGCCTTTGAAGGGCAGAACATCCCGGCGAACGCGGATGAGATCGTGCAGCGGTCGGGCCAGAAATATATTGCTTGTCTCGGCTAGGGCGCGGTGGTTAAATTTTACGAGTGTGATCGCGATCATACCTAAACTAAAACAGATAAAAGAGAAATGGCTATGCAACATATCATTGAAGGTTTTCTCAGCTTTCAAAAAGAGATTTTCCCGCAACGTAAAGAGCTTTTTCGTAGTTTAGCGTCCAGTCAGAATCCCAAAGCGCTGTTCATCTCCTGCTCCGACAGCCGTCTGGTTCCGGAACTGGTTACGCAACAGGAGCCAGGACAGCTCTTTGTCATTCGAAACGCGGGCAACATTGTGCCACCGTTCGGGCCGGAGCCTGGCGGCGTCTCTGCGACCATCGAATATGCTGTTGTTGCCCTGGGCGTGACCGATATCGTTATTTGCGGCCACTCCAACTGCGGCGCGATGAAGGCGATTGCTGACAACGCCGATCTGGAGCCGATGCCAGCCGTTTCCCACTGGCTGCGCTATTCTGATGCGGCAAAAGCGGTGGTTGAGAAGAAAACCTGGGATAAGCCAATCGATAAAGTGAATGCGATGGTGCAGGAGAACGTCTTTGCGCAGCTGAGCAACATTAAGACCCATCCGTCGGTGGCGGTAGGCCTGCGCAACAACGCCATTCGCCTGCACGGCTGGGTATATGACATCGAAAGCGGCAAAATCCTTGCCCTTGACAAGAACACTAAATCGTTCGTGTCGCTGTCGGAAAACCCGGACGTCTTCTTCGAGTAATCCGACACCGCAGGGCAGGGAAGCCCTGTTAAAACTCCGTGTAAGGTAACTTTCTTCGCACGCCCGACGCAGGTTTTCCAGCCGCTTTCGCCATCGCTTTACCAATTTCAGCGCACTCAGACAAACCCTGAACAAACGGATGATCGTGCATCAGCCAGGGGATCGCCCCAAAAGCGATGCGCCCCCGCAGTGATGCAGGCGCCAGCAACGTATAGTCTTCCCCCACGTCCGGGACGTCATCGCCGGTTTCCGCAAGCTGTTTACGCAGGGTGGGGAAGGGAATGTCTTTGTTTCTGAGCGGCTTTTGCCCGCGCGCGTCGATAAACACGTCGAAGCGGTAACTTTTTTCTGCCGTGGTGATGACGGTCTGATCGCTGCCGATATCCAGGTCGTAATCATCACCGAGTGCGACCACGCTAATGATCCCTGCCTCGCGCAGCGCCAGTAAACGGCGGATAGACTGCGGTGGAATGGCGGCATAATTATCAATAAACACACGCTCCAGCCCGGATTTAAACCGCTCTCTGTCATGCTCACTGAGTGAAGGGACGATGGCCTGAACCACTTCATGCAGACGAAGCACGGTATAGCGCCAGGCAACGGTGCGTTTCTCGCGCTTGTTACGCTCCACTTCTTTCAGATTCGCTTCGGCCCAGCTGAAGGGGCCATGCTTTTTACGATCCTCAAACCAGACATCACGAAGCGTGTCGGCACTCAGCGTACCGAGCGATATCTCCTGGCACCAGCGCGGATCGGCCAGCTCAAGCTCTTTCACCATCAGCGCAAAGATGCGGTCAAGCAGCCCGTCCGGGCCTTTGGTGATTTCGCTTGCCACCACAGACTCGGTTAACACCGACAGCGGTTCATAAGGGATAGGGCAGTAAAAGTCGGCCTCCGGCAGAACGCCCGTGCGGGACATCAGCGTGATTGTTAGCCCCTCGCTGCCTTTATTGACAACGAACTGCTCCCCGCTAAACCGGCCATGCTGCATCACAACCGCCATCGCGGCGTCCAGCCCGCTGAGGGAGGTACCCATGATCCCCACCTCACAGGCGCGGATCTCCGCGTCCATCAGCCCCGACCATGGGCTTGGGAAATATGCGCGGGTGGTTTCATCTTCATCAGGCCAGACGTGACCGGTGGCGACTACCGCAAGATCAAACCGCCTTGAGAAAGGGGCATTGTTCACTGAAAGGGCCACGCCGTCTGCATCAGCCTTAATATCTGTGACTTCTGCGTTGGGGTGCACCTCGACATGAAAGCCCGCCTTTTTTGCCTCAGCAACGACGGCAAGAAAGCGGTCGTGAAAATATTCACCCAACAGAATACGCGGCAGGAATTGCCGGTCGTGCAGCTTCTCACTGTCGACGTTATAGCGGGCAAGATGGGCCGCACTCTGCTGTTTGAGCCAGTCGAGGTAGGTAATAAAAATAGGCGGGATTTCGATACTGGCGATGTTCGCCAGCATCAGCCGGGAATTATCCTCGTCGCTGTAGGGCATCCCAACACCGGGTTGGTCTGCTTTTTCGAACACGGTGATCGAAAGCGGCGCTGCGTTGTTAAGAAGTGAGTAAAAGGTGTAAATCCCTGTTGGGCCTGAGCCGATAATGGCGATTTTTTTCATCGAAAGCGTTCCTGCGTTTCTGAACCATAAAACAAGCGTAGCAGGAGAAAGGCTAAGTCATTCAATGAAGGGAGAAATTAAGACGTTTAGAAGAGGGATGTAGCCCCCTTCCTGAACTTATGGGAAAGTCAATTCAATTGACTCTGGCTGATTAGATATAATTCTGCCTGATTTTCTGAAAGGAATAACTGTTTGGTCCCAGGTTTATCGATTATCTGTATGTGATAGGGGTTAAAAAGTACGGTAACTTTGCCGGTGGGTTTGACCTGCACGGCGTCAGTGAGGAGAACCAGCTGATTTTATCATGAGAATTCTCCTTCTTACGGTCAGTGTACTTTTTAACATGCAGGCTGATGCCGCCCGTGGAAGACAGCCCTGCTCTGGCTCAAAAGGTGGCATAGCACACTGTACATCGGATGGTCGTTTTGTCTGCAATGACGGCAGTCTGAGCCAGTCGAAGCGATTCTGTTCAGGTTATGGTGCCTCCGAACCGCCCCGGCAGGTAAAACCCTCCCCCTCCGCCAGTGTAAACGTTCTTTGTCTGTTATTCGCACTGATAAGACGCTTGCAGGTGGAAACCCACCTGAACGCGCTGGGTGATCTGTTACAGCGTCTGGCATTAAAGGACGCCGTTCGACCTTCCGGCTACATGGCGAACTTGCTGCATGGCTGGCGTTTATGCTTTCTGCATGAGTGATAAAAGGAGGGAAAATCATTACCAGGGCTGAAGAGTTTTGTCGTTCCTGAAATGTGAACACTGGCAGATGGATGCGCACGCATCGCTCAAAAAACGATCTTTTTCAGGCGGATACTGAGATCAGAAAAGCATATGACCTTGAACAGTAATCACAATGACTGGAGGGATATGCTAATGAAGCGACAAGATATAAACGCATTAAAGAATTTTGATTTTCTGGCACGCAGTTTTGCCCGTATGTACGCCCTGGGCCAGCCAGTTGATATCGATGCCGTGACCGGCAATATGAGTGATGAACAGCAGGTATGGTTCCGGGAGCGATATGACCACTACCGAAAGCAGGCTGAGCGGGCGAGAGTGATAGAACTGCGATGATGTAACGAACAACGGGCTTAACGGCCCGTTGCGTTTTTTAGGTTCCAGCTACATTTTGCAGGCTCCTGAGGTTGAAATATTGTGCGGTAACCTCATATAGAAAGCGGGTCAGGAATACCTGCCCGTAAGACATGAACTTTTTGAATATTCTTTTTTACTGTTCAGGAGGTACATGATGACTCTCAGAGCTTTTCCCATGTTGAACGATCTCTCCGACTCTCTGTTTGCGGACCGTTTTAACCGTATCGATCGCCTTTTTAGCCAGCTAACCGGCAGTACGCCGTTGCCCTCCACGCCTTCTTACAATATCCGGCGGGTGGGTGATAACCGCTATGAACTGACGCTCAGCGTGCCGGGCTGGAAAGAGAGCGAACTTGAAATTGAAACCGTTGGCGGTCAGCTGAATATCAGCGGTAAACGTGAAGAAGAGAAAACCGAAAACGGGGAAGAAGGGTGGATCCATCGGGGTATCAGCCGCAGCGACTTCCGGGCCAGCTATAGTCTGCCGGAGCATGTGAAAGTAACCGGCGCTTCGCTGGAAAACGGCTTGCTGGCGATTGAATTACACCAGGATATCCCGGAAGAAGAGAAACCGCAGCGCATCGCCATCAACAACAACCCGGCGATTGAACATAAGCCGTAATCATTGACTGACGTTGTTTTCACGCCCGGTAAACGCCGGGCGTTTTGCTAACCTGATGGGGCTTATGCCATTCCGCTTTTCCCGGTACGCGCGGGCTGGAGGTCACTTTCGATGTGCTTAAAAGGTTTGCTGCCTCTGCATGAGGCTGAACGGGAATGAAATGTGCGGAAAAACAGATTGGTGCGTCTGAATGGACTCGAACCATCGACCCCCACCATGTCAAGGTGGTGCTCTAACCAACTGAGCTACAGACGCAGAATGGTGCGTTCAATTGGACTCGAACCAACGACCCCCACCATGTCAAGGTGGTGCTCTAACCAACTGAGCTATGAACGCATTGTGTTGTCGGTGACAACGGGGACGAATATTAGCGGCACAGCCCCAAGGTGGCAAGAGGGAAAATGCATTTTTCTCTCTGATTTCACGCGATTGCTTCATTACCGCGCAAAGTGAAGAGAAAGTAGCCGCCAGCCGGCGGCTACTGTGTCATTAACGTGCAGCGCGCTGCAAAATGACCGCAGACGGCTGACGTTGCAGGAAGCGCATACGCAGCATCATCATAATGGCCGCAGACGTTAAGCCGATGATAAAGCCCATCCAGAATCCGGCTGGCCCCATGCGATCCACCACCAGATCCGTGAGCGCCAGAATGTACCCGCACGGCAGGCCCAGCACCCAGTAAGCGATAAAGGTGATGAAGAAGATGGAACGCGTATCTTTATACCCACGCAGCACGCCGCTGCCAATCACCTGGATGGAGTCAGAGATCTGATAAATGGCCGCCAGCAGCATCAGATGCGAGGCCAGGGTCACTACCTCCGGGTTGTCGTTATAGAGCAGGGCAATTTGCTCACGCAACAGCACGGTAAAGAGCGCGGTACAGACTGCCATGCAGACGCCGACGCCAAGGCCGGTACGGGCTGCCGTTTGCGCGTCCAGCGTCGAGCCTTGCCCCAGACGGAAGCCCACGCGAATCGTCACCGCAGCAGCCAGGGACATCGGCAGGACGAACATCAAAGAGCTGAAGTTCAGGGCGATCTGGTGTCCTGCCACATCAATAATCCCTAACGGCGAGACCAGCAGGGCGACGACGGCAAACAGCGTCACTTCGAAGAACAGCGCCAACGCAATGGGTAACCCCAGCTGAATGAGACGGGTCATGAGCGTCCAGTCAGGTGCGCTGAACGAGGTGTCGTTACGAATGTCACGCATGGATCGCGCATGTTTAATGTAGGTGAGCATACAGCCGAACATCACCCAGTACACCGCAGCCGTCGCCACGCCACAGCCGACGCCGCCGAGTTCCGGCATGCCAAAATGACCGTAAATGAAGATATAGTTCACGGGAATGTTCACCAGCAAGCCGATAAAGCCCATCACCATGCCCGGCTTGGTTTTTGCCAGCCCTTCACACTGGTTACGTGCCACCTGGAAGAACAGATAGCCGGGGGCGCCCCAGAGCAGGGCGCGTAGATAACCGACCGCCTTATCCGCCAGCGCCGGGTCGATATTATGCATGGCGCGAATAATATACCCGGCGTTCCACAGCACGATCATAATCAGGACGGAGACTCCCCCGGCGAGCCAAAAGCCCTGGCGCACCTGATGGGCCACGCGGTCGCGTCGACCGGAGCCGTTAAGCTGCGCGATAACCGGCGTCAGCGCCAGCAGCAGGCCGTGACCAAAAAGAATGGCCGGGAGCCAGATTGAGGTTCCGATCGCCACGGCGGCCATATCGGTGGCGCTGTAACCACCGGCCATTACCGTATCCACAAATCCCATTGCTGTTTGGGCTACCTGCGCGACGATCACCGGTATGGCCAGTGCCAATAACTGACGCGCTTCGATCATATACTTCTGCACGTGAACACCTTTGTATTGTAGTTATTTGAGAGACTAAAAAGGCCGCCGTTACTGGCAGCAAGAAGAAAAAACAGAGGGATGCCAGCTATTGTAGCGGGGTTTAACTAATTATCTAGTGAAAAAATCGCCAGAAATTGCGCATCACTGGCAACCTGTTTTTTCAACTGTTATTGTGGTGGGATTATACGGTGTCATCGCCGTTCGGAATGAACAGGAGCTGTAAGCATGTTTACTGGTATTGTGCAGGGCACTGCCAAAGTGGTGTCCATTGATGAAAAACCGAATTTCCGCACTCACGTGGTTGAGCTGCCTGAATATATGCTCGATGGCATTGAAACCGGGGCGTCGATAGCGCATAACGGCTGCTGCCTGACGGTGACCGAAATTAACGGTAACCAGATTAGCTTTGATTTAATGAAAGAGACGCTGCGCATCACTAACCTGGGTGAGCTGGTGGTGGGAGATATCGTCAACGTTGAACGCGCGGCGAAATTCAGCGATGAGATTGGCGGGCATCTGATGTCGGGTCATATTATGACCACCGCAGAAGTGGCGAAAATCGTGACCTCGGAAAATAACCGTCAAATCTGGTTTAAGGTGCAGGACCCGTCATTAATGAAATACATCCTTTATAAAGGATTTATTGGCATCGATGGGATTAGTCTGACCGTCGGTGAAGTGACGCCAACGCGTTTTTGCGTGCATTTAATTCCTGAAACGCTGCAACGTACTACGCTTGGCGCAAAAAAACTGGGGCAGCGCGTGAATATCGAAATTGATCCCCAGACCCAGGCGGTCGTGGATACCGTTGAGCGCGTGCTGGCGGCGAAAGAGGCGGCGATAATAAAGACCGTGGAAGAAGAATAAAAAATAACCCCGGTTAACCGGGGTTATTTTTTAGCGGGCCACCCGCAAGCCGTGCTCAATCCCACGGCTAAAGACCACCTGCCATAGCTGTATATCCCGCGCGCGGAACGCGCCCGCGCAGGCATTCAGATAATAGCTAAACATCCGTTTGAATCGTTCCGAATAGTTGTCGGCGATTTCAGGCCATGCAGCCTGGAAACGTTCATGCCAGGCCATTAGGGTCGTGTCGTAATCTGCGCCGAAGTTATGCCAGTCTTCCACAATAAAATGCGGTTCGCTGGCGTTCGCAATATGGCGAACAGAGGGTAAACAGCCATTCGGGAAGATATATTTGTTGATCCACGGGTCCACATTGTTATCGGTGCGTTTAGAGCCGATGGTGTGCAGCAGGAAAATTCCGTCAGGCTTCAGGTTACGATCGGCGACCTCGAAGTAGGTTTTGTAGTTCTTCGGCCCCACGTGCTCGAACATACCTACGGAAACAATACGATCGAACTGCTCGTTCAGGTCGCGGTAGTCCTGAAGCCGGATATCAACATCCAGTCCCAGACAGCGCTCCTGCGCCATCTTCTGCTGTTCAGCCGAAATCGTGACGCCGACTACGCTGACGCCGTAATTTTTCGCCATAAACCAGGCAAGACCACCCCAGCCACAGCCGATGTCCAGCACACGCATGCCGGGCTGTAACTGCAATTTATCGCAGATCAGTTGCAGCTTGTCCTGCTGCGCCTCTTCCAGGGTCGTCGCTTTTTTCCAGTATCCGCAGGAGTACTGCATTAAAGGATCGAGCATACGGCTGAACAGATCGTTGCCCAGGTCGTAATGCTCTTTACCGACGATCCACGCCCGTTTTTTACTTTGCAGATTGAACAGGCGGGCGGAAGCGATACGTAAAGTATCTTTGAAATGACGAGGGAGCTGTTTTTCAAGACCGGCGCGTAATACGCTGGAGAAGAACATATCCAGCCGCTCACACTCCCACCAGCCGTCCATATAGCTTTCACCCAGCCCTAACGATCCCTCCTGTAACACGCGTTTGAAAAAATCGGGATGCTTAATCTGGGGATCGGAGGGGGATGAGCCATTAATCGTAATGCCCGCACGTCCCAACAGTTCACTGACGATCCGGGACCAGTTATCGTCCGGAACGCTGACTTCTTCTATACACGATGAACTCATAGCTTCTCCATCACCTTGCTGTGATCAGAACCTTAAAACAGCGTAGACGCTTTTTTGGTTTGTGAGAAATCTCACGGTAAATGCCCGCGAGGCTAATATCCGACGTAGAACAGAGGAAGGGAGATAACCCTTGCCGAAATGCCTTCCATGGTAAAACGGGAGCGCTCCGGCTCCCGTTAACACTTAATATTTATCGTATTTAATCGAACCAAATTCAGTATAGGCCGCAAAATTAGGTGATTCAACAGAAAATTGTTAGCAACCTAATCACTGGTTTTTAACATAGTTTCCCACGCAATCAGGCGTGCGACGTTTCTGTCTGCGCGTTTTCACTCTGCTCGCGATGAGCTGAGGACTGCATGCGATAGCCCAATCCCGCCAGCGCAACGGTGACCAGCATCACGCTGGTGGTGGTGAGCAGCGGGGTTGCAATCAACGCAGAGACCACGAGACTTGCCAGGAAGCACAGGCCAAGTTGCAGGGTATTTTGCAGCGCGGCAGCGCGGCCTGTCGCCTGCGGAAATGGACGCAACGCCTGAGCTACAACAATAGGGTAGATGGCCCCGTTAGCGATCGCCATGACGCAGAACGGAATCAAAATTTCTGCAAGCCCGGCGCCCGGAATAAAGCCGACAGCCCAGGTCGCAATCACGCTTAGCGCATACAGCACCAGCAGCCAGGGCAGCATCTGTTGGCCTTCCCATTTTTGCAGCGCGGCGCGACAGCCATAGCCACCCACCAGGAAGGCGATGGTCTGTGGTACATAGCTCAGGCCGATAGCCGCCGGGCTGTAGCCCATGTCATGCAGAATGAACGGCGAACCGGTTAGCCAGGCAAAGAAGCTGGCAGAGCAGGCGGCATAAATCAGCACGTTACCGCGATAGGCTTTCGACCGCAGTAAAGAGGTAAAGGTAATGGGCTTCGCGTCCGGATGCGTCGCTTTTTTATGCGCCGGTTTAAGTCCGAACGCGGGCAGCATCAGGACCAGCGTAATAGCAAAGAGCGTGGCGAAAATGGCCTGCCAGTCGAAATGCGCGAGGATCCAGCTGCCCAGTAATGGGGCGAGTGCTGGCGACAGGCCGACCAGCGGCATAATGGTGGCGAATATCCGGTTAGTGCGCGAGGCGGGGTAGTAATCGGTCACCAGCGCCTGCCAGGTGACCGCAGCGGCACAGACACCGACCGCCTGAATAAAGCGCAGCGCCAGCAGCCAGGCGGCATCGCGGACCCACAGCATGCCCAGACAGCCTACGGCAAAAATCGCCAGACCCAATAACAGGACGGGCTTACGGCCAAAACGATCCGAGAGCGGCCCCCACAGCAATTGCGCAAAAGCAAAACCGGCGAGGAACAAACTCAAACTGGCGCTGATGGCGGCGGCAGGGGTTTGCAAATCTTCCTGCATCGCGGCGAACGCGGGCAGATACATGTCGGTCGCCAAAAAGCCCAGCACGCTTAAGCCGCCGAGCCAGACTAAAAATCCTTTCCTGGGTTGCACTGTTTTTTCTCCTGAGGAGTCAGGTGTACGTTGGCGCAGAGTGTAGGGAGTGCAAAGCGGCTTGTGAAACGCTAATATTTGGCGGGTGCATTCAAAAATTTTGCAGGCTAAAGATGTGGTCAGATTATTCCCTTGAAGTGGTTGATGCCGTGGCGCGTAACGGCAGCTTTACCGGCGCCGCCCAGGAGCTGCATCGCGTTCCCTCGGCTATCAGCTATACGGTGCGCCAGCTGGAAGCGTGGCTGGCGGTCCCGCTGTTTGAGCGGCGCCATCGCGACGTGGAGCTCACGCCTGCCGGCGCGTGGTTTTTGAAGGAAGGGCGATCTGTTATCAAAAAAATGCAGATCACCCGTGAGCAGTGCCAGCAGATCGCCAACGGCTGGCGCGGGCATCTCGCTATTGCGGTGGATAACATCGTTAAGCCGGAGCGGACCCGGCAGATGATCGTCGATTTCTATCGTCATTTTTCCGACGTCGAACTGCGTGTATCGCAGGAAGTGTTCAACGGCGTCTGGGATGCGCTGGCGGACGGCAGGGCGGAGATGGCGATTGGTGCGACCCAGGCGATCCCGGTTGGGGGGCGCTACGCGTTTCGCGACATGGGCATGCTGAGCTGGACCTGCGTGGTCGCGCGCGATCACCCGCTGGCGGCGCTGGAAGGTCCGCTGAGCGATGACACCTTACGCAACTGGCCCTCGCTGGTGCTGGAAGATACCTCCCGCTCGCTGCCCAAGCGCATTACCTGGCTGCTGGATAATCAGCGCCGCGTGGTCGCGCCGGACTGGGAGTCGTCGGCCACCTGTCTGAGCGCGGGGCTGTGCGTTGGCATGGTGCCGGTGCATTTTGCGCGCCCGCGCATCGACGCGGGAGAGTGGGTGGCTCTGACGCTGGAAAACCCCTTCCCGGATGCCGCGTGCTGTCTGACGTGGCAGCAAAACGACGTCTCGCCCGCCATGGCCTGGCTGCTGGATTATCTGGGCGACAGTGAAACGCTGAACCGGGAGTGGTTGCGGGAACCAGCATAGCTGGCCCCGTAATGAGATTAACGACGGTAGTCGCGGAACGGACCGTCCGCAACGGAACGGCGTTCAATCAGGCGCGGGTGGACTTCAATGGACTGGGACTGTTCACGCTTGTTGACGATCCTGTCCAGCAGCATATTGAAGGCCGTTTCACCCAGCGAATCTTTCGGCTGGTGAATGGTGGTCAGCGCCGGGGTAAAGAAGCGAGCGTTGCGCACGTTGTCATAGCCGATCACCGAGATATCCTGCGGGACGCGCAGGCCGAGTTCATCCGCCGCGCAGAGCGCGCCCATCGCCATGATGTCGCCGCCGCAGAACACCGCAGTAGGGCGATGCGGCTGGGAGACGATCTGCTGCATGGCGCGGTAGCCCGACTCCGGCTCGAAGTCGCCCTGAACAATCCAGTTTTCCGGCACGGTGATCAGCGCCTCTTCCATCGCTTTCATGAAACCGGCCAGACGACCAGCCCCGGTGTTACGCTCCAGCGGACCCGGGATCACGCCAATTTCACGATGACCGCGTTCTACCAGATAACGCCCCGCCATGTAGCCGCCTTCAAAGGCGTTATCAATAACGGAGTCGGTAAAGTCTGCGCGCGCTTCGCCCCAGTCCATGACCACCATCGGAATGTGGCGATACTCTTCCAGCATGGAAAGGACCGACTCGGGGTATTCAGAACACATTACCAGCAGGCCGTCGACGCGCTTTTGCGCCATCATTGACAGGTAAGCGCGCTGTTTTTCAATGTTGTTCCACGCGTTGCCCAGAATCAGGGTATAGCCTTTCTGGAAGCAGTTTTTTTCAACGGCTTCGATGATTTCAGCAAAGTAGGCCGCTTCACTGCTGGTGGCCAGCAGACCAATCGATTTGGTGTGATTAACCTTCAGACTGCGGGCGACCGCACTTGGCGAGTAGTGCAGCTCTTTGATTGCCGCCCAGACGGCATTACGCGTCTCTTCAGCGACGAAACGCGTTTTGTTAATAACATGTGATACGGTTGTAGTGGAAACGTTTGCGCGTTTTGCTACGTCTTTAATTGTTGCCATTAAATGTCACTCCAGACCATATCCTAAGCTCCTGAAAAAATTGAAGGTAAACGTTTGCCTTCTCTCACCCTTATTACGCAAACATGAGTTGCGACACGCCGGGAAAACGACACAGGACGTCAGGAGGGGGTCAGTGGCCGGTACGCTAATAAATTTAGCGTGGAATTTTGTCCTATCTTGATGAAAAGGGGAAGAGGTAAAGTGGATATCCGTTTAAATCCTGGAAGATTTTTGACCTGAACTGTGTAAAAATGAGCAAGCTCACTTTTCGTAGGGTGAATAAAAGGAGAAAAATTGATGAGTACCGATCTGAAGTTTTCGCTGTTTACCACCATTGTTGTTCTTGCTCTGATTGTTGCCGGTGGTTTAACCGCTGCGCTGCACTGATTCAGGAGGGGGGAGAACCTTCTCCCTCTCTTGCCGCTATTGTTACCTCTCCGGCAAAAATCTTTTGCCAAAATGTTAACTTCTCATTTTTTGTGATTGATGTCATGCTTTTGACTTCTTAGTTCTGTGCCGGGTTATGGCACGGTATCCGGAGTCTCTTCATGAAAATCAATTTTCCCCTGCTGGCCCTGGCGATTGGCGCCTTCGGGATTGGCACCACTGAATTCTCCCCGATGGGGTTATTGCCTGTTATCGCCCGGGGTGTGGACGTCTCTATCCCTGCGGCCGGTATGTTAATTAGCGCCTACGCGATTGGCGTGATGGTGGGCGCGCCGCTGATGACGCTGCTGCTTTCGCACCGCGCTCGCCGCAATGCGCTGATTTTCCTGATGGCGATTTTCACCCTCGGAAATGTGCTTTCCGCGATTTCGCCCGATTACACCACTCTGATGCTTTCGCGCATTCTGACCAGCCTCAATCATGGCGCCTTCTTCGGACTGGGCTCGGTTGTCGCCGCCAGTGTGGTGCCAAAACATAAGCAGGCCAGCGCGGTAGCCACTATGTTTATGGGTCTCACCATCGCTAATATCGGCGGCGTTCCCGCTGCCACCTGGCTGGGAGAAGCCATCGGCTGGCGTATGTCTTTCCTCGCAACCGCCGGACTGGGCGTGGTCGCGATGGTTGCGCTGTTCTTCTCACTGCCGAAAGGAAGTGCGGGAGAACGTCCGGAAGTACGCAAAGAGCTGGCGGTGCTAATGCGTCCTCAGGTGTTGTCCGCGCTGCTCACCACGGTGCTGGGGGCGGGGGCGATGTTTACGCTCTACACCTATATCTCCCCGGTGTTGCACGACATTACCCACGCAACGCCACTCTTTGTTACCGCGATGCTGGTGCTGATTGGTGTCGGGTTCTCGATTGGCAACTATCTCGGCGGGAAATTTGCCGACCGCTCCGTCAGCGGGACGCTGAAAGGTTTTTTAACGCTGCTGATTGTCATCATGGTGGCGATCCCGTGGCTGGCGCGTAACGAAGTGGGTGCCGCGATTGCCATGGTGGTGTGGGGCGCCGCAACCTTTGCCGTGGTGCCACCGTTGCAGATGCGCGTAATGCGCGTTGCGCACGAAGCGCCGGGGCTCTCTTCGTCCGTGAATATCGGTGCGTTTAACCTGGGCAATGCGCTGGGGGCCGCAGCGGGTGGGGCGGTGATCTCCGGTGGTCTGGGTTACAGCTTTGTGCCGGTGATGGGGGCGATCATTGCCGCACTCGGTCTGCTGCTGGTGATGATGTCTGGTCGTAAACAGCCTGAAGCGGTGTGTACGGCGGAATAAACAAAAACGCAGAAGGGCTTCCCCTTCTGCGTGTCTCTTACGCGGCGAAGTTCTTCGCAACAAATTCCCAGTTAACCAGTGCCCAGAAGTGTTCCAGGTAGTTCGGGCGCGCATTACGGTAATCAATGTAATAGGCGTGTTCCCATACGTCCACGGTCATCAGCGGCGTGGCGCTGGTGGTCAGAGGGGTACCCGCATTAGAGGTGGAAACGATAGCCAGTTTGCCATCAGCCTCTTTGACCAGCCAGGTCCAGCCGGAGCCAAAGTTTTTAACGGCGGCGTCAGTAAACTTCGCTTTAAAATCCGCGAAACTGCCGAACGCGGCGTTAATCGCTGCCGCCAGCTCACCGGCAGGTTCTCCGCCTGCATTGGGGGCCAGGCAGTGCCAGTAGAAGGTGTGGTTCCACACCTGAGCGGCGTTGTTGAATACGCCACCGTCTGAACTGCGCACGATCTCTTCCAGCGTTTTGCCTTCAAAATCGGTGCCCTTGATCAGATTGTTCAGGTTGGTGACATAGGTCTGGTGATGCTTGCCGTAATGGTACTCCAGGGTTTCCGCGGAAATATGCGGGGCCAGGGCGTCTTTTGCATACGGTAGTGCAGGTAATTCGAACGACATTGCTTCTCTCCTTATAGTTTTATACGTTGCCAATAACCCTACAGACAACAAGGACAGAATAGCAAATTGAAAGGGTATGCAAAAGAGGAACTTACCCTGCCACGGAGGCGGCAGGGCAGGGGCTAGCGGATGGTTTTTGGCGTCATCACGCGGCGTGCACCCACATAGTGGCGCACCCAGTAATCTTCGCTGAGGGAGGTGATCTGAATGTCCTGACCGCTGCGCGGTGACTGGATAAATTTACCGTTACCCACATACACCCCAACGTGATCGGCCGTACCGCGTCCCTGGGTGCGGAAGAACACCAGGTCGCCATTTTGCAGTTCGCCACGGTTTACAGGCGCGGCGTCGCGCAGATGGTACATCTCATTGGCGGTGCGCGGAATGCGAAACTTCACCAGATCTTTATAGGCATAATAAACCAGCCCACTACAGTCAAAACCGGTGCGCGGAGAAGTGCCGCCCCAGCGATACGGTTTACCTATTTGCCCCATCAGTTTGTTCATCGCCGTTTTTTGCGCTTTCTGCATACGCGCTTTATGCACGTCAGCCAGCTTCGTCACTTTTGCACATTTCGTTTTATGGCCTTTGCGCACGGTGCATTTTTCATTCACCAGGCTGGCAGTCGTGCGGGTGGTTTTGTGTGTGCCGGAACGGAGAGTTTTGGTTTTACTGGAGGCGGTCTTTTTGGTCTGAGCGGTGGTTTTCTTCTTTACTGTTTTGCTGGTGGTTTTTTTCTTACGTTCTGTGGTTTTTGCCAGATGCGATTTTTGTACAGCAGAATGCCGCGCCTGTTCAGAGGCGTTCGCCGCTGGCGTAAATGAGAGTGTGGTAAACAGTAAAGCACAGAGCGTCATCGAGATTTTAGTTATCCGCGCCACTGGGCAGTCCCCTGATAAATGCAGGCCACAATGCATACCCGCGTGAGATTTACAAAACCTGTCGATTCTAATCCATAAAATCAGAAGAAGTTAATAGCATTTTTCATTCAAAAATTGTGTTTCGTTAGCAAGTGCAAAAAAATTCACCATTCTGTCGTACTCTTGTTCGCTCCTTAAGCAAAACCGCACCCCGTCTGGCGATAAACGACATTAGCAATGCAACTTTATGCGATAAGCGATAAAATAATTAGACGTGACAAAAATGTTATTTTCCGATGTCGGCCTGACCCGCTACAATGTCAGACTGATGCCGTAACAGAAGTTAAAGGAAGCAAGACATGAGCACCACTATTGAAAAAATTCAGCGCCAGATCGCTGAAAACCCGATTCTCCTGTACATGAAAGGTTCTCCGAAGCTGCCAAGCTGCGGCTTCTCCGCGCAAGCGGTCCAGGCGCTGTCCGCCTGTGGTGAGCGTTTTGCTTACGTTGATATCCTGCAAAACCCGGACATTCGCGCTGAACTGCCAAAATACGCCAACTGGCCGACCTTCCCGCAGCTGTGGGTTGATGGTGAACTGGTTGGCGGATGCGACATCCTGATTGAAATGTATCAGCGCGGCGAACTGCAACAGCTGATCAAAGAGACTGCGGCGAAGTATAAAACCGAAGAGCCGGACGCAGAATAAGTTTTCTGCGGATATAAAAAAGCGACCACATTATGTTGGTCGCTTTTTTTTGTCCTGTGGGGCTGTTAATTACCCAACCTACGATTGAGGATCGGCCTCGTCGCCCATCGGCAGCGGCCAGCCGCCGAGACGTTTCCAGCGGTTGACGATCTCACAGAACAGCTCCGCCGTACGCTCGGTGTCGTATAACGCGGAATGTGCCTGGGTGCCGTCAAACGCAATACCCGCCGTGATGCAGGCTTTAGAGAGCACGGTTTGCCCCAGCGCCAGGCCGCTCAGCGCGGCGGTGTCGAAGGTCACAAACGGATGGAATGGATTACGCTTCAGCGAGGCGCGCTCGGCGGCAGCCATGGTGAAGCTGTGATCGAACGTAGCGTTATGGGCCACCATGATGGCGCGGCTACAGTCATTCTCTTTCATGCCTTTGCGCACCATTTTGAAAATGGCGTGCAGCGCCTCGTATTCGCTTACCGCCCCGCGCAGCGGGTTTGTCGGATCGATACCGTTAAAGGCCAGCGCCTCTGGCTGTAAGTTTGCCCCTTCAAAGGGTTCAACGTGGAAATGCAGCGTGGTGTCCGGTACAAGCCAGCCCTGTTCATCCATCTTCAGCGTGATGGCGGCAATCTCAAGCAGCGCATCGGTTTTAGCGTTAAATCCGGCTGTTTCTACATCAATAACAACGGGATAAAAACCACGAAAACGGTCGCACAGACCGGTAAATTGAGCGTTATCGGACATCAGGGTCTCTTACAAGGGGGAAAAAGCAGTGCGCATTATGGCAAATTTTGAGAGGGGATGCAGCAAAACAACGGGCGCATAGTGCGCCCTGCGGGATCAATTGCCCAGACCGCGACCAGCGTCTTTGGCTTCGATCAGTTCGATTTTATAACCGTCCGGATCTTCCACAAACGCAATGACGGTGGTACCGCCTTTAACCGGACCGGCTTCACGGGTGACGTTACCGCCATTGCTGCGGATACGTTCGCAGGCTTCGGCGGCGTTATCCACTTCCAGCGCGATGTGGCCGTAAGCTGTACCCAGCTCGTAGCTGTCCACGCCCCAGTTGTAAGTCAGCTCGATGACCGCTTCATCAGATTCCGGGCCGTAACCAACAAACGCCAGAGAGTATTTATATTCCGGATTTTCGCTGGTGCGCAGCAGCTTCATGCCCAGAACGTTAGTGTAGAAATCGATGGAACGTTGCAGGTCGCCAACGCGCAGCATGGTGTGAAGTAGGCGCATAATTTCCTCATTAAACAGTGGAATGAATTATCTTTTTGAACAGAAACGATGTTTTAGTATAGCGGCGAAAGGTCGCCGCTATCAATGTACAAAGCGGGATTACAGTGAAGGGTAGTCGGTATAACCTTCCGCGCCGCCGCCATAGAAACTTTCAGGGCGCTGTGGGTTCAGTTCGGCTTTCTTCTGCAAACGGGCAACCAGATCCGGGTTAGCAATGTAATCGCGGCCAAAGGCCACGGCGTCGATCAGGCCTTTCCCGATCAGATCCTCGGCTTTCTCTGCCGTATACGCGCCCGCCCCGATAATCACGCCGTGGAAGCGCTCGCGCACTTTCTGGCGGAAGGCTTCACTGTAAGGCTTGCCACCTGCCCAGTCCGGCTCGGACATGTGCAGATAGGCGATACCGCGTTTCGCCAGCTCTTCAATCAGATACAGCGCGTCTGCTTCTTCGTTCGGACCGTTGTCGACGTTCTGGAAAGTACCGATCGGGGAGACACGAATACCAATGCGGTCTGCGCTCCACTCATTACAGACAGCATCGACCACTTCAAGCACCAGGCGCGCGCGGTTTTCAACGCTGCCGCCGTACTGGTCGGTACGCTGGTTGGAAGACGGGGACAGGAACTGATGCAGCAGGTAACCGTGCGCAGAGTGCAGCTCAACCAGGTCGAAGCCCGCTTCACGGGCGTTGGCGACGGCCTGACGGAAATCATTCACGATACCCGGGATCTCGTCCAGCTCCAGCGCGCGTGGCGTGGTGGTGTCAACGCGGATCGCATTACCGTTTTCATCGCGCAGGGAAGTGCGGGTATTGGCGTTCAGGGCAGAGGCCGAAACCGGCGCCTGACCGCCAGGCTGGATGCTGCTGTGTGAGATACGACCGGTGTGCCACAGCTGAACGGCAATACGACCATCTTCAGCATGCACGCCTGCGGTGATTTTTTTCCACGCGGCGATCTGTTCCGGGCTGTGCAGACCCGGCGCACCGGCGTAGCCTTTTGCCTGGGCAGAAATCTGCGTGGCTTCGGAAATAATCAGGCCCGCGCTGGCGCGCTGACGATAATACTCACCCATCAATGGCGTTGGGATATCGCCCGGCTCGATGCTGCGCAGACGGGTGAGTGGGGCCATAAACACGCGGTTTGGGGCAGTAACGGCACCCACTTTCAGTGGGGTAAACAGCTTTTCAGCGGACATAATGGCTCCTGAGTAGACCAGTCGACTAGTAAAAGGGTAAATAAAAACGCCGGCTACACGCCAGGCGCGGTTATACAGTTTTTCACATGCGCCAGCGCGCTTTCGAGCGGCACGGCGCTGCGAGACATTTTTGCTTGCAGGTTGGCGCCTAACCAGAGGGAATAGAGCACCTGTGCCTGCGTGAGCGGATCGCCGGAGAAGGAGAGCGTTTTTTCATTGCGCCCGCTCTCCAGCGCCTGAGCCAACAGGGCAATCACGCCGCTGGCTCCTTTATCCATGGCGGTGCGCATATCTTCGGAGAGATCGCACACTTCGGCAGACAGTTTTACCGTCAGGCAGCCGCTGATGATGCCCTGCTGACAGAACTGCGTCAGCGTTTCCTGATAGTAGTTCAGAACACGATCCCGGTAGTCACCTTCACCGCTGGCGAAGTGGGCTGCCAGGCGCTGATGGTAGCTGGCGTAGTGCCGCTCCAGCATGGCAACGCCAAACGCCTCTTTGGATCGAAAATAGTGATAAAACGATCCCTTAGGTACTTCAGCAGTTTTTAACAACTCGCTCAGCCCCATCCCGGTAAACCCGCGATGCATGCAAAGGCGCTCGCCGGTAGCCAGCAAATGTTCTCGTGTATCGTGTTCAGTGTGTCTGCTCATGCCCTTACTCTAATAGACCGTTCGGTCTAATGCAAGCCCGCTTAGCGACGACACTGCGACAGAATATCCAGCTGCGGCTGATAAACCGCTGATTTCACGTCCATCATGCCCAGAACGGTGGCGAATAAATTGTCCTGTGAAACCGCCTCTTTTGCGGCATGGTCACGCAGGCAATCCGTGTTTACGCCGAAGTTTTTCGCATAATCCGGGGAGAGCCAGAACATAAACGGAATATGCGTTTGCTGCTCCGGGGCCAGCATATACGGCGTACCGTGCAGGTAAATTCCGCTCTCACCCAGCGATTCACCGTGATCGGAGAGGTAAATGAGCGCCGTGTTCATGTTGGCCTGCCGGGCTTTCAGCGCGTCGATGGTTCGGCTGACGACGCTGTCGGTATACAGAATCGTGTTGTCATAGGTATTGATCAGCGACTGATGATCGCAATCCTGTATTTCATTGGTATCGCAGGTTGGGGTGAACTTGCGGAAGTTGTCCGGGTAGCGTTTGTAATAGGCCGGACCGTGGCTGCCCATCAGGTGAATAACCAGAACCGTATCCTGCTTTATTCCATCCAGCACATTGTCCAGGCGGTACAGGTTGACGTCGTCGATACAGGATTTGTCCTTACAGAACTGATCCAGTTTCCACTGGGTCATGTCCGTGTGCGGCACGCGGTCGCAGGCGCCTTTACACCCGCCGTCGTTGTCGCGCCACAGCAGGTTGAACCCGGCATGGTTAAGGACATCGAGCAGACCTTCCTGATGATGGGCGAGGTCCGCGTCATATTTTTTCCGCGTCATACCGGAGAACATGCAGGGGACGGAAACGGCGGTTTCCGTGCCACAGGAGGAGGCCCGCGGGAAGTTGATGACATCCTGCTTTTTCAGCTCTGGGTTGGTTTCACGCGGGTAACCATTTAACGAGTAGTTTGCGGCGCGGGAGGCTTCACCCACCACCACAACCAGCACGGTTTTCTTGCGTTGGCCGGAAATCAGCGCGCCTTTATGAGCATCTTCGCCAATGCGGACCAGCGTCTGGTCGCCGGCAAACCAACGCATTTTGCTGTATTTCACCAGGGCGCTCACGTAATTCGCCGGGGTGACCATTTTGACGATGCTTTTATTATTACGGAACAGCGAAGCATAGTCTTTATAGAACACTGACGCGACCAGGATGATCACCAGCAGCGCACCCAGCATAGCGGCGAAGCGCGTCAGGAGGGCATACCACCATTTTCCTGTGCGAATGCGCGTCAGGGCTAACACAACAGATGGAACCAGACCCGCTACGACCAGCCACAGGATCATCTGCGGCGTCACCAGGGCAGTCGCTTCCTGAGAATTAGTCTCGAACACGTTCACAATCATGTTCTGATCGATAACCGTACCATAGGAATACATAAACCAGGTCGCGGCGGCACATCCCAGGGTCAGGACAATCAGGAGCGGCTTACGAATAAAGGGGATATTTAACAGGCTGAAGACAATCACCCAGCCGCAGAACAGTACCAGCGGCACGCTGGCAGCAAACAGGACATCGTGCAGATGCGTAGGCGCAATGATTGACCAGCTGCGCTGGATAAACAGTGCATTCAGTACGGTGAAGAAAAGTGCACAGCCCAGAGTAAATTTTATATCGTTACAGTGTAACTTTTTAGTGAACCACATGATGAACAGACCATTCGTTATATCAATGCGGCGAGTATAAGAAGGGAAGATTAGCGAAACCTTAATCTCCTGTTTGTGGCGGACATCCTTGCATGCAAGCCATTTAGGGTCTTCACTGTAGGGAATAATGACGTTCTGGAGGTAGGTGTGGCAGAGCAACTGGAATTTTTCCCTGTCCAGAGCCCGTGCCGGGGTATTTGCCAGGTTGATGAACGAGGATACTGCCGTGGCTGCATGCGCACGCGCGATGAACGTTTTAACTGGCAAAATTTCAGCGACGCGCAAAAGCAGGAGGTCTTACGGCTCTGCCGACAGCGTCTGCTGCGCAAAATTCGTGCAAACAAAGCGGTTGAACCCGAAGAACCTCAGCAACCTTCACTGTTTTAGCAGGGTAATTGCGTATACTGGTAACAAGACTTCCTTGAGGAAAATGTTATGGTTCAGCGTATTACCCTTGCCCCGCAGGGCCCGGAATTCTCCCGATTTGTTATGGGCTACTGGCGCCTCATGGACTGGAATATGTCTCCGGTCCAGCTGGCGGACTTTATAGAAGAGCATCTCGATCTCGGGATCACCACCGTCGATCACGCTGATATTTATGGCGGCTATCAGTGCGAGGCCGCCTTTGGCGAAGCGCTGAAGCGAGCGCCAGCGCTGCGTGAACGTATGGAGATTGTGACCAAATGCGGTATTGCCACCACAGCAAAACCGGAGCATGCGCTTGGGCATTACATCACTGACAGCGCGCATATCGTTAAAAGCGCCGAGCAGTCACTGATCAACCTGGCGACCGATCGCATCGACCTGCTGCTTATCCACCGTCCCGATCCGTTGATGGATGCGGATGAGGTCGCGGAAGCCTTCCTGACGCTGCACCAGAGCGGAAAGGTGCGCCATTTTGGCGTGTCTAACTTCACCCCGGCACAGTTTGCGTTATTGCAGTCTCGCCTGCCGTTTACGCTGGCGACGAATCAGGTGGAGATCTCGCCTGTTCATCAGCCGCTGCTGCTGGATGGCACGCTCGACCAACTGCAACAGCTGCGCATCCGTCCAATGGCATGGTCCTGTCTGGGAGGCGGCCGCCTGTTTAACGATGAGGCATTCCAGCCGCTGCGTAACGAGCTTGAAACGGTGGCGCGCGAACTGAATGCGGAGAGTATCGAGCAGGTGGTTTACGCCTGGATCCTGCGCCTGCCGTCTAAACCGCTGCCAATTATTGGCTCCGGCAAAATTGAGCGCGTCCGCGCTGCGCTTGTGGCTGAGGAGCTGGATATGACGCGCCAGCAGTGGTTCCGCATCCGCAAGGCGGCGCTGGGCTACGACGTACCCTGAGCACGCCTGAACCTGACTTTCCGGTGAAATCTGCGCCGCTGGTATAGACTTAAGGTGCAAAAAATAACCCGTGGAGGTCTTATGAAGCGTTTTGCTCTGGCAATGGTTACGCTGGTTGTTTGCGCAGGGGCGCATGCAGCCAGCGAGGACGTTGAAATGAATCTCGTCACTTCTCAGGGGGTAGGCCAGTCCATCGGGACGGTGAAAATCACCGAAACCGATAAAGGGCTGGAATTTGCTCCCGATCTCAAGGCTCTTCCACCCGGCGAACATGGTTTTCACGTTCATGCCAAAGGCAGCTGTCAACCCGCAATGAAAGAGGGGAAACCAACAGCTGCGGAAGCGGCAGGGGGGCATCTCGACCCGCACAACTCCGGTAAGCATGAAGGTCCGGAAGGGATGGGGCACCTCGGCGATCTGCCGGTCCTGGTGGTAAATAACGACGGTAAAGCCACCGATCCGGTTGTGGCGCCACGACTCAAAAAGCTTGACGAGGTCAAAGGCAAGGCGCTGATGGTCCACGTGGGCGGCGATAACATGTCCGATCAGCCTAAACCGCTTGGCGGCGGCGGGGCGCGCTATGCCTGCGGGGTGATCTGATCGCCAATCGTTCCGGGTGGCGGCGCCTGTTCAAGCTGTGACAGGGAGCAGTGCAGCCGCCAGATAATGGACGCCAGATCGCGGGCCGCAGGCTGATGATGGTGCGCCAGCGCGTCGCAAATACGCTGAAGCTCGGCGAGCGTGACGCTCAGGGGGCGCTGCTGCACCCCGCGCTCGCTCATCACATCTCGGAGCATGGAAATACAGTTATCACGGACCTGCGACAGCGGATCGGAACGTGTCTCCCAGGCGCGCAGTTGCCACACCACGTGCGAACAGTTTAACAGCACCACGCCCCAGCGCAGCAGCCAGCGACGGGAGAGTGAATCCTGGCTATTGTTCAGCTGGCTGACATGATGATAAACCAGCGATTCATACTCGCTTTCGCGCAGATGCGGCCTGCGGCTCAGCTGATCGACAAAACCCCTGCGCAACTCCCGAATATGCCTGCGGCTTTTACGCGCGTCCGAGCCCGGGCGTAGCACGGCGAAAGCCAGCCACGCCAGCCCCACGCCGAGGATCTTCGCCAGGTTGTCGTTGAGAAAATCAGCGTAATCGTAAACCGGTGGATTCGTTACAGAGATAAATGAGCCCATAAAAACAATCAACTGACCCCACAGACCGGCCAGTTTAGGCATTTGCAGTTTGAGCAACTGCATGGTGGTTAATAGCGGGAAGAGAAACAGCAGAAATTGCCAGAGGTCGGTTATCTGCACCATCAAACCAAATTTCACCACGAAGCTGAACAGCGACAGCAGTACCAGCGTACGCAGCAGAAGCGTCAGGGAATTAAAGGGGGAAGCGGCGACGGAATAGAGCACGCAGCTGATTGCTGCAAGCGTCAGGGCCGCACTGCCCGCATCCCATTGGGTGGTGATGGCCCATGCGCCCACGGCCGTTAACGCGCAAAACGTACGAAAACCGCTCCACAGCGCCTCCATTGCGTCGGTATGCCGCGCCAGAGCAGGACTACCGGGAACGGAAAATTCGGTGACGGGCGTGGCATTTTCGACGGCTTTTAACCAGCGGCTGCTGCGCAGATACAGGCGGCAGAAATAGTTCAGACGCTGCCAGAAGGCGCGATGCCGGTAGTCATATTCATCCGTTGGAGCGAGCGGCGCGATAATGCGGGCCACGGTATAGATATCGGCATCCGGACGCGCAAGGGCGGCGAGCAGCGCCTCAATAATCTCCCGGGTATGGGCTGGCGGTGCAGGCCAGTTCAGCAACATCCGGCGAAGGCTCGAGATCGCACTCGTCATCCGCAATTGCTGGTGCAGTAAATAGTTCAGAAGCGTATTCTGGCGACGAAAACGGTAGTGGCTCCAGAAAGCCTGGATGCGCAGCAGGTTCATGGTCAGGATCTGGCCGATGACCTTTTCGTGCGCGAGGCGGATGTCATCGCTGCTGTCAGGCTGCCAGAGCAGGCTGGCATGTTCCAGCAAACGTGCGTGCATCGTTTTAAGGGCGGTGATAAGCGTAGTGCCATCTGAGGTACTGGGCAGAATCATCATCATGACGCCCCCGCACAGAATGCCGACCATTACTTCACACACGCGTGCCTGGGCGATATCCCACAGCTCGGTGGTGTCCAGCACGTTGACGACCGGAAAGGCGATAATGGCCGCGGTGTAACCCGCCAGTTGAAACGCATAGGCAACGTTATTGGTAAAATGGGCGCAGGCCCAGGTACACAGCCCCAGCCATGCCGACATGCTTAACAGAAATAGCCAGGGATCGTTCAGGGTATGGCCGGCAAGAAGCAGTGCGGCGGTTGCCCCCAGCAGGCTACCCGCCACGCGCCCGAGGCTTTTACTGATAACGCCCCCGACGGTAGGGAAGCTGACGACCGCCGCAGAGGTCATCGCCCAGTAAGGCTCATCCAGATTCAGATAATAGGCAACCGTAAGCGCAAGGCACATGGCGATGCCGTTGCGCAGCGCGTAACGCCACTGCGGTCGTGTCGCTTTTATCCACGGCGTATTGCGCCAGGAGAAAGCCCCCAGGTTCATCATCGCGATCCGATGGCGACGGTGCAGGTTGTGCCAGAGACCAGGGTAATGTCTTTCGGCAGTTGATCAAACTCGACGCGAACAGGCACCCGCTGAGCCAGACGCACCCACGGTACGTTGGGTTTGATGTCGGGCACCAGGCCAGAATCGGTTTCCACGCTCTGATCGTAAATTGCCCGACCTATGCTGCTAACGTGACCCTGTAACGTTTCTGCGCCGCTGTAAAGCGTGATCCGGGCAGGCGCTCCCTCGCGGATATGGCGCAGCTTGGTCTCTTCAAAATAACCTACAACATAGAAAGAGTGGCTATCGACCAGGGCGAAGACCGGCTGGCCTGTGGTGGCGTAATCCCCCACACGGGTCGACAGGCTCGTGATCCATCCATCCACCGGCGCTTTGACCACGGTCTGGGTCAGTTGCCACTCGGCCTGTTTCAGCGTTGCCTCTGCAACCTTCAGGCTGGCCTGCATGGCTTTTACATTGATATTGGCGGTATCGAGATCTTCCGCAGAGATGTAATTTCTCGACAGATGGCGGCGGCGTTCGGCTTCGTTATTGGCTTTTGCCAGATCGGATTGAGCTTTAGCGAGCTGCGCCTGGGCATTAAGCACCGCAATGTGAAAAGGGGTCTCGTCGATGCGGAATAGCACATCGCCCGCATGAACGTACTGGTTGTCCTTCACCAGCAGCGCGCTGATACTGCCGGATACCTGTGGCGTGATGCTGACCTGTTCCGCGCGGATCTTGCCGTCACGCGTCCAGGGCGACTGCATGTAATAATTCCAGAGCCACCAGCCAGCCATCAGCGCCAGCGCTAAGACAAAAAGAGTGGAAAAATATTTTAACGTTTTCAATGCTATTCTCACCACACGGTTAACACGGCAAGGCCAAGACAGACGGAGAGGGTAAACAGGGAGAGATCCATTAACATCGGGTGCCAGATTTCACCGGAATACATCCAGTCGCGCAGCAGACGATGCGCAATGAGCCAGATCACAAAACCGACCATCACGGCTTTAAACAGTGGCGGAAAGTAGACCGATGCGCCAACAATCAGATCCTGGAGGGGTAACCCTGCGGAGAAGGAAAACAACGTCACAAGCAGCGATCCTTTGCGGTGGAATGAGGGCCACATTGGCAGATTTCAATGCGATGGCGCATTACCATTCAGTGTAAATCATCCTTTAAGGAATGATGAATACCGTGATTGCATTTGTTTTGGCAATACAAATACTGCAAACTATTCTAAAATCACTATAATCACTTAGCAAGCTAATTATAAGGAGATGAAATTGGAATCGCCATTAGGTTCTGATCTGGCAAGGTTGGTACGCATCTGGCGTGCTCTGATTGACCATCGCCTGAAACCTCTGGAACTCACACAGACGCACTGGGTTACGCTGCATAACATCCATCAGCTTCCGCCCGATCAGTCACAGATCCAACTGGCAAAAGCGATTGGTATTGAGCAGCCGTCTCTGGTGCGTACCCTTGACCAGCTGGAAGAGAAGGGACTCATCTCCCGACAAACCTGCGCCAGCGACCGTCGCGCCAAGCGGATCAAATTGACGGAAAAAGCGGCCCCGATTATCACTGAGATGGAAACCGTCATCAGTAAAACGCGAGGGGAGATCCTGGCCGGTATTTCCCCCGCTGAGCTGGAAATGCTGATCGGACTCATCGCCCGTCTTGAGCAAAACATCCACGATTTACAGTCGCGCGACTGACGTTGTTTACAGGCCTTGCTCGTGCAAGGCCTCTGTCATGATTTGAACACCACCACCCGGTTGCGGCCCGTCTCTTTTGCCTCGTACATGGCTTTATCCGCGCTCTCCACGCAGGTTTCAGCGCTGGTTTCCGGCGAGGTGGCGGTGAATACCCCCATACTGATGGTAATCGGTTCCGGAAGCTGCCCACCGCTGCTGGCCTTGTCAAACCCGCTCAACTTGAGGCGAATACGTTCGGCAACCTGATGCGCGACATCAGACGGTGTATTTGTCAGCATGAGCACAAACTCTTCGCCGCCGATCCGCGCCGCGATATCCTGCGGTCGCACCGAATCGGTCAACAGGTTTGAGACAAACTGTAAAACCTTATCCCCCTGCAAATGGCCGTAGCAGTCGTTAATGCGTTTAAAACGGTCAAGATCGCTCACGACCACCGACACCGGATGTGTCACCGTGGCCGTGTTTAGCGCGTGATTTAATGAATCATAGAAATAGCTGCGATTATAAAGACGGGTGAGGGGGTCGCGGATGGAATTTTGATAAGACTGCTGATATTTTACATGCGAGTCACGATACAAATTAAATACATCAGAAAGTAAGATGAAAATAATCATTAACGTAGCGACAGTTTCGAATAACCGTGCCCGGTACCATGAAATATCTTCAGCGTGTCCGCCTAACAATAGCATGAGCAGAGTGACGATATAACAGACACATAAAAAATTGCCGCCGACCCAAAACAAATTCCTCACGCGGGTAATGGCCAACAGGGTGATTAACGTTACTACCCACAGGACGATCAAAATGATATTGATCGCCTGGCTCCACAGAACCATAAACTGCCGGGTTTCATTATCAACCAGGTCCAGTGTGAGCAGGGTTGAATGGCTGGAATAGAACAATGCCAGCCCAAGCATACAGCCCGTAAAGAGCGAGGCGCCGACAACGATACCAACATGGGCGCTTCGTGAGAGCGCAGAATTGCGCAGGCTATACAGTAATGCTGCGACGATCATCAGCACCGCCATTAAAAAGTGGCGGAACATGTAGAAAATCATGGCGTCGTTATAGTTCGCTTCGTTGAACTGATAGAGATCAAGCCAGGCCGGGAAGCTGGCCAGTGTCCCCACCATCAGTAACGCCGAACCGGCAAAGGCCAGGGCAATGGGAACAAGATATAATCGCCTTCTGTCGCACCAGTATTTCATTGCCATAAAACAGGCAATAAACAGATGGAACACCAGAAGAAATATCGTCAGCGTAGGGAAAAACAAAGGTGAAAACGAAGGAACCCATTCAACAAGTTTTATAAAAAAACCTTGTAATACGGCAATGATAACAATGCACCCAAGCGCGAAGGCCACAAAGCGGTTCTTTACAAATCGACAGATCGCAAGCATAGAGAATTTAAAAATTAAAAAAGGAAAAAGAGATTGCGAAGAGTCTAAGCGAGGGAAATAAAAAATACTTTGCGCACGGACAAGAACAGGTGAAATGAATAATTCACCATGTGAATATATTGTGCCAATATATTATTGGAAATGATGATTTTGGTAAATGGATGCGGTCTGAAAGACCACATCCATCAGGATATTAACGCGGGGAGACGGTGACCTGGCTGCCGTTGCTTGCCAGAACAACACGCTGGCCAGCAGAGAAGCGGGTGTTACCCTGTTTCTGCACAACCATAATGGTGCTGCCATCGTCTTTACGGATTTCCAGCTCAACGCCCTGAGTTTTGTTCATCGCACCCTGAACGCCCTGACCCGCTACGCCGCCTGCAACTGCGCCCGCTGCGGTCGCCAGAGAACGTCCGGTGCCGCCGCCAATGGTATTACCCAGGAAACCGCCCAGCACAGCACCGCCGATTGCGCCCACCACGTTCGTGTCATCGCCACCCTGAATCTGAACAGGACGGGCATTAACGATAGTACCGTATGTCACGTTCTGTACCTGTTTAGCTTCAGAAGCACTATATACGTCGCCGGAGAGTGAACTGTCATTCACACAACCCGCCAGTGTTAAACCAATCAGCGAAACGCCCAGTACACGTAAAATCATTTGACTCTCCTGTTCACCAAAAAACGCCCGGTTGGGGCATCCGTTATGGCTAAATTATATGGCATTCCTGACCACAGTTCATATCTTTGCATCCCGAATAGATAAATTTTACCTGAACAGGGCTTAACGGGACATAAACAAACATCGCCTGTGCTACAGGTCTGAGATTGTTAAAAATTATTATCACCGCATAGCAAAGCCGCGTTATTTATGATGGAGTGTTTGCACTTAGCCCATGTAACGTAAGGAAAGCGCATGAAATCGGGTCGCTATATCGGTGTGATGTCTGGTACCAGTCTTGACGGTGTGGATGTCGTTCTGGCCGCCATTGATGAAAACATGGTGGCGCAGCAGGCAAGCCTGACCTGGCCAATTCCGGTCTCGTTAAAAGAAGAGATCCTGAACATTTGCCAGGGGCAACAGCTGACGCTTTCCCAACTGGGCCAACTGGATGTGCGTCTGGGGGCGCTGTTTGCTGATGCGGTACTGGCCCTGATGCAGCAGGAAAGACTCCACCCGCAGGATATCGTGGCAATAGGTTGCCATGGGCAGACCGTCTGGCATGAACCTGTCGGGGAGGCGCCGCACACGATGCAAATTGGCGATAACAACCAGATTGTGGCAAAAACCGGCGTGACGGTGGTGGGTGATTTCCGTCGTCGCGATATGGCCCTCGGCGGGCAGGGGGCGCCGCTGGTTCCGGCATTTCATCAGGCGCTGCTGGCGCACCCGGTAGAGCGCAGGATGGTCCTGAACATCGGCGGGATCGCCAACCTGTCAATGCTTATTCCCGGGCAACCCGTGCGGGGGTACGATACCGGACCCGGTAATATGCTGATGGATGCCTGGATCTGGCGTCAGAGCGGTAAAGCCTATGACAAAGACGCGCAGTGGGCCAGCCAGGGGAAAGTGATCCTTCCCTTGCTGCAAACCCTGTTAAGCGATCCTTTCTTTGCTCTGCCTGCGCCGAAAAGCACGGGGCGGGAATATTTCAACTACGGCTGGCTTGAACGTCAGCTGACGCGCTTCCCCGGCCTTGCGCCTCAGGATGTGCAGGCTACGCTGACGGAGCTCACCGCGGTGTCGATTTCTGAACAGGTGTTGCTGAGCGGCGGGTGTGAGCGCTTGCTGGTATGCGGAGGCGGAAGCCGCAACCCGCTGGTGATGGCACGCCTCGCCGCCTTGCTGCCGGGCACCGAAGTCACGACCACTGATGAAGCCGGGATCAGCGGAGACGATATGGAAGCGCTGGCCTTCGCCTGGCTCGCCTGGCGTACGGTTGCCGGTCTGCCGGGGAATTTACCCTCCGTAACCGGTGCGCGGGAGGCGAGCGTCCTCGGGGCCATTTTCCCCGCAAACCCGCGCCATAATCAGAGTTAACTGAAATTCAGCGGGAGGCGTAACCCGTAAAATAGGGAAAAACAGGAGGGCGGTTAGGCCCTCCAGGACCAGGATAGTCTTCGGAATCTGCCCATGAAAAAACTTCTTCTCATTGCTGTATCTTTTCTTATGACCGGATGCAGCGTCTATAACCAGTTCGTTGAGCGTATGCAAACCGATACGCTGGAATATCGTTGTGATGAAAAACCGCTGACGGTGAAGCTGAACAACCCGCGTCAGGAAGCCAGCTTTGTTTATGACAATAAGTTGTTGACGCTGAAGCAGGGAATGTCGGCCTCCGGTGCGCGCTACTCAGACGGGATCTACGTCTTCTGGTCGAAAGGCGACAGCGCCACCGTCTACAAGCGTGACCGCATTGTGCTGAACAATTGTCAGCTTGAAAATCCGAAGCGTTGAGATTTTTGAAGGGGGCGCGCACAATAGCGCCACCCAATCTCACTTTCAGCTAACGCCATGTCAGATAACGACGAACTACAGCAAATTGCGCATCTGCGCCGTGAATACACCAAAGGCGGTTTGCGCCGCCAGGATCTTCCCGCCGAACCGCTGGTGCTTTTTGAACGCTGGCTGAAGCAGGCCTGCGAAGCGAAACTGGCCGACCCGACGGCGATGGTCGTTGCCACGGTTGATGAAAACGGTCAGCCGTATCAACGCATCGTTCTTCTCAAGCATTATGACGAGAAAGGGCTGGTGTTCTACACCAACCTTGGCAGTCGTAAAGCGCATCACCTTGAAAATAATCCGCGTATTAGCCTGCTCTTCCCGTGGCATATGCTGGAGCGCCAGGTGATGGTCACCGGCAAGGCGGAGCGCCTCTCTACGCTCGAAGTGGTAAAATATTTCCACAGCCGCCCGCGCGACAGTCAGATCGGCGCCTGGGTCTCTAAACAGTCCAGCCGAATCTCAGCCCGCGGCGTGCTGGAGAGTAAATTCCTCGAACTCAAACAGAAGTTTCAGCAGGGTGAAGTACCGCTGCCGAGTTTCTGGGGCGGGTTCCGCATCCCCATTGAACAGATAGAGTTCTGGCAGGGCGGTGAACACCGCCTGCACGACCGCTTTTTATACCAGCGCGACAACGGTGGCTGGAAAATCGACAGACTGGCCCCGTAATCCCCAAAATTTGTTGATTTAAGCGCTAGCGCACACCGCGCTGGCGCTTTATTCTATGGTCCTTTCGCATCAGGCGAAAAGTCGTGTACCGGCAAAGGTGCAGTCGTTTATACATGGAGAATTTGATGGCAAGCAGTAACTTGATTAAACAATTGCAAGAGCGGGGCCTCGTGGCCCAGGTGACGGACGAGGAAGCGTTAGCAGAGCGACTGGCGCAAGGCCCGATCGCGCTCTATTGCGGCTTCGATCCCACCGCTGACAGCTTGCATTTGGGGCATCTTGTTCCATTGTTATGCCTGAAACGCTTCCAGATGGCCGGCCATAAGCCTGTCGCACTGGTTGGCGGCGCGACCGGTCTGATTGGCGACCCAAGTTTCAAAGCCGCTGAGCGTAAGCTGAATACCGAAGACACCGTGCAGGAGTGGGTGGATAAGATCCGGAAACAGGTTGCACCGTTCCTGGATTTCGACTGCGGTGATAACTCTGCGATTGCGGCGAACAACTACGACTGGTTTGGTGGCATGAACGTGCTGACGTTCCTGCGTGACATCGGCAAACACTTCTCTGTTAACCAGATGATTAACAAAGAAGCAGTGAAGCAGCGTCTTAACCGTGACGATCAGGGTATCTCTTTCACCGAGTTCTCCTACAACCTGTTGCAGGGGTATGACTTCGCCTGCCTGAACAAGCTGCACGGCGTCTCTCTGCAAATTGGCGGTTCCGACCAGTGGGGTAACATCACCTCCGGTATCGATCTGACCCGTCGCCTTCACCAGAATCAGGTGTTTGGTCTGACCGTGCCGTTGATCACCAAAGCCGACGGTACCAAGTTCGGTAAGACCGAAGGCGGCGCGGTATGGCTGGATCCGAAGAAAACCAGCCCGTACAAGTTCTACCAGTTCTGGATCAACACGGCGGATGCCGACGTTTATCGCTTCCTGAAGTTCTTCACCTTTATGGATATCGAAGAAATCAATGCGCTGGAAGAAGAAGACAAGAACAGCGGTAAAGCACCACGCGCCCAGTACGTGCTGGCGGACGAAGTGACCAAACTGGTTCACGGCGAAGAAGGTCTGGCGGCGGCGAAGCGCATTACGGCGAGCCTGTTCAACGGAACCCTGAGCGATTTAAGCGAAGCGGATTTCGAACAGCTGGCGCAGGATGGCGTGCCGATGGTAGAGATGGAAAAAGGCGCAGATCTGATGCAGGCGCTGGTGGACTCCGAGCTCCAGCCGTCTCGCGGTCAGGCGCGTAAAACCATCGCCTCTAACGCCATCACCATTAATGGCGAAAAACAGGCCGATCCGGAATACACCTTTACCGAGAACGACCGTCTCTATGGTCGCTACACGCTGCTGCGTCGCGGTAAGAAAAATTACTGCCTGGTCTGCTGGAAGTAATTAAAAGTATGCAGGGGCGTGGGAAACCACGCCCCTTTTGTTTTGACAGGGTTTGGTAAGTAAAACATGAAGAACATCCTCGCCATTCAGTCCCACGTTGTGTTTGGACATGCTGGCAACAGCGCTGCGGAATTCCCGATGCGCCGCCTCGGCGTTAACGTCTGGCCCCTCAATACCGTCCAGTTTTCGAATCACACCCAGTACGGTAAATGGACCGGCTGCGTGATGCCGCCGTCGCATCTGACGGAAATCGTTCAGGGGATTGCGGATATCGACCAGCTCAAACGCTGCGATGCCGTACTGAGCGGCTATCTGGGTTCGGCGGAGCAGGGGGAACATATCCTCGGCATTGTGCGCCAGGTGAAAGCGGCAAACCCCGCGGCGAAATATTTCTGCGATCCGGTGATGGGACATCCGGAAAAAGGCTGCATTGTAGCGCCGGGCGTTGCGGAGTTTCATGTCCGCCATGCATTGCCCGCCAGCGATATTATTGCCCCCAACCTGATTGAACTTGAGATCCTGTGCGAGCATCCGGTCAACAGCGTAGAAGAGGCGGTAAGCGCCTCTCGCGAGCTGATCGCACAGGGGCCAGAGATTGTGCTGGTGAAACACCTGGCACGCGCAGGGTTGAGCCAGGACCGTTTTGAGATGCTGCTGGTGACGAAGGATGAAGCCTGGCATATCAGTCGACCGCTGGTGGATTTCGGTACACGTCAGCCTGTCGGGGTCGGGGATGTGACCAGCGGTTTGCTGCTGGTGAAGCTATTGCAGGGTGCGAGCCTGCGCGATGCGCTGGAGCACGTCACCGCAGCCGTTTATGAAATCATGATTGCGACGAAGACGATGCAGGAATATGAGCTCCAGGTCGTCGCGGCGCAGGATCGTATCGCGAAGCCGGAGCACTATTTCAGCGCAACGCAGCTTTAGACACCGCCCGGCGGCGCTGCGCTTGCACGGGCCTACGGAATTGGTAGGCCGGGTAAGCGTCAGCGCCACCCGGCAACCCAGGCCTTCGGTTAATTCAACCCTTCCGCTTTCAGCGCCGCCGCCACCGCAGGACGCTCCGCCACGCGCGTCATATACGACGCGACATGGTCTAACCCTTCCATGTTCAGCTTAACCGCGCGCGCCCAGCGCAGAACGGTAAACAGATAAGCATCGGCGATGGTGAAACGCGAGCCACAGATCCACTGGTCGTCTTTCAGCGCGTCGTTAACGTACTGCAACTTTTTCTCCAGCAGCGCGCGCACGGTAGGTTTGTACTCTTCCGGCGTGTCCGGGCGGAACAGGGGCGTAAATCCTTTGTGCAGTTCGGTGGCAATATAGTTCAGCCACTCCAGCGTCTTATAACGTGCAATGCTGCCGGTGGGGGCAAGGAGCTGACGATCCGGTACGTTGTCCGCCAGGAATTGCATAATCGCCACCCCTTCGGTCAGCAGGGTGCCATCATCCAGCAGCAGGGCCGGAACCTGGCCTTTTGGGTTAATCGCAAAAAAGTCATCCCCGTTTTCCAGGCGCTTTTTCATCAGGTCAACGCCGTCCAGCGTGAAATCTTTACCGCTCTCGCGAAGCGTAATATGGGAAGCAAGAGAGCAGGCGCCCGGTTTATAGAACAGTTTCATCGGTAACTCCTTTTTGCTGAGGTTCCAGCTATGTTAGTGCGCGTTCAGATAAAAAAAAAGCCGCTAATCAATTAGCGGCTTCTGTTCAGTCGTTTCCCGATGACATCACGCGTTCGCGGTTTTGATCGCTTTAGCGGATTTGTCGTCGTCCTGCGTCATACGATTCAGTTTAGGTGCGGTCAGCAGCATCAGCACGGCAATCACGGCGGTCGCGATACCAATTTGCATGAACACGGTGCCGTAGACATTCAGGGAAACCAGCGGGTCGGTAACGTTGTCTGGTACCGCCATCAGGTTCGCAATCTTACCTGCGATGATGGCTGCGCCAGCGGTCGTCAGGAACCAGCTACCCATGATGAAGCCCATCAGACGCTGAGGGACCAGCTGCGCAACCATCGCCAGGCCCAGACCGGAGATCATCAGTTCACCGATGGATTGCAGCGCATAGCTCAGGATCAGCCAGTTAACAGACACGATACCCGCGTCGGTTGCGAATTTCGTCCCCAGCGGCAGCACCAGGAATGCGCCAGAGCACAGCACCATACCGATAGCGAACTTGTGCGGCATAGGCAGACGGTCGCCCATCTTGTTATAGATAGCGGCCAGAATCGGGCTACCAATCATGATCCAGAACGGGTTCAGGGCCTGATACTGCTCCGGCTCGAACGCGATACCGAGGATGGAGTGCTCAACGTTGCGGATAGCGAAGAAGTTCAGAGACGTTGGCATCTGGCTGTACAGAACGAAGAAGATGATCGCTTCCAGCATCAGGATGAACGCCACAATCATCTTACGACGTGCCGCACCCTGCATCGCGAAGGCTTCTTTCGCGAAGATAATCACGATACCCAGCGCAACCACGCCCAGTACGGCACGTGCAACGCCCTGGTTGTGCAGCAGCCAGGTGGCGACAGCGGCCAGGATCACGATGCCGACGATGGTTGACAGCAGTTTGCCCATGTGCACGGGTTCGAAGTCTGGTTTTGAACCGTAGTCTTTAACCCAGCTACGGCAGAACAGGAAGTTCACAACGGTGATCAGCATACCCACGAAGCTCAGCGCAAACGCTACGCTCCAGCCGAATTTTGCGGCCAGCCATGGGGTTGCCAGCATAGAGAAGAAGGAACCGATGTTGATGGACATGTAGTACATGGTAAATGCACCGTCCAGACGTGGGTCATCTTTGCTGTAGCAGGTAGAGAGCAGGGAAGACGGGTTCGCCTTGAAGAGGCCGTTACCTACCGCGATGGTAGCCATACCCATGTAAACCACACCTGCATCGTGCCCGGACCAGGCAACCAGCCCATAGCCAATCGCCAGAACAACGGCGCCCAGCATAATGACACGTTTAGTACCGAGAACTTTATCGCCTAACCAGCCGCCGATAGCTACCAGGCCATACACCAGGGCGCTGAAGGAAGAGAACAGCGTGATGGAATCGGCTTCAGACATACCCAGCTGTTTAACCAGGTAAACCGCCATGATCCCTTGCAGGCCGTAGTAGCCAAAACGTTCCCATAATTCGATAGAGAAAATGAGATAGAACGCTTTAGGCTGTTTGAAAGCGTTAAGACTTACGCTCTCATCTGTTGGTTTATTGTTTGCAGTAGACACATATACCTCTTTTTTTACATCCCATATTAACGGGGGTGTTCATAGCGTGATGACCGTAGTCCATCCGCTTTATAGTTATATTGGGAGGGGAAACGGCGGGTAATGTTCACTATCCAGCCCCATCTGGCAATACGTTTGTAATAATCTGTTACATATAACTCTGGCGGTATAATCATCGGGTCATGCAAATGTTATACAGCGTTAAATCTCATCCGTTCAAAATTGATGGTTTTTTTCACTGTAAACGACCCTGTTCAACGGCTGTATGGCGATATGTTCTGCTATTTTGGGTGATTGGCAGTGATATAGCCCATATTCTGAAAAATGACTGGTCTTATGTGCGGTGTGGAATCGATGAAATCTTGTCTGACAAAGGGGTTGGGCGGGTTTTAACAACAAAAATCCAACATCAGGTTATCAGAGTGATCGCGATCACAGATGTATAGAAATTTTTGGTGATGAAAAAACTATTAACCTGTTTGAGTGTTAAATGACCGAAGAATCGACAAAGCGTAAAGGAGAAAGAGAGGGCAATTTATGGTCAATCGGGAAGATATCAGAGCCCTTGTTAATATTAAGGGCTTGAACAGGTAAGAAGTTAGGTGGTTTACGCTCAGGGATAGACTTTTTCTTTGTATTCGCAGAGATCTTCGATAATGCAGGAACCGCAGCGTGGCTTACGGGCAATACAGGTATACCGTCCGTGCAGGATCAGCCAGTGGTGGCAGTCCACCTTAAATTCCGCCGGGACCACTTTTAACAGTTTCTCTTCCACCTCTTCCACGTTTTTACCCGGCGCGAACCGGGTGCGGTTAGAGACGCGAAAGATATGGGTATCCACGGCGATGGTCGGCCAGCCAAACGCCGTGTTCAGCACCACATTTGCCGTTTTACGCCCGACGCCCGGCAACGCTTCCAGCGCAGCGCGGTCTTCCGGGACTTCACCGCCGTGCTGCTCCAGCAGGATCCGGCAGGTCTTAATGACGTTTTCGGCCTTGCTGTTAAACAGGCCAATGGTCTTGATATAGGATTTCACACCCTCAACGCCCAGCTCCAGCATGGCCTGCGGCGTATTGGCGACAGGGTAGAGCAGGGCCGTGGCTTTGTTGACGCTCACGTCCGTCGCCTGCGCAGAGAGCAGCACCGCGATCAACAGTTCAAACGGCGAGTTAAAGTTCAGCTCAGTCGTAGGATGAGGATTCTCATCGCGCAGGCGCGTCAGGATCGCAATGCGTTTCTCTTTATTCATACTGCTTTCTCGGGGATCCCTTCCTGTATGCTGCGCTCAGCGGCGCGGCGTTTACGTTTTTCATCAATCAGGTATTTTAACGCCAGTATCATCCCAAGGCCAATGAAGGCGCCAGGCGGCAGCATGGCCAGCAGGAACGGCGTGTCCGTATGGAACACCTCAATACGCAGCGACTTCGCCCAGCCGCCAAGCAGCGCGTCCGCACCGTCGAAAAGCGTACCGTTGCCCAAAATTTCACGCAGAGAGCCGAGGACGAACATGGCGGCAGTCGCGCCCATGCCGATGGAAAACCCATCCAGCGCGGAAATAGCCGGATTGTTTTTCACCGCGAAGGCTTCAGCGCGGCCTACGACAATACAGTTAGTCACGATAAGCGGAATGAAGATCCCGAGCGACTGGTACAGGCCAAATGCGTAGGCGTTAATCAGCATTTGCACGACGCTGACCACCGACGCAATGATCATGACATAGATCGGAATACGGATTTCCGACGGCGTCCAGCGGCGCAAAACAGAAATGGAAAAGTTAGTCAGGGTCAGCACCAGCGTGGTCGCCAGCCCCAGCCCGAGCGCGTTGGTGGCGGTAGACGTCACCGCCAGCAGCGGACACAGCCCCAGCAGCTGTACCAGCGCGGAGTTGTTCTTCCAGAGACCCTGGACGATAACCTCTTTAACCTGGCTCATGGTCACTCCTCACAGGTGGAAAGATGATTGATCTGCGCGGGCAGCGTTTCGGCATACAGCCCGGCGCGCTTGACGGCGTTGACCACCGCGCGCGGGGTAATCGTGGCGCCGGTGAACTGGTCAAACTCGCCGCCATCTTTTTTCACCGCGAAAGCAGGATCGTCTTCGCCGTGAATCATCTTCCCGGCGAAGTGTAAGATCCAGTCGCTTAAGCGGGTTTCAATTTTGTCGCCAAGGCCCGGCGTTTCGTGATGTTCCGTCACGCGCGTACCCAGCACGGTGCCGGAAAAATCGCTGCCCACTAGCAACTGAATCGCACCGGAGTAACCGTCCGGCGCGGTGGCTTCCATGACGGCACCCACGGGATTATCGCCCTTGCGGGCAATATAAACGCGATGGGGTCCTTTACCGAGCTGCGGAGCCTGCACGACAAAGCAGCTTTTTTGCAGGTCATTATCGTAGAGGTCGGATGGGATCACCTGATCGAACAGCGCTTTTTGCTGCTTCATTGCCTGCTCTGCAATGGTGGTTTTCGTCAGTTCATTTACCAGCGCGGTCAGCCCGGTGAGGGCGGCGGCGAAGATCGCCAGCGTGACGCCGTGTTTTTGCATTGTCTTTAGCATGGCGTGACCCTTAGCGATGACCGTACACGCGGGGACGCGTGTAGTAGTCGATGAGCGGAACGGTGATGTTAGCCAGCAGCACGGCAAATGCCACGCCGTCCGGATAACCGCCAAAGCTGCGAATAAGCCAGACCAGCAAGCCCGCCAGCGCGCCGAAAATCAGACGACCACGGTTGGTGGTAGACGCGGTGACCGGATCGGTCAGAATAAAGAATGCCCCGAGCATGGTCGCGCCGGAGAGCAGATGGAGCTGCGGGCTGGCCAGCGACTCAGGTGAGATCACCCAGCCGAGCGTCGAGCAGACGGCCAGCGTCACCAGGAAGCTCACCGGAATATGCCAGCGGATTGCCTTCTGTTGCAGCAGGAACGCGCCGCCCAACAGATAGGCCAGATTGACCCACTGCCAGCCAGCACCCGCCAGTACGCCGCTGTAAATAGACGATTTCATCACCTGCTCCACGCTGTGTCCGGCACGCAGGGAGGTTTTGAAGGTATCGAGCGGGGTGGCCTGGCTGATGCCGTCCACGCCCATGCGAAGCGCGTTCATATCCGCGCCCAGCGCGGTGTGGCCGGTAAAGATAACGTGCAGGGCATCCATAAAGCCGGGCACCGTGGCGGCGATTTCATGCGGCGGCAGCCAGCTGGTCATCTGTACCGGGAAGGAGATCAGCAGCACCACGTAGCCAATCATCGCCGGGTTAAACGGGTTATGGCCAAGTCCGCCGTACAGCTGCTTGGCGATGATCACCGCAAACACCGTTCCCAATACCACCATCCACCACGGGGCAAACGGGGGAATGCTGATGGCCAGCAACAGGCCGGTCAACAGGGCGGAGTTATCGCTCAGGATGCGAGTCACTTCCATTTTGCGCAGCTTCAGGATCGCGGCTTCTGCTGCGACGGCACTGGCGCAACCCAGAACTAACTGGAAAAGCGTACCCCAGCCGAAAAACCAACACTGTACGGCAATACCTGGCAGCGCGGCCAGGCACACCAGCATCATAATACGCGATGTCTGGCGCTGGTTATGGGTGTAAGGGGAACTTGCAATTCTGAAAACCATTTAATCCTCGTTAACGGCTTGCTGCGCGGCTTTCTTTGCCTGAACGCGCGCAATCGCGGCGGCGACTGCGGCTTTGCGTGGATCGTCATTAGCGGCCGCAGGCAGTTCGTCCTGCTGTGCCGCTTTTCGTGCTTTGGCACGGGCGATGGCCGCTTCAACGGCGGCTTTACGCGGGTCGACAGGCGTTTCACTCTCTTCGGCAGGCTGAACTTGTGCCGCTTTACGTGCTTTGGCGCGGGCGATAGCGGCTTCAACGGCCGCCTTGCGTGGATCCGTCGCTTCCTGTTCAACCACCACTGTCTGCTGACCGGCTTTACGGGCTTTTGCCCTGGCGATAGCCGCTTCCACCGCCGCTTTACGTGGGTCGATATCGGCTTCCGGTTTGGCGTTTTGCGCTTTCTCCGCCTGACGCGCGCGTGCTTCGGCTTTCCGCGCTTCGCGGGCCGCAATCGCTTCGCTGTTGTCCGGTCTTTCTCCCGGAGCGATCACAACCGTCTGGGCGGCGGTGGCTTTCTTCTCGCGCACGCGGGCCAGGGCTGCGTTAATGGCATCCTGATCTTTCGCCGCAGGCTGCACGGCAGCCTGCTTATGGCGTTCCTGACGGGCTTGTTTCTCGCGCTCCAGTCGCGCCTGGCGCGCTTCAAAACGGGCCTTCGCTTCAGCGGCACGTTTTTCTTCCATGGAGATGGCGTAGATTTCGGCTTTCTCCTGACGGAAATACTGCACCAGCGGAATATTGCTGGGGCAGACCCAGGCGCAGGCACCGCATTCAATACAGTCAGCCAGGTTATGCGCCTGGGCTTTATCGTGCAGCTGGCCTTTGCTGTACCAGTACAACTGCTGCGGCAGTAAATCTGCCGGGCACGCGTCCGCACAGGCGCTACAGCGTATGCAGCCTTTCTCTTCCTGCGTTTCGCCCATCTCCGTTGCGGAAGGGGCGAGCAGGCAGTTGGTAATCTTCACCACCGGCACATCCAGCCACGGCAGGGTAAAGCCCATCAGCGGGCCGCCCATAATGACCAGTAGATCGCTACCCGGGCAGAAGCCAGCCTGTTCCAGCAGATGACGCACTGGCGTACCCAGACGCGCCCAGACGTTGCCGGGACGGGAGACGGACTCGCCGGTCAGCGTGACGACGCGCTCGGTCAATGGCTCGCCATCAATCACCGCACGTTTCACCGCGTAGGCGGTTCCCACGTTTTGCATCAGCACGCCGATGTCGGACGAACGGCCCCCGTGGGGGACCTGTTTGCCGGTCAGGATCTGCGTCAGCTGTTTTGCCCCGCCGGACGGGTATTTGGTCGGGATCACGCGCAGGGCGATATCGTGGCTGTCCGCCAGTACCGCACGCAGCATCGAAATGGCCTGCGGTTTATTGTCCTCAATACCGATCAGCACTTCGCGGGGTTGCAGAATATGCGCAAGAATGCGAATCCCTTCCACCACCTGCGCGGCACAGTCCTGCATCAGACGGTCATCGGCGGTGATGTACGGTTCGCACTCGGCGGCGTTGATGATCAGCGTTTCGATTTTATCGCCGCCGCCGTGAAGCTTAGCGCCGGTCGGGAAGCCTGCGCCCCCCAGACCCGCCACGCCGAACTGATGAATGCGTTCAATCAGCGCTTCACGGCTGTGGGAACGGTAGTCGCTCCAGCCGTCACGCTCGATCCAGCGGTCTTCACCATCGGCTTCTATGATCACGCTCAGCTCAGACAACGCCGACGGATGGGCAACGGTATGGGGGGCAACAGCCACCACCTTACCGGAAGTCGGGGCATGTATCGGCAGCATCCGTCCGCGACCAAAGGTCAGCGGCTGGCCGCGAAGAACGCTATCGCCTTCTTTCACGCACAGTTCGCCTTCCGCGCCGATATGCTGTTTAAGGGGCATAACGTAACGGGTCGCCAGTGGGATCTGGCGCAGCGGTGTGCCGTTAGACTGCGATTTCATCTCAGGCGGATGAATGCCGCCGTCGAAATCCCAGATCTTCTCTTTTCTGAAGGCAGAAAATAACTTAAGCATGTTGTTCCACAGGAATATTGCGAACCGGAATGGCCTGAAGGTCCCATTTCCAGTTTTCGGTAGTCGTTTCAACCGGGCGTAGTTCTATACACTGCGTCGGGCAGGGTGCCACGCAGAGATTACAGCCGGTGCACAGATCCGCCACAACGGTGTGCATCGCGCGCGTTGCGCCCACAATGGCGTCAACAGGACACGCCTGAATACATTTGGTGCAGCCAATGCAGTTGGCTTCGTCGATAACAGCAAGGGCACGAACGGGCTCCTGGGCCTGTTCATCGCCGTCGACAGGCTGGGGATCGACGTTCAGCAGGGCAGCTATTTTAAGCATGACCGCTTCGCCACCCGGTGCGCAGCGGTTGATCTTTTCTCCCTGCACGCCCACCGCCTCAGCGTAAGGGCGGCAGCCTGGGTAGCCGCACTGCCCGCACTGGCTCTGGGGTAAAAGTTCATCAATTTTTTCAACAACCGGATCGTCCTCCACCGCAAACCGGCGGGAGGCATAACCCAGAATGATGCCAAAGACGAGTCCCAGTACGCTGATGGACGCGATGGCAATCCAGATAGCACTCATTACAACTTCACCAGACCACTAAAGCCCATAAAGGCCAGAGACATTAAACCTGCGGTCACCAGAGCGATGGCGTTACCGCGAAACGGCGCGGGAATATCCGCCGCGGCCAGACGCTCGCGAATCGAGGCGAACAGGACCATAACAAAAGAGAAACCGACCGCGGCGGAAAAACCGTACAGCGCCGATTGCAGGAAGTTATGCCCGAGGTTGATATTCAGTAGCGCCACGCCCAGCACCGCACAGTTGGTGGTGATGAGGGGCAGAAAAATACCCAACAGGCGATACAGGGCAGGGCTGGTTTTACGCACCACCATTTCGGTAAATTGCACCACAACCGCAATGACCAGAATAAAGGCCAGGGTGCGCAGGTAGAGCATGTCGAGCGGGATCAGGATCCAGGTATCAATCAGCCATGCGCAAATGGAGGCCATCGTCATCACGAAGGTGGTGGCCAGCCCCATGCCCATTGCCGTCTCCAGCTTTTTGGAGACGCCCATGAACGGGCACAGGCCAAGGAACTTCACCAGTACGAAGTTATTAACCAGCACAGTTCCGACGAAGAGCAGTAAGTAATCGGTCATTATTTAGCCTGAAATAAAATAGCCGCCTATTATCGGATAAACGACAACAGGCCACAACAGGTTAACTGTAAGGTTATTACGGGTTAACAAAGGTCTTCTTAACGCGCGTCGAGCGCTTGAAATAAGGGACCAGAAGCGCCGTCGCCAGTAGCGGGAACAGTAACTGGCGAACCGCCAGCGCGTCAGACACTGGCGAGAAAGCGAATGCTTTGACGGCCAGCAGCACGGAGACCAGCAGCCAGATAATGTAATGTTTCGGCACGCTTTTGCGGCGTTTGAAGAAGGCGATAGTCAGCCACAGCGTGTAGTACCACATCGCGATCGCGAAAACGAACGACACAAACCACGTCGCAATATTAAGCGCACTCTGGGACATCAGTGTCTGGATAGCATGAGGCGTAACCAGTGCGGTGGTGTAAAGCAACAGCGCCAGCGAAGCGCTTAATAATGCCACCAGCAGCCATGCCAGCGGGGCGATTAACCAGCCCCCAATTCTCTCTCCAGGCAATGCGGTCATACGCTCTCCCATAGTCTGCGCGAAATGTTATACAGAAATTTGCAGGGCGGAGAGTATATAACATTTCACGCCGAAGGCTACTTTCTTATACAACGTAACGCCATACTGATTTAGGCACTTCCCCCACATTGAACAGACGACCGCCAGAGACCAGTTCGGCGCGACGATGGTCAGCAGCGCGGTACATATTGATGATGTCCTGATTATCCGACAGCGTGTAGTTCAGATGGTCAAACAGTTTTTCCAGGCTTTCAAGGGAATTGATCTTGCGAAATTTTAATAAATAGTCCTGAACTGTCATATTAATAAGTTTCCATATAAAAGGGTAATACCCATAAAGGTAATGCGTTCGAATAATAAACGGATTAATAAAGACGTAAACTGTCCACTCGGGTAACGCGACGAAATTAGGAGTTTTCTTTGCGAAGAATCAGGCACCAGCAGATGCCTGGAAGAGAAGGGTAACCCCGTTCATTACGGCTGGCAATACGTACCATGACGTAATGTGTCACGCTTTATGACGCTACGGCTTACTTTTGTTGTGCGACAGTAACAGGCTCCGGCGGCTGGTAGTTATCGATATGGCTGGCAATACCGAGCAACACGACTGAAACCCCAAGGACAATCCATCCCGCTAATTCAATGATTCGATTAATTATTAACGACATAATTTGTGTTTGTAATTTATCCATAAATACAGATTACAAATGTTACAGCGCCCTTTTCGCCAGAGCAAGCGCTTTGGGAACGATTCCCCGGCCCCTATACACACTTTAATGCGAGGTAACAAAAAACGCTGTCGTGAGATGCTATTTTAACTCACAGGGCACATTATTAATGTGTGCGTTAAGCACAAGGCCAGTGATAAATAAGCGCACAGCGAGGGGGCACACGATGAGTGAAAACATCCGCGTCGGTCTTATTGGCTACGGGTACGCAAGCAAAACCTTCCATGCACCGCTGGTTGCCGGTACGCCGGGAATGGAACTGGCGGCTATCACAAGCAGCGATGAGACTAAGGTCCGCGCCGACTGGCCAGCCGTGCCGGTGGTAACGGAGCCTAAGCATCTGTTTAACGATCCTAATATTGACCTTATTATCATTCCTACCCCTAACGACACGCATTTCCCCCTGGCGAAAGCGGCGCTGGAGGCAGGGAAACATGTTGTTGTCGATAAGCCCTTCACCGTGACGTTGTCACAGGCGCGCGAGCTGGATGCGCTGGCGCGAAGTCTGGGTCGGTTATTATCGGTCTTTCACAATCGGCGCTGGGACAGCGATTTCCTGACGGTTAAGGCGCTGATAAACGAAGGTACGCTCGGCGAAATTGCCTTTTTTGAGTCGCATTTCGATCGTTATCGTCCGCAGGTGCGAGATCGCTGGCGCGAGCAGGCGGGACCGGGTAGCGGCATCTGGTATGACTTAGCGCCGCATCTTCTCGATCAGGCCGTTCATCTGTTTGGTCTGCCCGTGAGCATGACGGTCGATTTAGCGCAGCTCAGGCCGGGGGCGCAGACCACCGACTATTTCCATGCCATTTTGAGTTATCCGCAGCGGCGCATTGTGCTGCACGGGACAATGCTTGCGGCGGCGGAATCGGCCCGCTATATCATTCACGGGGCGCGCGGCAGCTATGTGAAGTTCGGCCTGGATCCGCAGGAAGAGCGCCTCAAAAATGGCGAACGCTTACCGCAGGAGGACTGGGGCTACGACATGCGGGACGGGGTGGTGACGCGTGCGGAGGGGGAGGCGCTGGTTGAAGAGACGGTGTTGACCCTGCCGGGGAACTATCCGGCGTATTACGCCGCCATTCGTGACGCGCTAAACGGTTCAGGTGAAAATCCGGTTCCCGCAAGCCAGGCAATCCAGATTATGGAGCTCATTGAGCTCGGGATCGAATCTGCCAAACATCGCGCAACGCTCTGTCTGGCATAAGTACCAAACGCTTTCGTAGGCCGGGTAAGCGCAGCGCCACCCGGCAGTAAAGAGGACTACTGAGCAACTTTATTGCGCAGCGCCTGTTTCTCTTCAGGCGTCAGGAAGGCGATCTCCAGCCCGTTGATTTGCGCCTGACGGATCTGCTCGCGGCTCAGCCCGGCCTGCGGTGCGGCGATGTTGTATTCGTGAATAATATCCACGCCCTGAACCGCCGGATCGTCCGTGTTCAGGGAAGCCAGCACCCCGTGTTCAAGGAAGGTTTTCAGCGGGTGTTGCGCCAGCGACGCCACTGTACTGGTCTGAATATTGGAGGTCAGGCAGGATTCGATCCCAATACGTTGCTCGGCGAGGAAATCCATCAGCGCGCGATCTTCAATGGCTTTCACGCCGTGACCAATACGTTCCGCACCCAGCTCACGAATGGCCTGCCAGATGCTTTCCGGCCCAGCGGCTTCCCCCGCATGAACGGTAATATGCCATCCTGCATCACGTGCGCGGTTGAAATGAGACAGGAACAGGCTGCCCGGGAAGCCCAGCTCGTCACCGGCCAGGTCAATGGCGGTGATCTGGTCGCGATGCGCCAGTAATGCTTCCAGCTCCTGAAGACAGGCCGCTTCACCGAAGGTACGGCTCATAATGCCGATCAAACGCGCCTGAACGTCAAAGGTTTTGCAGCCTTCACGCACGCCTTCAATGACCGCTTCAACCACGCCCGCTACGGGGAGATTGTGGGTCATCGCCATATAGCCCGGGGAGAAACGCAGTTCGACATAGTGCAGGCCGTTGCGCGCGGCATCTTCGATGTTTTCAAAGGCGACACGGCGACAGGCATCCACCGAGGCCAGCATCTTCACGCCCCAGTCGAGCTTGCTCAGAAAACTCACCAGATCCGGTTCGTTCGACGTGACCTGAACATGGGGGATCAGGGTTTCAAGCGTTTCGGCAGGGAGGGTTAAATTGAACTGGCGGCCAAGATCGAGAATGGTTTGGGCACGAATGTTTCCGTCGAGGTGGCGGTGAATATCAGTTAAAGGCAGGCGTGTATCAATCATGGTCGCACTCTTTGCTGGTTAAAGTGCGCCATATTATAAAAACAAAACGGGGTAAAAAGCTATTTGCGCAAGGGAATATTCCGTTGCGCAAATAATTTACAGCAGCGTGTTGATGCCAGCGATAAGGCGTTGAACGCCCTGTTCAAGTTTACTAAGCGGACAGCCAGCGTTCAGACGCACATAGCCTTTACCTTCATCCCCATAGGTATATCCCGGCATGATGGCCACTTTTTGCTGTTCAATCAGCACGTTTTGCAGCGTCTTGTCATCTATACCGAGTGGGCTAAGATCGATCCACGCCAGATAGGTGGCCTCGGGCGGTTGCCAGTTGAGTGTCGGAAAAGCACTGTTTAATTCGCGAGCAACAAACCGCAGATTCTCTTCGAGATAGGTCCGCAGCGCGTCCAGCCAGGGTTCGCCCTGCCGGTAAGCAGCAATGTGCGCGGTCAGCGCCAGCACGGAAGGGGAAGAGAGTCCGTCCCGACCTTTTAATGCATTCAGATAGGCGTTACGGCTGGCGTCATCGGCGATAAGCCCCCAGGCGCCCGTCAGCGCCGGAATGTTGAAGCTTTTGGAACCCGAGGTCAGCAGCGCCCATTTACCGCGCGCAACCTCATTCCACGGGGTGTGACGATGCGTGCCCCATACCATGTCCATATGAATTTCGTCGCTGATCACCGCTACGTCATAACGTTCACACAGGGCCGCCATTGTGGTCAGCTCCTCCCGCGTCCAGACTTTGCCGGTCGGGTTTTGCGGGCTACACAGCAGCAACACCTTGTTTTCCGGTTTTGACAGCGCCGCTTCCAGCGCGGCCATATCGCCCTCCCAGCCATGCGCTGTTTTCTGCATCGGCACGGAAACAACGGTACGCTGGTTGCCGTCGATGGCTTTATAAAAAGCATCGTAAGCCGGGGTATGAACCACCACGCCGTCGCCAGGCGAGGACCAGAGGCGGATCAGCTCCGAGACCATATAAATGACCGACGGCCCATACACCACGGTTTCGGTATCAATCTGACTGTTAAAGCGTTGCCGGAACCAGTGCGCCACGGCGGCCAGAAATTCGTCATTTTTCCAGCGACTGTAGCCAAACACCCCGTGGTTTATTCGCTGGTGCAGCGCATCGGTAATGCAGGGGGCGGTGGCGAAATCCATATCAGAGATGGTGAAGGGCAGCAGGTCGGCAGCGCCAAAACGGTCAGCGACATAATCCCACTGGGTACACCAGGTGCCGTGTCGATCCACGACGGTAGAAAAATCAAACATGACGGTGCTCCGTAAAGTAAAACCCCCTCATGACGAGGGGGGGCGAGGCATCAGGCTTCGACGGTTCGCATCAGGGTTGCCAGCTCATCCTTCACTGACTGTACCTGCGGGCCAATGACGACCTGCAAATTGTGTTGATTTAACTGTACTACGCCAATAGCCCGGTTAGCTTTAAGTGCGTTGGTATCCACTTTGGACATGTCCGCCACCGACAAACGCAGGCGGGTGATGCAGTTATCCAGAGAGGTAATGTTATCCGCACCGCCCAGCGCCGCCAGAATAGCAGGCGTGTTATATCCGGATTTCCCAACGGTACCAGCCACCGCCTGTTCAACGCTGGTGGCCGTATCGGTATCGCGGCCAGGCGTTTTCAGGTTAAAGCGGGTGATGGCGAAGCGGAAGATCCCGTAGTAAACCGCGAACCAGATGGCGGCCACAACCGGCACCAGATACCACTTGGTGGACAGACCGTGCAGGATACCGAAGACCACGAAGTCAATCACGTTACCGTCGGTGTTACCGATGGTCACACCGAGCACAGCCATCACGGTAAAGCCCAGGCCCGTCAGTACGGCGTGGATGAGGTACAGTACCGGTGCCACGAACAGGAACAGGAATTCGATAGGTTCTGTCGTACCGCCCACTACGCAGGCAATAACGCCGGAGATCAGCAGGCCTTTAATTTTATGACGATTTTCCGGACGGGCACAGTGGTACATCGCCAGCGCAGCGCCCGGCAGGCCGCCGAGGAAGGCAGGCATTTTACCCTGAGAGAGGAAACGCGTCGCACTTTCAGAGAAGCCGTGAGTGGTCGGGCAGCTCAGCTGGGCCTGGAAGATGGTCAGCGCGCCGCTAACGGAATGACCGCAAACGTCCATGGTGCCGCCGGCTTCCGTAAAGCGGATCAGGGCAACCAGGATGTGCTGTAAACCAAACGGCAGCAACAGACGTTCACCCGTACCGAAAATCATCGGGCCGAAATCACCCGCGCCGTTGATAATGCGGCCAATACCGGTGATCCCCATGGCAAAAATCGGCCAAATCAGAGGGATGATCAGACCAAACAGACCCATCACAACCAGCGTAATGATTGGCACAAAGCGGGTCCCGCCGAAGAAGGCCAGCGCATCGGGCAGGCGGATGTTGTGGAATCGCTCGTGCAGCATCCAGATAATCACCCCCGCGATCACGGCTCCAAGGATCCCGGTATCGATGGACTGAATACCAATCACGCTCTGAATGTTATTGGCTTTCAGTACCGCCGCGTCGGTCGTGGGCAGGATCCCTTTGGCGGTCAGCCAGAAGTTAACCGCAAGGTTCATGACCGCATAGCCAACGAAGCCCGCAAACGCCGCCACGCCTTTGTTTTCGCGCGCCAGACCCAGAGGAATGGCGATACAGAACATTACCGGCAGGAAGCTAAAGGCAAACGATCCGACCTTGCTCATCCAGATGAATCATGATTGAAGTGATATTAATATGTTAAATCAGATAGTTAAGGTTATGCGGTTTTTCTATGGGGCATCAGTGGGGCATTTTGAGTAAATGATGCGT